>JAFVYL010000009.1 GCA_017508665.1 Clostridia bacterium | reverse complement strand
GGTCTCGGTGAAGTCGTCGTAGATTGCCATAGGAGGTACGAAGCTTGCCGCTGCAATTCTTGCAGCTCTCTCAGCCTCATACTCGGCATCCTTACGTGCCTGCTGTTCCTTCTTATCTGCCTTTGCATCGGAAAGGAGTGCTTCCTTTCTCTCCATCTTTTCGATGTGCTCGGCAGTCTTCTTGTCGTAATTAGCTTCGGTCTTTGCAGCCTTATTAGCGTTAACTTCTGCCTTCTCGTTAGCCTTTGCAGCTCTTACCTCTGCATTAGCCTGTGCTACAGCATCCGCCTCTGCCTTCTTGTCTGCATCGTATGCAGCCTGGTCAAAGGTCTCGGTAAAGTCGTCGTAGATTGCCATAGGAGGTACGAAGCTTGCCGCTGCAATTCTTGCAGCTCTCTCAGCCTCATACTCGGCATCCTTACGTGCCTGCTGTTCCTTCTTATCTGCCTTTGCATCGGAAAGGAGCGATTCCTTTCTATCCATCTTTTCGATGTGCTCGGCAGTCTTCTTGTCGTAATTAGCTTCGGTCTTTGCAGCCTTCTTAGCGTTCGCCTCTGCCTTCTCGTTAGCCTTTGCAGCTCTTACATCTGCATTAGCCTGTGCTACAGCATCCGCCTCAGCCTTCTTGTCTGCATCGTATGCAGCCTGGTCAAAGGTCTCGGTGAAGTCATCGTAGATAGCCATAGGAGGTACGAAGCCTGCCGCTGCAATTCTTGCTTCTCTATCCGCTTTCTGTTCATCCGCCTTTTCAGCCTTAGCCTTTGCGGTTTCTTCCTTATATGTAAGAAGAAGTGCTTTCTTCTCGGCTTCGTCACGAAGAACTCTATCTTCATGAGCCTCGTATCTTGCCATCGTGCTCTCGTTGCGCTTTGCAACAGCCTCAGCATGCTTACCCTCGCGCTCAAGCTTTTTTGCTTCACGCTCAGCGGCATCAGCCTTAGCCTCTGCCTCCTTAGCTTTAGCCTCCCAATCGGGATCATAGCCCTCGGATTCAGGATCGTGGTACACAACCTCGGGTGCGGGCGCAGGCGCAGCCTTTTTCTCAGCCTTTGCCGCAGCCTTATCTTCCTTAGCCTTCTGCTTCTCTGCAGCTGCTACTGCGATAAGAGCCGCCGCCTCAGCCTTGCGCTCGGACTTAGCCTCAGCTTTATCAGCCTTCTTCTGTCTGTTAGCATCATAAGATTCGGGCGAGAATTCCTTTTTAGCCTTAGGCTCCTTAACGGGAGTCTCCTCTTCCTCGGGAGCTTCATATGCCTCAAAATCACCGTACACTACAGCAGATGCATCCTCGTCAGCCTTATGCTTAGCCGCGCGCTTCGCAGACTTCTCGTCCTTTGCTCTCTGCTTCTCGTCATCAGCCACAGCATAGAGGGCCTCTCTCTCCGCTCTTCTATCGGAGCGAGCCTCTCTCTTGTCGCGAGCCTTCTGACTTCTATCATCATACGCATCAGTAGAGATCAGAACCGGAGCATCTTCGGTGTTACCCTCGTCATTCTCCTCGGGAGCGTAGTACTCCTCGGCATCGGAATATACAGTCTCGTACTGCTCATTATCGTTATTCTCTTCAGTTTTTTCTGTCTTGGTAGTATCCTGCTCGGTAAGGTAGACAGGGCTATCATTCTCAGCCTTTGCAGGCTCTGTATTTTCTTCAGAATCAGATTCCTTATCCTTGGTTTCGACCACAACCACAGGATCAACGTCATCCTCATTCTTGGATTTTTTGCTTCTCTGCTTCTCGGATTCGTAGTACTCAAGAAGTGCATCAGCCTCTACTCTTCCGATTTCTCTCAGATCAGTATCAAGTACATCCTCAAAAGCATCCTTTTCCTCAGAATAGACGGAATAGGTTCTGTAAGGAGTCTTGGGAGCCTTTCTCTCGCGCTTTGCTGCCTCATTGTCGGCAAGAAGCTCCTTAGCCTCGATCCTGCCGAGCTTCTCGCTCTTGGATGCACCATGGCGCTCCCAAAGATTATTTTCATCAACATATGTAGGTACGTAGGTTACGTCAACGCCGTTAAGCTCGGTATATCCCTCTCTGCCATATGCTAAAGGGTTGGGAAGATGTTCATCTTCGTTTACGAGGAAAAAATCGCCGCGACGCTCAAGCTCACCGGTAACCGTATAAACGTTGAACTGCTCCATCTTGTCGCGCTCGGTAGTTAAGAGCACGCCGTAATTGTCAAGATGCGCGTTGCCGGGACCAACCTCATACACGTCAGTCTCTGTGACGGGTTCGTTCTTTTTCGCTTTCTTGGCCTTTCTTTTCTTTTCCTTTGAGCCGGTTGTCGCTTCTGAAACGTCAACTGCTCTCGTAGTGGGGAAAGAAAAAGGCATAGCGACAGAATCCGATGTGAAATCTATGTCATCATCAGACTCATCCTCCTCATGCTGCTTCACCTCGTCCGCAAAGACGGGGAGCTTTCTTTCCTTTTCCTTAATAACAGGCTCTCTTCTCGGAGGCATATCTCCGTTGCCTGTATCCCTATCGTTTTTGAAGGTAGGGAGCTTTCTCTGAGGGGCAGTTGCCTTTTCCTCAGTTGCCGGGGAGCTTACCTCTCCCACATTTTCGTTTTTGATCTGATCTGCCATCATTAATCCTTTCCGACGTGGTCGCGTCAAAGTAAGATTTTCAAAATATTGCTAAAGGCTCATCGCCTTACATTAAACTATTTTAAACTATTCGGTCGGCTCGTCGCCGTCATACCCGTCTTTCCGGGTCGTAGTGCTTAAGAAGGAAGTTCATAACGTCACGTCTCAAGACAAGTCCGATGAAACAGCCTCTGTCGTCTACTACCGGAACAGAGTTATGCTCCTTGACAAGTTCAAAAAGCTCTTCCATCGTGGAGTTATGGTAAAGGGGACGAGAATAATTGCGGTCGACTATGTCACCAACAAGAGTCTTTTCTCCGCCCTTCACGTCAAAGCTGGATACAGAGATGAAATACTCAAGAATATCATCGTTTCTGAGCATACCTACGTATCTTCCCTCTCCGTCGAGAACGGGAATGGCTACGTATCTGTGGAAGCGCATCTTTTCAAAGCCCTGTCTGACCGTGCTGTCAACCGTGATGTATTCTACAAGACTCTTAGGTATAATGAAGCGAAAAATATTCATTATTCATCCTTTCCGTAGGTATGTTGTGCTTTAATCAAGCGCCGATATAGCGCAGCCTATCGCAGTCGAGAACTCCGAGAGCTCGGGAACGACAAATTTAACTCCGTATCCGAGTCTGTTAAACTCCTCGAATTTTTCAAGGCAGGACGGGAGTCTTGTGAGATTGCCCGTCAGGACAATATCCGTAACACCCACCGAGCGCGAAGCAAATATAGCAACCATACCCACAGTCTCGTAGACGAGGTTTGCGACTCCCTTCGCGATATCGGATTTAGTGGCAACATCCGAGACGTTGCCGAAGTTTGCCGCTGTCATATCAGCGTTCATGACGGGTACAGCACCCGATGCGGTCATATCCTTGATCCTGAGATCTATGTTTCCAAGCTCGCCTTGCTCAACAAACTCGCTGATATGCCCGATATCAGCCGCACCTACAAGAAGCTTGGAGAGTCCGACCAGAGTACCGCCGCCGACACCCGTACCGCCGAGATATTTCATCTTAGCACCGCGCTCAGCGTGGACAATGGCCGTGCCGGTTCCCATACTGACGACTACCGCGTTTTCAAGTCCGGAAAGGTATATACCGCCCTTGCCGATACAGTCAAACTCGGGCACTCTCACACACTTTATACCGTAGAGATCGTGCTTAACGTAGGAGGATCCTACGCCGGTCATAAGAACCTTATCTATATCAGAAATCTTGATACCGTTTTCGTCCGTGAATTTACCGAATGCTCCGTACGTTGCAGTCAGAGGGTCATTCGCCTTTACGAGCTGAGGACGTATCAGCTCACGCTTGCCGCCTTCATCCTTGAAGCCGACTATCTTCGTCGTACTGCCGCCGACGTCAATACCTATTACAATTCCCATACTCGATCAGCGCTCGCGCGCATCCATCCTTTCCATAAGAGTCTCGAAGGAAAGGCCGTATTTGTCTGCGATATCTCTCGCATAAGACTTACCGTCGGGCTTTGCTCTGTGTATTTTAAAGGACCTTTGTCCTTCCTCAATTCCCGCCACGAGAGTGTCGAGCTTGATGCCGCCCGCTCTGACAGAGCGCTCGTTGATCTCAGGCACCGACGCCGCAAGCTCGTGAAGATGTGTCGAGAAGATTCCGCGGCATCTCATGACCGCGAAAGCCGAAAGTATCTCGGAGGCTATGTAAGAGGCCTCGTATGCTCCGGTGGATGAGAGGGACTCGTCAAGAAGTATCATGGTGTCGGCATCCGCCCCGTCAAAGATCTCCTTGAGTCTTGCACATTCCTCACCAAGACGTCCCTTATCTATGGTGTCGTCAGCCCCCTCGGGGAAATGAGTGAAGATGCCGCTGACGGGTGAGATAACAGCACTCTCTGCGGGAACAGGAAGTCCAAGCTGACACATGGCCTGAGACGCTCCGAGAGCAACGGTTATAACCGATTTACCGCCTCGGTTAGGGCCTGTCAAAACGTATATTCTCGCCTCATCGTCAAACGAGAGGTCGTTTGTAACTATCTCGTCCTCGATAGCAAGAGCTACGCGAGGGTTGTAAAGTCCGACCGCTTCGAATCGCTTATCCGACATAGGAGCGAGCTCGGGATAGCAGACCGTGCACCCGGGATGATCGGAAAGCTTTTTGAGAAGCTCCGCCGCACGGGAAACGAACTCTATCTCGGGCAGAAGCTTGAGAAGGAAGTCGGTGTTTTCGATAACGTAATCGGCTACGATGTTTCTCCAGCCGCGCACCGAGGAGCGGAAGACGTCCTCTATAGCGCTGTTAAACGCGCCGATGAGTGCCTCCTGCTTATTATCGCTCTGCCCTCTGCCGAAGGGCGCGAGGTTTGCGATACAGGTGAAGGCATCATTCTTAAACGAGAGCCTGAGTATCTTGTCAAGCAGCTTGCCGGACTTAAAATGCTCGGAATTTACGGAAATGACTCCCGCAGACTCCGGACGGAACTCTCTGTCAAGGTTGACTCCGATGGTAATGCTCTTGACCTCATGAACTCTGTCCGATAGAGCGGCAAGCTTTTCATTGAGCTCGCGGTAGTAATCCGACTCGGTAAGCTCGCATACAAAGTCCGAAAGAGCGCGGAAGGCAGGACTGGTGATCTTATCCTTAACACCGCTGAAGCCACGCCTGAGAGTGTCAAGACAGGTAACGTATAGCTCTATCTCGGTTATGCTGTAGAGATAGGAATCAGCCGAGGTTATATTCTCATTGTCAAGTCTTCGGAGCTCACGGATATCATCGAGTATCGGATGTATGCCGGAAAGTGTCTCAAGCAGCTCCGGTATGGAAAGCAGGTCACGGACCGTGGACTGCCTGTATGCTATTACCCTCTCATCCGTCGTAAAGTAATCGGTAAGAGACGAGGTCTTAAGCATGAATATTTCGTTGAGGCCAAGCTCGTCACACACTTCCTCGGTGACGTTTGGCAGATTTGCTCTGTTACGGTGGAATGCTTCAGACTCTTCATTCGGATAAAGCAGACTTACAAACTTATTTCCCATCGACGTGACGCTCCTTTCTGCGTGTATTATAATACGCGCAAGCAATAGTTTTATAAATTATAACACATAATTATTAAAATAGCAATAGTTATTCGAAAATTTCTCCCCTTCCAACTTTTAGCATCCTACGTACCGTCTTACAAAATTTGCGCAAAAGATATAGTAAACTTTAGTTGTCTTTTTGTGCATTTCGGCCGTTTTTATTAAGAAACAAAGTTGACACGCCCCGCTTTTGGAAGGTCGAATCCTGCCGTTTTATGCGTCGAAGTGAAACTATAGGCGGAGAGTAATCTGTTATTTCGCGGGTGAATGATAGAAAAGACAAAAAATAATATTTACATTTTGTTCATAATTATTTTGGCGCATTTTTACACTTTTCTCCCTACCCACTTGCATTTTTTCAAGATAGCGGTTATAATATATAATGAAATCGAAAGGAGATATACATATGTCAAATACAACCAAACCGCGCGTAATACTTCTCAACGGAAGTCCTCACAATGAGGGCACTACCTACAGAGCGCTCCGCGAGGTCGCGGACACACTCATCGCTGAGGGAGTGGATGCCGAGATAATTCACGTAGGACATCTGAACGTCAGAGGCTGTATGGGCTGTTATGCCTGCGGCAAGCTTAAGAAGTGCGTGCATGACGATATAGTAAACGAGATTGCTGAAAAATTCAAGGAAGCCGACGGACTTATAATAGGCTCTCCGGTATTCTACGCATCTCCAAACGGTGCTTTTCTCGCTCTGCTCGACCGACTCTTCTACAGCTCAAGATTTGATAAGACCATGAAGGTGGGTGCATCTGTTGTCGCAGCCAGACGCGGCGGATGTACAGCTTCCTTCGACGTACTCAACAAGTACTTCACCATCAGTGATATGCCTATCGTTTCAGCAAGATACTGGAACCAAGTACACGGCAACAACGCAGAGGATGCGGAGCGCGATCTCGAGGGTCTGCATACCATGCGCGGACTCGGTAAAAACATGGCCTTTCTCATCAAGTGTATAAGACTTGGCAAGGAGCAGCTGCCGCCCATCGAGAGAGAGTCTAAGGTGTATACAAACTTCATCAGAAAAGAAAACTGAAAATAAAAAATAAACCGATAAATGCAAATCAAAGTAGTCATTTATCGGTTTATTTTAATAATTATTCAATAATCTTTATTCTTTATACCTCTCACAATATTTCCTATTGATATGAGAAGTATAGACGCGCAAATAAGTATCGCACAGTGCATAAAGAAACGTTGAGGCATAAAGAGGATTATCGGATCTGTCGAGGGGTTGAACATCCAGTTATCCTTGCCCGGGAAGAATATCTTGTGAAAGATCTCAAATGCGGTGGCAAAATCCTGCGCCACTATCACGCCAAGCCCTGCAAAGAGAATGAGCGTGCCGAGTCCCGCAAAGAAGGAAAGCGGAAGTCCGCAAGGCCTTGCAAGTCTGATGAGCTTGAGTTTATCGGCTATGAATAACAGAACTACTACTGCAAAAGATACTATAAATCCGTATTTATTAAGATCGAAGAGGACCTTGCAATCCTCAAAGTGTCCTTTCCCCTCCTCCGAGAATGGCAAATCACCCGTTCCGAATTCTCTGCCCGGTAAAACGAGAAAGTCAAGCACCTCATCGTATGCTTCTTGCACGTAATCCCACTCAAGGGTTACGTCAATTTCCTCTTTAAACTCTTTCTGTATTGACGGAATATGGGCATAATAGAATGGACGGACGTAGATAGGCAGTCCTATTGAAAACGTAATAGTCAACACAACTACAGCAAGTGTGAAGATGACGGACAGAATGGGATTTCTTTTATCCATTTTGCTTTTTATCCTCCTTGATCTTGCGCGCTATTCTCGCAGCGACAACGTCAAGGGCAGTCTTATTCATACCGCCGTTTATAAGTATATCCGCATATTTCTTTGTAGGCTCAACGTATATACCGTGCATGATCTTAACCGTATCCACGTACTGTTTTATCACACCGTCAATGTCACGTCCGCGCTCTGTAACGTCGCGGCGAAGTCTGCGCAAAATACGCTCGTCCGCATCAGCATCGGCAAAGATCTTTATGTCAAACATCTCGCGCAATCTCTCATCGTGGAAGGTGAGAATACCGTCGACAATTATCACGGGTGTGGGCTTTGTGATTGTAAAGTCGCCGCGGCGGGTATGTACGCAAAAATCGTAATTGGGGATTTCGACCTCCTCACCGTCCTGCATCTGTCTTAGATGCTTCACAAGAAGATCTGTATCAAGCGCATCGGGGCAGTCGTAGTTGGTCTTTACCCTCTCTTCCATCGAGAGATGGTCCTGCGGCTTGTAATAATTATCGTAGGAAATTATGGTTATCTCATCGGGAAAAAGGCGCTTTAGCCCCTGCGCGAAGGTAGATTTTCCCGATCCGGTACCTCCGGCAATTCCTATAAGCATGGGTGTGGACATATCTTTCTCCTTTTATCGATATGCGCGCCTGTAAAAACAAGCAACAGAAATACAAATGCAATGTACTTTGCGCGCAATTTATATATGCTATTATACACTAAGCGATCTCTTTTGTCAATTGAAAAATATTTTTAAAAAAGCTATTGACTTTTTCATATCCTTATGATATAATGTTCAAGCAAGATTTCTGAGAACTTGCGTAATATGGCGAATTAGCTCAGTTGGCTAGAGCGTCCGGTTCATACCCGGCAGGTCGTTGGTTCAAGTCCGACATTCGCTACCAGGCTCGTTGGTCAAGCGGTTAAGACACGGCCCTTTCACGGCTGTAACATGGGTTCGATTCCC
>JAFVYL010000008.1 GCA_017508665.1 Clostridia bacterium | reverse complement strand
GTTCTTCTATGGTAAAATGGGTATAGCTCATATTGAATTCTCCTTTTTGTTATTTGTTGTGTGGTAACTTCATTATAACACAGGATTCAATATGAGTGTTCTTTTTTCTTAAAAGTGTTGCACTTAATAGTATAATTCACCATGCATAATTTAAAGCATCCCGAGAATATCGGGATGCTTTTTGCATAGTTCGATCTGAAATATATTGACTTATTGCTTGTGTAAATGTATAGCATAAGCGTTACTAAGGTAATATGACAAAATGTTGAAGTCTACGAATTCCAAAGACCATCTGTACAATAGCTATGAGCTTTATGAGACAAAGAATCACTTGAATTAATAGGGCTTGGAATTAGCGATAATTCGAGCCATTTTCTATACTTTTGCAACACCGTTCTTGTATATATAGGATGTATTTTCAGTGTTTCTATTCTTGAAATTCCTTTGCGGTCAGGAACTTTATAAAGTCCTTGATCTGCTCGTTGACGATGCCGTTTTTATAGTAGAGATATAGGGTGTGACTGAGCTGTAGATCGGTGACATTTATGTCTACGAGATCTGACGGTGGCGGTGCAAACTTGGATTTGAGCCACAGTCCGATGCCGATACCCTCTTCCGCACTACGGCGGAAGCATTGACGGTCGTTGGTTTGCAAGACGATATTAGGATAAAATCCTGCGTTTTTACAGCATTCAAACAGAGTACTGTTGAGTCCTAGCTCATACTCAAGTGTTATGAATCTCTCGTTACGTAGATCCTGCATCACTACCTCTTTGCCAACTAAGGGATGATTCGGTACTGCTTTAAATCCGACCTTATAATTTCCAAGCTCGCGACGTCTGTATTCTGAATACATATTGCTGTACTTATCGACAATGAGATCAAATTCCAGAGCCGCGTTGTTGTCTACGTCAAACATAGCAACGAAGTGTACGTTAGGGTATAGCTTCTGATATTCAAACATAATATTGCTGATATGATCGCGCATAGCCAACACAAGTATACGAATCTCTGTTTTATGAGGCTTGGTTGTTCGAATTTTCTCTACCGTCTGGTCGAGCTCATCGAAGATAACTGCAAGCGAGCTTTGTAGTTCTCTACCGTTTTCGTTCAGAGTGATTCGATTGCTTCGCCTTTCAAACAGCTTACAGCCAAGCTCATCCTCAAGTCTCTTTACCGATGCTGATATGGATGATGCCGGTACCATGTATTTTTCTGCCGTTTTTGCAAAATTTTCGTTCTTTGCACTCTCGTAAAAGTAGCGTAATTGTAGAAGTTCCATAAAAACTTAACCTCCTTTTTTTTACAGTATACCACAACTTGAAAAATATAGCAACCCCTTTTTATCATATTCTTTACGATAATCTCGTGGCGTGTTATAATGGTAGTGTAATATAATATTAAAAGGAGAAAAAACATGAGAAAAAAGTCATTTAGAATTTTTTTGCGCTTATTTACCTCATCAATTTTAATCTGCATGATGCTCATGCTTGTGATGCCTTCAGCATCCCTTACGGCTAATGCAGTCGGAGCTCAGGCGGTAGCCGGCAGTGGAGTTGTTACCACCCCCGGAGTATCGGAAAATCAGCGTTACTTCAAAGAAGATACTTACTATGAGATGTCGAATAAAATCAATGCTCCTGTAACTATCGAATTTGAACTTGCCGGATGTACTCATATCGGTTCGGCGGCTGCCGGTGTAATTATCGGTAACTACAGCGAGGATGCCACCTCTTATATCAACGTTGAGGCTATCGACTATGGTAGGCTCAGAGTTCGTGGCAAGTATAACGGTGGCTCTGAGTGGGTTGCCAACTTCGAACAGTCAGAGGCCGATATAAGAAGTGGTGGCGTACACCATTATGCTATAGTTCTGGAATACTATGCAGAATACGGTGACTCCGTTCACCTTTACGTCGACGGTGTAAAGAAAGCAACTCGTTATCCCGCTATAGTTCTTCCTAAGGATTCCGATTTCACTCACCCATTCAGAATCGGCGGTGATTATAGAACCGGAAACACCAACTATTTTAAGGGACTTATTTATTCCGTTGCAATGTACAGTGATATGCGTTCTGCAAGTGAGATTGCCTCGGATAAAAATATCACCAAGACCTGGGGGATCGGAAATAATCTTGTAGCTGCTTATGATCTTACAAGAATGGGTGAAGCTGCATTGCGCGATTACTCAGGAAGCGGAAACAAACTTCTTTACCATAACGGAAGCGGTATCCAGGTTGAAAACTTTGGTAAATATGAGATAGATCAATCTATCACATCGAATATTGAAACGTTTGAAGCATGGATATACGTTCCAAAGTCAATCCCTAACAGTATATCAGGAACTATAGTAGGCAACTACCGTAGCTATAATGGTTCTCGTGTATGGCTTGAGATATACAAGGATGGAAATCCCCGTCTGGCATACAGTAACGCATCCGGTTCTATCTCATATCACAGATTTACCGATGTGAATCTAAAAAACAGCACGTGGACACATCTTACAGTAGTTCATGATCTTGCATCCGGTGAAGCGCGTTGCTACGTTAACGGTGTTCTTATGCAGACTCTTACAGAGAATGTTCTTGAATATCGTTCTGATGCCTTTGATCAGAAGTTCCTCATAGGTAGAGATACTGCGTTGCGTTATGCAGAGGGAGACGGTGAATATTGGGAAAACAGAGCTGACCAATATTTTAAGGGCTTTATCAAAGAGATCCGTCTTTATTCTGACGTAAGAAGTGCCGAGGAGATTGCATCCGACTATGCCGGCGCTCTCGACAAGAACGATGCAGGTTTACTCGCATGCTATCAGATCTCTCCTGAGAATGCATACGGAAATCTTGAAGATATATCAGGTAACGGATATACAGCGGCATATAAGCAGCTCCTTTGGGAAAAGGAATACGTAGAACTTCCCGATAAGAACTATTCCTACAGTCTTGCGATCGTCGGTGATACACAGACGGTTACAGATCAGAATCCTGAACTTCTCAAGAATATATACCAATGGATTCTGAACAATCAGTCATCCAAGAATATTCAGTACGTTGTCGGACTTGGTGATATAACCGAGTACGGCGTAGACGTAGGACATACTAACTACGAGGAAGGAAGAGCGAAGGCTCAGTGGGAGGCCGCTAAGGAAGCGATCTCGCTTATGGACGGCAAGATTCCGTATTCGCTTATTCGTGGTGACGGTCACGACGGAATTGAACTCTTCAATCAGTACTTTGCCGATCACGAAGGATATACAAGCAACATCGCAGGATACTATCAGGAAGGAAGAATTGACAACGTTTACCACACATTCAAGGCGGGAACCGTTGATTATCTGCTTCTTTGCCTTGATCACGGAACCAAGGACGATGTTCTCGTGTGGGCAAATGAGGTCGTGTCCGCTCATCCCAACCATAAGGTAATCGTTACTACTCACCACTATATGCAGAGCGACGGAACACTCAGTACCAGAGATGAAATCGGAAATGCTACAGCGTATAACCCAAATAATAATGCCGCTGATGATCTTTGGAATAAGTTCTTAAGTAAGCATCCTAATATTGCTATGATAATCTGCGGTCACTCCGGAGCTGATGACGTAGTCGTTACCAAGCAGGTTGGAAACCACGGCAATGAGGTAACCCAGATTCTTGTAAATCCTCAGATTATGGATGCAGAGTACGGTCAGGGATCTAAGGGCATGGTTGCTATGCTTTACTTCTCCGAGGACGGCACTGAGGTCCAGGTTGAGTATTATTCAACACTTAAGGATACCTATTGTCCTATTACTACTAACGATTTTACTGTTTCTACCGGTTCTCACAATTATACAGCAATTGTAACCGCCCCCACGTGCACCGATGAGGGATATACCACGCACACTTGTATAGGTTGCGATGATAAGTACATAACTGATACCGTTCCCGCAACCGGTCACACCGAGGAAAAGATTGAGGCAGTAGCTCCTACTTGCGCCGAAACCGGTCTTACCGAGGGTAAGAAGTGTTCTGTATGCGGTACGGTAACCGTAGAGCAGACCGTTGTTCCTACAATTCCTCACATCGAGCAAACTCTTGAAGCAGTAGCTCCTACTTGCACCGAAACCGGTCTTACCGAGGGTAAGAAGTGTTCTGTATGCGGTACGGTAACCGTAGAGCAGACCGTTGTTCGTGCAACCGGTCACATCGAGCAAACTCTTGAAGCAGTAGCTCCTACTTGCACCGAAACCGGTCTTACCGCAGGTAAGAAGTGTACTGTCTGCGATACAGTAACCGTAGAACAGACCACAGTTCCCGCACTCGGACATACCGAAGGCACTCCTGTAACCGAAAACAATGTAGCTCCCGATTGCACTACAGTTGGCGGCTATGACACAGTAGTTTACTGTACCGTATGTAACACAGAACTCTCCAGAGTTCATACCGAAGTTTCTGCACTCGGTCACACTGAGGAAACCGTTCCCGGCAAGGATGCGACCTGCACCGAGACCGGACTTACCGACGGTAAGAAGTGTACTGTCTGCGGTACTGTAACCGTAGAACAGACCACAGTTCCCGCACTCGGCCACACCGAAGGCACTCCTGTAACCGAAAACAACGTAGCTCCCGAC
>JAFVYL010000007.1 GCA_017508665.1 Clostridia bacterium | reverse complement strand
TTCAATGCTTCTTCCATTTCGGGAGTCGTCAATTCCTTCTGTCGCTTTAATATATACGCATATTCTTCAAATTCCATAGTTAATCTCCACTAGACAAAGTATCTGTTCCTGAGTTTTATTATATCATAAAAAGCAACCTTCCTCAAGGCTATTGTGTAAACTCTCATAAATGCTCGCCGAGCTTTTTTCTTTGTTTAAGGCAGTATATTTTTTGCCATGCAAAAGAAAGAGATAGGCTTTTTAGCAACCTATGCAAATCAAAACTAAAAAAAGCGTAAGTCTTTTCATACCGTTTTCCTCTTAATGTAAATTTTATCGCGTGTTACGCAGTTACATAATAATACACTCGGTGTTACAAAGGTGTTACAAAAAACACGCGGCGAGGACGTGCCTCGCCGCGTGTTTTGTTTATTGCTTTACGTAAGCCTGCTTTTCCTATATTAGTTGGAAGCGGGTGCTACGTAGTGATGGTTGTAAAGAAGAGCGTTACCAAGGCTCATACCACCGATCTTTATCTCAAGAAGGATGTACTCGTGAGTAGTATCTACAGTACCGTCGGTAGGAAGATCGTTTGCGTTGATGATACCGCCTTCGCTGTATGCGGGATATACTGCCTGGCTGTAGTTTGCACCGAGCTCAAAGTCGTTGAATATGAAGGTTACGAATGAGAACTGGTAGTTGCTGTTCATCATATGAGATCCGGACTGAGGATACTGCTGCATTACACCCATGATGATCTGCTGAACGTTGTAGCCTGAAACTACGAAGTTCTGAAGATATCTGGAATCACCTGTGGTAAGGTTGTGGGTGGCATCAATAGTTCCTGCGTATGTTATTTTCTGGAGCTGGTCGAAGCTCTCGCCTGCTCTGTTGGAATTATCGGTTACCATCTCTATACCTGCCGCGCCGATATCAGCAAATGTAAGGTTGCCGAAGGTCATGATGGACGCCGCGGTCTCTATACCGTTGGAGAAGCAGTTGTAAACGTTGATGTTATCCACGTTGCTATCACTGATAACACGGCGGAAACGTAAACCAACGTGACATCTGGATGCGGTAATATTGCTCATCTCAAGGTGATATACTACGTCATAGCTAAGGTTACCGATATGAATACCTGTATTAACAACACCGTAAGGTACCTTGCCGTTAAGGTCGCCGTCAAAGTCCTTGGGAGTATTACCTACTACCTCGAAGTTGTTGATCTTAACGATGTGCTGCTTACCTGTAAGCTCAGCAGGATTTGCATGATCGGGAGCGATCGTAATGAGAGCATCAATATAAGTGCCGCCATATTCACCGGTATTATTAAGCGCGTGGATCTCATCCTCGGAGATAACTCTGAGCTGAGAAGCATCAAGCTTGTGGAGGTTACCGTTAATATGAACGTTCTTGTTATTTGCGTTGATAACAGAGCCATAGAAGATATCCTGCCATGTCTGCTCAGCTGCAGCCTTAAGTGCTGCGGGAGGAACGAGATCGTATCCGTAAGGATATCCGTTTGCGCCAACGGGCTTCTCACTAACTACTACGTTAATGATCTCACCGTTGTAGGAGTTGCTCTCAAGAAGAGCCTTAAGCTCGGAGTAATTTCTTACGTTGTAACCCTCGTTTACCTGGAATCTGTAGGTGGCGGTAACCTCGTGGCGGCTGCCGGAATCAGAGGAAACGGTAAGCGTTACACGTCCGGTCTTCTTGAAGGTGATCTTGCCGTCACCCCAAACAGCAACCTCGTCACCGGTGGTGCCGTCCTCGTGAGTGAAGGTGTACTTAAGAGTAGTGCATACATTCTGACCGAGAGCTACAGCATTGAAATCAAGACGGTCTGCAGTTCCCTCTCCGGGATTAACCATAGAGAAGTTGTAGTCAATACCAAGACGCTCATTGAATACCTCAGGAAGTCTTACTGCATCCGGAGGAACGATTACCTTTACGGTAGCGGTCTTGAAAACGTTGGTTCCGGGAAGAGATACGCGTACGATAGCCTGGCCGTGACCGAGAGCCTCGAAGTAACAAACGTTACCGTCAACGTCGAGAGAAAGGAACTCTGCACCGCTGATAACCTCGAATGTTACGTTGTTGCTTACGGGCTGAAGATTGCTGTCAAAGATCTCTACCTCAAGAGGAAGAGCCGCTTCCTCATTTCTGGTATCAACGGTAAGTGCTGTCTGAGAAAGGAAGAGAAGGAATGTCTCGCCGTCCGCGCCTACGGTGAAGGTGAGCTCGTTACTTGTAACGTTGCCGGACTTTGCCTGTACCTTGATCGTGGAGCCGTCAGCAGCGTCGTCGTGTACGTAGAGACGGTTGTTTACGATATCGCAGAGAGCTGCGCCCTCGGTAACCATCCACTCAACGTCAACGTTAAGGCCTACAGGAAGGATATCAACCTTAAGAGCAAGGCTCGAGCCTGCGGGAACAGTGCTCTTGTCAGCGGAAATAGTAAGGCCGGTAACGGGAATTTCTACTCTGATCTTAAGAGTGTTGGATGTGAGATCCTTGTAGGTAGCAACGATCTCTATCTCTGTACCGTGTTCAGCATCCTCGTTAATGGTAAGCTTAGTACCTACGAGAGTAGCTGCGTCTGCACCCTTGGTGATAGTGAGATCAGCCTCGGCTGCATCAATAGCCTTGCCGTCTTCGGTAAGGGTAACTGTAATATCAACGATCTGCTCGCGCTGAGCAGTATTTGTGTTAGAGGAAATGGAAAGTGCGTTTTCGGGAAGCTTTACAGTAACGCTTACCGCGTTGGAAACAAGATCACCCATTTTGGATACAACGGTGATAACGTCGCCGTTCTTAGCGGTGGGAGCGATTGTAAGCTTGTTGCCGTCAAGAGTTGCGGACTCAGCGCCTGCGGTGATTTCATAAGTAGCCGCATCTGTGAGAGCCTCACCCTTTTTAGTAACGTGAGTTGTGCTGAAGGTTACAACCTCATTGTGCTTTGCAGTAGACTTATCTGCTGCAAGACGTAAAGACTCCTTAGGACCACAAGAAGCCAAAACGAATACCAAAGTTGAAATCAAGCATACGAAGATAAGTATGTTTCTTAAAGTTTTCATTTGATTTTCTCCTTGTTTTATTTTTTTGTTTCTTTTAAGATCAGCCTAACCACGCTATGCGCACCTCTGCGCTGTAGGTGGGATCGTCTGCGTCGCCTACGTAAGCGATAACGTTAACCATACCGGACTGATTAAAGGTAAGCACTCCGTTTTCATCAACGGTAGCTCCTCCAACGACACGGAACAGTATATCGCCCTTTTCTATTTCTTCAATAAACTCAAGGCCAGAGAAGAGATCAACAGCATCTGTGTCGCTTCTGTAACCCACGCCGGTCTGCTGCATACCTGCAACAGAGGTGAAATCGAAGAACAAGGGGGGCGTGCTGTCTGTAACCGTAACCGTACAGGTATCGGTAAATCCGCCGTCGGAGGTGGTAACGGTAACAATAGCTGTGCCCGCACCTACCGCCTTGACCTTACCGGTCGCGCTGACTGTCACGACAGAAGGATCGCTCGTCTTGTAAGTGACTTTTTTATTAAGAGCTGCATGCGGCATTACCTCGGTCCTAAGATCATAGCTTTCGCCAATCATCATGCTGAGAGTCTCAGGTGTTAACGTAACCCCTGTTACACCGTCGGCACGGACAATGACGGTCAGCTGTGCTGTCTTGTTGCCGTCTGCAGTTTTAACCACAATAGTTGCGCTTCCCGCGCTGATTCCCGTAACCGCTCCGTCTTTATCAACCGTGCATACTCTCTCATTGGAGGATGAATAGCTGACACGCTTGTCCGTAGCAAGCTCGGGATATATCTGAATACGTGTAGATACTGTTTCACCTGTGCTGATCGTGATCACAGCTTCGTTTGCAAGTGCTTTTCCGTTATCGTCGGTAAATACGACACGCTCAACGTCAATACGCTGATACGTCGACAGTATGCGTCCGGCGAACGCGATGATAAGAAGCAATACGATCGGCAGCAGTGCTAATATAATAACAACTGTTTTCTTCATAGCAAAACTCACATTTCAATTTTGTCGTATGCCAGCTGGATACGGAGGATGAGATTCCAGAGTCGCCAGATAGCAAAAATGAAAGCGACTGCAATCAGGAGTATATAGGGGAGCGCAGTAGGAATTACCACTTTCTTAATCGATGACATAAGAATAACGGTGAGTCCCATTACAAATCCGATAATAAGTCCGATCACGAGAGCCTTAGGTGTGCTCTTGCTGGTAGTGGAGGAGGATTCGTCACCCTGGATGCTCACGCTGGGGTTCTTGATATCCATCTCAAGGCAGAGCGCGATATGTCCGACGGATGCGAAAGCAACCGAGAGTGTGCCGAGTATTATCTGCCATACGGGATAAGTAAACGCGGACACGATCGCGGTAACAAGAAGCGCGCCCAATGTAAAGATGGCGTTAAACGTCAGCTTGGCAAATACCTGTGTGAAATAACTTACGGGAACGATTTTAGATGTATGGAAGTTACCTCCGTCACGGGATATAGCCGATGCTGAGGATATGTTGGAGAGCATAGCCATTATAGCTATGATCATCACGTGTGAGCCCGCAATCATATTGACACCCGCTTGGTTAACCGTTATGGTCATAAGAAGGCGGTCGTATGAGAACACTATAAAGGGCATAAGTAACGTGAAGAGGAAGTACTGGAACACCTCGGAGGGTGAACGGAAGATACATAACAGCTCTTTGTTTATAAGGCTGACGAAGGGGGACGTGTGACGGAATTTGCCCTTTTCTGAGTTGCGCTTTGTAACACGGTTCTCAAGCTGGGGCATCGCAACACGGAAATAGAACGGACGGATTATCATCACCGTCGCAAATGAAAGAGCGGCACAAAGAAGAATAAAGAATACTATATAATACCACTTACCGAAGGACATCATCGCCTGAGAAAGCTGATAGTATACAAATATCTTGCTGCCGAGCCCTCTGACAGCCTCATTGATCGATTTAACGACCTCTAACTGCTGCTCGGTGATATTGAAGTTACCCGCGATACTCGCGATAAGCTCCATGTAAGCGAAGAGTATACCCGCAACCGATACAAGCAGTATGATAATGGCGAGTACCGCGTGCTTTTTCAAAAATGCAAGTACACGCATTACGGGAATACTGATGAACGATGCGAGAATAATAGGTAATATAGGAAGAAGAATTACGTAAAGCGGCACGGCAAGATAGAAGCTGACACCAAAGCCGCCGAATATACCTAAACAAACAAGTAACGGTGCGCAAAGGAGAGCATCAAAGGCAAGCTCCTTGAAGTATACGAGAAGAACCTTGGATATAAAGAACTGATTTGCCGTAACCGGCATACAGATCAGAAGCTCGTTATCCTTGGATAAATACAGCGTACTTATAACGTGCGCGATGGTGAATACAAGAGTCAGTCCCTGCACCGCAAGTAAGACTATTGCGATAAGCTCGGCATTGATGGCAAAGCCAAGCATGAAGACACGCATACAGCCATAGAAGAGTGCCGCGCTGATGGCAACGATAACTGCAAGTATCTTGACCAGCGACATAGCCATCTTCTTCGGTGAGGCTGTCTTAAGCAGATCGGTATGGTTATCGATCTGTAACCTCAGAAGATTTAAAACGTTTTGCATCAGTCATTACCACCTTCGGTCTCACCGATAACGTTCATGAATATCTCCTCAAGCGAGCGTCCCTCGCTGCGAAGCTCCGCGAGATCGAACACGCCCTGCAGCTTACCCTTTTGGATAATGCAGCAACGGTCGCAGAGATTTTCTACTACGTCAAGTATGTGTGAGCTGAAGAATACGGTATTGCCTGCCGCCGCATGACGCTTCATAACAAGCTTGAGCTGATAAGCGCTCTGCGGATCAAGACCTGTGAGAGGCTCGTCCAAAACCCAAAGCTTAGGGCTGTGAACAAGAGCTCCTATAACCGATATCTTCTGCTTCATACCGTGGGAGTAGCTTTTGATCGGAGAATCGAAAGCATCCTTAAGCTTGAAGATGTTGAGAAGATCGTCACAGATGGCCTCCGTCTCTTCCTTGGGAACACCGTAAAGATTAGCAATATGATTTACGTACTCGCGTCCGGTAAGACGCTCGAATACTGCGTGGTTGTCGGAAACGTATCCTATCTGCTGCTTTGCTCTGAGAGGATCGCTCTTGATCGAAACACCGTTGATCAGAACGTCTCCCTGCTGGAAGGGATGGATACCGACGAGAGCCTTGATGGTAGTACTCTTACCCGCTCCGTTAGAACCGAGGAAGCCGTATATTTCACCCGCTCTGAGAGATATCGAAAGGTCCTCGACCGCATTTACGGCAGAACCGGCATAATTCTTAGTCAAATTCTTAATTTCTAACATTATAAGCCTCCAAATCAGTCCTTGAACTCGCGCTGGAATTTTAAAGTTCTTCCAAGACGCTTCTCAATAATATCAAGTCCGGCATTACGGAGCTCCAAGTGATCCTTTTCTACCTTATAGCAATATAAAGTAAAGCGGTAGAATGCAAGACAAAGAGCCGCAAATGCGAAAAATACTACAACCATCAAAATCGGATAGAACGTATACGCACCGATGGTCACGCCGAACACCTCGGCGCGCTCAATAACGCCTACAAAGGATTTAGCCTTATCAAGATCAAACATGAAGAAGTAGTTGACCTCCTGACCGGTATAGTCAGAGAGAGCGTTAAGAATACCGCCGCCGATGATACAGAATACAAAGTAGCTGACGTAGCCGATAGCGGCATACTTAAGCGACTTGCGTGTAACGTGCGGGAAGATGCGGAGTCCCATAGCAAGCACGGGGATTATAAGCACTAAGGAGTGCTCGTACACGTAATGCAGATTCCAGAAGCCAAGACCCGTTGTCGCAAAGTCGGGAGAAAGGATCGCAATAAGAGTACCCGTTATGTTTACGATGAAGCAAAATTCAAAGAACTTTCTCATCTTGAAAGGAATGGCGATAATGTAGAAGAATGCAGCGAGGTTGCAAAGCTGAATAGGTAATCTCGGAAGGCTAAAGCCCATGAGATAGAGTGAGTTGTAATGGAAGAAGAGCGCGAACGTGAGGAACAGACAAAGATTGTATCTATCCTCATAGCTCCTGAATCGGAACAATTTGTAAAGCACGAATATAATTACAACAAGCAATCCCATCCATGCGAAGTGTGCCCCGCCAAACGAAGTAACGCGAAGCTTGGAGTAACCTATAAGCGACTGCGGCACGTAAGCAGGCATAGTAGCAAACGCAACGAAAGGCAGAGATACAAGGAAGCGTACGACCTCCCTGGAATCGGTAACACGAAGATAATGCTTCTCTCGTACGCAGAGCATGACCACAACCGAGATTGCTATCACGAGCTCAAGCGCAAAGTAAATGTATCTGAAGATGGGAGGAAGGTAAATTCCCACTCCGGTGTCCTGTGTAAAGTAAGGCATAAAGCGCTCGAAATACACAGCGGAAAGAAGCGAAAACGGTAAGCAGTAGTAGCACGCAAGATTACGGAACAGCCTGCTCTTTGATAAAACCGCCACGGGAATAATGGAATAATTAGCACAGTATCCCCAACGGAGAATAGTGGATAAAACGTCCTTATTCTTGTAGAACACTCCACCCATCGCGCCTCGGTTGATAACATAGATAAATCCGTCACAAAGCATGAAACGGAAGAAACCTACAGCGCAAAGCGCAATTGCAAGTGCCTTTAGAATTTTATTGAAATCAGCGTCGGTCTGCTTGGATAACAGTAAAAGCAAAGCCGTCGACAAGACAGCTGCTGCCACCAACGTAATCGCTGTATACATAGACAAAACTCCTTCGCAGTTAGATTAAGACGAGTCTGACTATATTTTAGTATCCTCATTTTGTTTTTTCAATAAGTTGACGGAAAATATCATAATTTTTAATAATTTCGCAAAAAGGCAAAAAAGAGCACACCGGGGTCGTCCGAAATGCTCTTCTTTCCGTGTATTTTTAGGCTCTTGCCGTTTTTTTTGCAAAATCTTACCGCTTTGGCAATCATAAAGGCACTGTACCACGGTTATTTTTTGTCAAGCGTCCAGCCGAAATCACCGTGATAGATCATTTGCCGTGTCATGCCTCCGTCGATGCAGATATTCTCACCCGTGATAAATCCTGCCATATCAGAACAGAGGTAAAGCACCGCGTTTGCGATATCCTTAGGGTTGCCGACTCTGCCGACGGGCTGCTGCACAGCATCAGATCCCTCGTATACCTTGTAGCCGTTGTCTATCCATCCGGGAGATACGGAATTGACACGTACCATACCCGACAGGCTGACTGCCAGCGCATGAGTGAGGGATGAGATGCCGCCCTTTGCCGCGGTATAGCTCTCGGTCTCGGGCTGACTCATTCTGTCGCGAGAAGATGAAATGTTTACAATGCTCGCTCCCTCGGAAAAATAAGGCTTGAAGAGCTTAGCAAGGTAAAACGGTGCGGTGACTCCTACCTTTAGAGCATACTCGAAATCCTCGTAGCTGCCGTCGCTGATCCCACACGTCCTCGGTATAGCGTTGTTTATAAGACAGTCGACTCTGCCAAAATCACCTATGACCTTATCCGCAAAGGCGTGAAGAGTAGTCTTATCGGCAAGATCTCCGACAAAATAATCATTTTCAAGAAGATCTATCACGCAAACGTGAGCTCCCGCGGCGCGAAAGCTATCGGCAATACATTTTCCTATTCCACGTGCTCCGCCGGTTACTACGGCAACCTTGCCCTTGAAATCAAACATTACTTTCACCTCTCATATCAGCGCGGATGCGCCTTCATTAATTCAATTATAGCACGGACAGAGGTAAAAATCAAATACTTTTCGCACTTCTCTCTTCGGGTATAATCGAGAGGCCCTATGAATACAATATCTAAAAAGAAATTTTGAAAATTCCGAGGAAAAGATATGAAACGAACCGTATGGCTGTGGCAGCTGATGGGCTTTGCCGTGACGTCATTCTTAGGCACTATTTTGCATTTCCTTTACGAATGGCTCGGTGAATCCGTTATCGCAGCACCGTTTTCGGGTGTAAACGAGTCCACCTGGGAGCATATGAAGCTTCTTTTCTGGCCGATGCTTTTTTATGCTGTCATCCAAAGCTTTTTCTTTGGAGAGCGCGAGGACTTCTGGTGTATCAAGCTGCGTGGAATCCTCATAGGACTTATTATGATCCCTCTGATATTCTATACCTACAACGGTGTTATAGGAAAATCACCCGATTGGATAAACATCACGATATTCTTCGTCGCGGCCGCTGTAGCCTATACCTACGAGACTGTGAAGCTCTACAAAACGCCGGAGGCATGCCTTAGTCCTCAGCTTTCTATCGCTTTTTTATACACGGTTGCCGCCCTTTTTGTAATTTTCACGTTCAAAACTCCGAGAATAGGCATCTTCAAAGACCCTCTGAGCGGACGGTACGGAATATAGAGCTCACACCGAGCTTACGGCTCTATCTGCCAAAGCCTCCTCTCATACCGCCCCCTTTTCCTAACGTAAAGAGGATCTTTGGCAAACATTACACGACCTTAATACTCCATAAGAACAACAAAAGCCGATGAGACGCGCTCATCGGCTTTTTTATCACATTGTTTTGCGGTAGTGCTCGATGCACTGATCCTCATTGTAGGTGGGGTCACCGGGGTGGATGCCATTCATCTCCTGCATTATACGGTAGGCTCTCGCGCGTAGCTCATCTGCCGCCTCTCGAGGGGGTAAAAGCTTACACGCATACAGGGGTTCGGCAATATGAAGGTCAACAAACGGCCCTTTGCCGTTCAACATACTTTGTGTGCTATTTGTAAAATTTCCCCCATGCAGCGCAAAATTCGACGGTAAATCATATACTGATATAGGGCTATGCCATTCGTACAAAGACAAGGAGACAAAAAACATGGCAACATTCTATAATCAGGCGACGCTGTCCTTCGGTGGCAACGTCGTAAACTCGAATACAACCGAGGCTGAGCTTCTCACAGGCCTCACCATCACAAAAACCGCCGTATCCGGTGACTACACGGCAGGCGGAAATATCGCATACGTCATAACCCTCGACAATATAGGCAGCTCCGCATACAACGGGCTCACCGTCACCGATAACCTCGGTGCTTACACTTTACCCGGAGGCGGAACGGCAATTCCTCTTGACTACGTTGACGGCTCTTTACTCTACTATCTCAACGGCGTGCTTCAGAGTGCCCCGACAGTCACATCCGTTGGCAACCTTGAGATAAGCGGCATCAATCTGCCTGCTGAGAGCAGCGCAACCCTTATCTATGAGGCGCGAGCAAACGAATTTGC
This sequence comes from Clostridia bacterium, assembly GCA_017508665.1. GTDB lineage: Bacteria > Bacillota > Clostridia > Oscillospirales > CAG-272 > UBA1740. The sequence continues at coordinate 64,117 of JAFVYL010000007.1, read as the reverse complement.
GCCCACGGCACAAGGCGCAAGCATAACCAACACAGCCTCGACAGACGGCGGTGTGGGAATCGGGGTCATCACAGCCGATGCGACAGTAGTAGTGAGAGAGAATCCTCAGCTTACCATAGCAAAGGCGGTGTGTCCTGCGGTAATATCCGATAACGACAGGCTAACCTACACGGTGATCGTACAGAATTACGGCAACGCGCCCGTTATCGCTACGGACGGAGTAATAATCTCCGACGTATTTAATCCCGTACTGACAGATCTCACCGTAACGCTCGACGGAGTGACTCTGCAGGCAGGAGTAGGATATACCTACAACGCGGCAAGCGGTGAGTTCGCCACAACGGACGGCACAGTGAGTGTGCCCGCAGCAATCTACACTCAGGATCCTACCACGGGCGCACCAACCACAGCTCCCGGCGTGGCAATCCTTACGATTACAGGCACGGTATAAGTTTTTTCATGGCATAGCCCTATTTTTGTAAATAATAATTATCATAAAAAGGATATAGCGGGCTTGCTATATCCTTTCGGTTTTTAACTTTGCGTTAGTTTTTCTGTTATATAATGTGATTTGATTACCAGAGCTCTCTCACAGCAACAAAGAGTGCTCTGCTTATCTCGTCAAGGCTCATTGACGGCTCCTTGCCCTGCTCTTTGGAGTACGGCACGTGGATGAATCCCACCCTTGTATCAGTGCCGTCAAAGTGGGCGAGCAGAGTGTATAAAAGGTCGTTACAGACGTATGCGCCGGCGGAGTATGAGAGCTGTGAGGGTATCCCCTCCGCGTTTATAGCCTCGGCTATCCTGCGCACGGGGAGTGTGGAGAAATACGCGCGCTCTCCGTCAGCGTCTATCGGCTCGTCCTTAGGTCTGTTGCCCTCGTTATCGGGCATGGAGGCGTTTCGCAGATTTATTGCCACAAGCTCGGGAGTGACGGCACTCCTGCCTCCTGCCTGACCGACACACAGTATGACGTCGGGGTGCAATTCATCGGCACACCTCAAAACACATTCCGCCGCTTTACCGAATACAACGGGTACAAGCAGCTTTGTCAGACTGTACTCGCCTATGATCTCGGGGAGTCTCTCAATGGCATCCCAAGACGGATTTATCTTCTCGCCGCCAAAGGGCTCGAAGCCTGTTATAAGAAGTCTTTTCATCTTTCCCTCGCAAGTCTTTTTCTGTATTATACCACACAAAAGATACAATGTAAATACTTACCTCGCACGTAAAATATGAATAAAATATTGACAAGTTCCCTGCATAAGTGATATAATGTGAGATATAACATAGCACCTCGCAAGACTAAATTCATATGACGGTACTGGAGTCTGACATGAGTAAAAAGAAGTCAAAAAAGAAGATAGGTAAGGTAAACCCGATACTCTATTTCTTCGTATACGCTGCCTTAAAACATAAGTACACAAAAAAGTACGGCATTAAATTCGACAGAAGCGTTGCAAAAAATATAAAAGGCCCGGCAATAGTGATGGCTACGCACACCTGCGACCAGGATCATATCCTCTCGGCCTTGACACTCTACCCTATCCGCCCGACTTACGTTGTAAGCGAGCACTTTATGCGCGATCCCAAGACCGCAAGACTCTTGAAGCTCATGAAGGTTATTACGAAGAAGATGTTTTCCGCGGACGTTTCCACCATAATAAGCATTATGCGTGCAAAAAACGAGAACTCGGTCATCGTCATATTCCCCGAGGGCAGACTCTCCTGCTACGGACGTACTCTCCCCATAACCGACGGAACTGCAGAGCTTGTCAAAAAGCTCGGTATCAACCTCTACTCATGGAAGGCCGAGGGCGCATATCTTTCCTTCCCGAAGTGGCGCGACAAGGGTGACAGCCGTCAAGGTAAGATCAACTCCTCAGTAAAGCTTTTACTCACAGCTGACGAAGTGGCGAACGCGAGCATAGACGAGATCAAGGATATCACCGCTAAGGCGATCTATAACGACGACGAGCTCGCTATGGACGGTGTTGAATACAAGTCAGATAATATCGCAAGAGGTGTTGACAGAATACTGTTCAAGTGCCCCGTGTGTATGAAGGAAGGCGGTATTACTGCCGAGGGCAACCGCATCAAGTGTGAGTGCGGATTTGGTGCGACTCTCGACAACTTCTATAAGCTCCACGACGCTCCCTTTGAGCGTGTGAACGAGTGGTTCGCATGGCAGCAGAGCTCTCTTGATACAGAGCACGGACATATAGAATCCAAGGTAAGACTCGGCTGCTGCGGTGACGACGGCTTCATGGACGAGTTTGCCGGCGAGGGTGAAGCATACATAGACAAGGACACCTTCCGCCTTAAGGGCGTAATGCACGGTGAACCGATAGAGTTCTCCGTAACCCCTGAGAAGATCTGCGCCTTCCCGATAACACCCGGCAAGCACTTTGACGTCTACCACTCAGGCAAGCTCATTTATATTTATCCCCAGCCCGATGAAAGACTCACGGTTAAGTGGGTATGCTTCCTTGATGCTCTTATGGAAAGAAAAAGAGCGGAAAAGCTTGACACGGCTATGGTGTAAGAACAGTTTTTTATAAAAGGCAGGAGCGGATATGTGTGTCCGCTCCCGTCTTTTTTCACCTTTATACCCGGCGGTTTATTCACACACGCGCTGACATTAACGGAGAATACTCGTTTTCGACATACTCCTTACCTGACCAATATTCTTCTCACTCCTCTCAAAAAATGAGATGCCTCGAAAACAAGACTTGCAATCGGTGCTGTTTTAAACTTCAGCCGAATAAATAGCCGATATTTCTACGTGTTTTATTTATGCAACGATTGACATTACAGGGCGCGTATGATAGAATATTAATATCGCAAACCAAACGGAGAAATCTATGAAAACCTCGCTCAAAAACTTCGGCTTTAAAAGAAAAAGCGGCATACTTATGCCGATAAGCTCTCTGCCCTCCCCTTACGGCATCGGCTCGTTCGGAAAAAGTGCTTACGACTTCGTCGACTTCCTCGCGGACACGGGGACAAAGTGCTGGCAGGTCCTTCCGCTCAACCCCACATCATACGGTGACAGCCCTTATCAGTCGCCCTCGTCCGTGGCCGGAAACCCCTACTTTATAGATCTTGAGATTCTACGCAAAAAGGGACTTCTCACTATAGGTGAGCTTAAAGAAAACACATATGACGGAGACCGTGTCGACTACGGCTGGCTATTCACCACAAGATATAAGGTGTTAAGACTTGCGCACTCTCGCTTCATCGCGCGCGGTGAGGACAGTAGCGAGGCATATAAAACATATCTTAGGAAAAATAAACATTGGTTAAGCGACTACTCGCTCTTCATGGCTCTCAAGGTGCATTACAATTTTGCATCCTGGACAGAGTGGTCTGACGCGCACAAGGACGTAAAGCGTGCAAGAGAATGTCGCTCCGACTTCAAGGATGAATGTTCCTTCTGGGAGTGGATACAGTTTGAATTCTACGTTGAGTGGCAAGCACTCGTTATGTACGCCCATACGCAGAATATAGTCATAATCGGTGATATGCCGATATACGTTGCTCACGACAGTATGGACGTATGGCAGTCCCCCGAGCAATTTTTACTTGATGAGGACTTCAATCCCACGGTAGTGGCAGGCTGTCCTCCCGACGGCTACTCCCCCGACGGTCAGCTCTGGGGCAACCCGATATACAACTGGGAATTGATGAAGAATGACGGCTTCTCCTGGTGGAAAAAGAGAGTTAAGAGCGCATTCGGTATGTATGATATACTCCGCATTGACCATTTCCGAGGCTTTGCGGGATACTACAACATACCTTACGGTGACACCACCGCGAGAGGCGGAAAATGGGACTCCGCTCCTGGAATCGAGCTTTTCAGAAGCATACGCGAGTCCTTCCCAAGAGCTAAAATCATAGCTGAGGACCTCGGCTTTATAACGGATGACGTACGTGAATTGCTTACCGATACTGCTTTCCCGGGTATGAAGCTTTTACAGTTTGGCTTCTTTGACGACGACAGCGAGTATCTGCCGAGAATGTACAAGGACGAAAACTGTGTGGCATATCCCGGCTCTCACGACTCCGACTGTGTAAAGTCTTGGTGCAAGAATCTATCCGGTAATGAGCTTAAGAGATTCAACCGCGAATGCCCCCATATAAAAGGACAGTCAAGAGGATACGATCTCATAAGCCTCACTATGAACAGCAAGGCAAACCTCGTTGTCGTGCCCATGCAGGACTATCTCGAATTAACCAACGAGCAAGGCAGAATGAACACACCATCGGTCGCAGAGAACAACTGGACGTGGAGAATATCTCCCCGTTACCGCACGGAAAAATTCACCGAAAAAGTCAGAGCTGTGACCGAAAGCTCAAAAAGAAACAATAATTAATGAGAAAGCTACGGATTCGAAAATCCGTAGCTTTTTTGCGTGTTTATGTAGTGATATGACAATTATAATTTACTTTTTCCCGTTTTTATTACTATTCTATGCGGGACTTTAGGTTCTTAACTATGTCAAAAATTTTCTTGTCAAGAACAAACGGATCGGTAAACGGATTGAGTACCACGCTGATGCCCACGCCCCCATTTGCCTTTGCCGCAACCTCCACAACTTCAAGAAAGTGCATAGAAAGAATAGACGAGAGCTCATCACTCTCCGGTATTTCTTCAGCGCTTGAGAACATCGGGAAGTACTCCTCGCCCTCACTTTCCAAAATATCCGGAATCATGAGTATATCCTCTGAGTTCTGAAATTTCTGTCCTATAAGAGAAGATAGATCACTGTCAAACTCAGAGAGCATTTGCTGTAATTTTTCCATATCCTCTTTCATCAGTACCATACTGTACGGTACTAATACGGTGCTGTCACGCAATGTCTCAATTATCTCGAAAAAATTATCCTCGTTTGGATCTCTGTAATATGCGCTCACCGCACCTTTTAGCATACTTCCGTCAGCCAGATCCTCTGCAGTGATCCTTTTGCTCGGTGTCATATCCGTAACGCATACGTCTTTACCCGTCTCGGTTTTAATCGGGAAAAAGCCTATCGCCTCCCCTATGTGATATCCGAAGGGTTGATTCGGCTCATTTAGAAGCGTGCCCATGATCCAACTTTCACCGAGTCCGAATATGCGTGTCCAGCACCCCTCCGGCTCAAGCCCTTTACGAGTCAGATACACCATGACGTCATCGGGATAGTCGGCGTTGCGCGAGACGTCTAAAACGCGCATTTCACGCGACCTTTCAATTTCTTCGTCAACATCATAAGCTTTGAGTGTCTCCAGCTTCTGCGAATATCTCTCTTTTAAGTCCCCTTCGTTACTCAAGTGCGAAAACTCTTCATTTTCTACCGTCTCTATTCTGATAAGCATTCTCGCGTTTGCGTTTGTATCGAAAAAGCAATAGTTATCTTCTGCGCCGACTCCTAAAGCGACAACCTCCAGAGTCACGCCCGCATCTCTGTCTATGTATCCGTACGTCAAAACGCAGTTTGCATCATCCGCGCCGGGATATTCCTTCACCCCGGCCTTTAATTCGTCACTGAGCAAAAAGACACAAAACTTTTTATATACTGCTCGGAATCCCACCTCCGTGTATTTCATCTCATTTTTCCTTTCTCTTGCGGTTAAATCTTTTTATGTAAATTATAATTTACATTTAACGCTTCTTTTTCTTCTCATTTTTCTCAAGGTCGCCTCGCCAAGATGTATCGGAACACATTATCTTCGGATTACTCCTCTTCATCGTTACAAAGTTATCCATAGCTTCATAGCAGGCTTTTATACCTTCCTCGCATTGAACGTAATTTGCTGTCCTCTCGGCTCTGATACCGATGTCGTTTGCAGCATCGGCGGCATCTATATTTGCCGCGACGAAAATAAATTCCCAACCGTATTTCTCGGTGCGGTCCTTGATCATTTTCTTCACCTCTGTTCCTGTGAAGTTATGGCTCGCGTTTTCCATACCGTCGGTAGTTATAACGAAGATGGTATGAGCGGGCACGTCCTCGCGCCTTGCATATTTATGTACGTTTCCTATGTGCTTTATTGCTCCGCCGATGGCATCATACAGCGCGGTGCATCCACGCGCCCCGCAGTCCTCAGGAGTCATGCGCTCCACCTCCATAATCGGCACTCGGTCGTGCACTACCTCGCTGTAATTATCAAAAACCACGGTTGACACGTATACCGTCCCCGTCCCATTCGCCTTTTGCTTCTCGATCATTGAGTTAAATCCGCCCGCCGTATCGCTTTCAAATCCTGCCATAGATCCGCTGCGATCGATTATAAACACAAGCTCGGTGTCATTGTTCAGCGTCTCTATGCCTGTGTCAACGGTGATAGTTTCTTCGTTCTTTTTCATTGTAATATCCTCCATAAAGTAAAATGTGATCGCTCGGCTTTCTCTCTGCCTTGCGACCACATTATAGCATTTATTTTCGGATAAAAGGTCTCCCGACAAGCGACTTTTTTCACTCGAGCGTGCCGAGAGTACTCTGATCAAATTCGTAAAGCACGTCGTTTACGTCAAATATCGTTTTATAGTCGCCCGAAGTGATAAAATATTCTATTATCACGTCAAACTTATTAGATCTCGAAAGACACATTCCCGCCGTGCGAAGCAGGTGGTTCGTCTCTCTGATAGAAAGATGCAGACCTATAGCAAACGATACAGCGGTAATCTTGCTCGGACGGTAATTCGTATTGCATTTTATCTTCGAAAACGTCTTCTTATCCACGTTTGAGAGCTTGTACGCCTCAACGTCAGTTATACCCTTTTTATCTATGTAGTAAAAGAGCGTTTCGGCAAACCCTTTGTCCATATCGTCGAAAATACCGCGCAATGACTTTGGAGCGCACGATCTCGGGCGCACAGGGGCAGCCATCTCACACATGATCATCATTGGAGCGGTACTCTTATCGGATGCCGATCCGATCTCTGGATCGAGCTCCTCACAGCATACGATCTCGTCAATATAGAATTTTTCAATAAAGGACGTCACCTTTTCGATGAGTCCGGGATCTACAGCTCTGTGCGCACCTGTCGGTAAAGAGCCCTCAGGTGAGCCGTTATTCTCCGTCACGTTTTCATGCTTTTCTTTCATTACGCCATACCTTCCTCTTTGCTTTTCTGTTTATATTATACCACACCTATCAAGCCTTTTTGAAAAATATGCAAAAAAAGAGCCCTCCGATCTTCGGCAGAGCTCTCAAATATTATATTTGTTGCTTAGATTCAAAGTCTTTTAAACTGCTCAGCCGCTCGTTTATCTTATTTGCGCTGTTCTTAGTGCTAAAGTATACCGCGAGCCATATTGCGGCAAATCCTACGATGAAGCATACGGTAAATATCACTAAGGGCAGCATTTCCCTGCCGAGCCACCCGTTCATCAGATAAATTACGATATAGTCAGCATAAAGAGTGAGGGCGTGTATGAAAGTCGCGGCAACAAGGGGCAGCTTCTCTATCTTATATACCACGCCTATTCCGCCGGCAATAAAGGCAAGCACGGTGACAGAAATTATCTCTATAACCACCTTTGCCACAGATACCGTCTCAACCACTCTCACCGCGTTAAGTATCGCGTATACTATCACCCAGATCACAGGACCGAATCCGCAGGCAACCATGCCGCGCATCGCGAATTCCTTTATATATCTTCTCATTTTCCCAACAACCTCCTTTTGATCTCCGCAAAGCAACGTCTTGAAACGTAATCTCTGTATCCCGATTTGAATATCGCGTCTACCGCACCGCTGTATACCGTGTGAAATTTCGCTATCCGGTTTCTGTTCGCTATAGTCGATTTATTGATGCGGATAAAATACGACGGCAACGCGTTTTCAAGGTCGCAGAGTCTCTGATTTGTACGGTGCTTTACCCCGTCCCCGTCAACAGCATAGACCTTGCGATCTATGACTGTAATACATTCAATCTTCTCAAAATCGAGTGTGAATAGGCCGTAATCTCCCGAAACAGCAACACCGGAATTACCCGAATAAGAGTTTACAAGGCTTTCTATTTCCTCGATAAAACGTGAGTTAGAGTGCACCGTGGCAACGATCTCCTCCTCCGCATCCTTATCTATTACAATTCTTAATTTCATATTCTCTCCATTACTGTTTTTTCATTTGTCTGAGAAATACAAGTACAGCCGCCGTTGTGCTGATAGCGGCATATCCGATAACTACCGCAAAATTAGTGAGTATCCCCTCTGTCTGTCCGCTTATGATGGCTCGCTCAAGCTCTACCGCGTGTGCAAACGGCAAGAGCTTTGCTGCAGTTTCGAACGCTCCGCCGACGAGCGACAGATCGAACCATACACCGGATAGCCAAGCGGAAAGATTGGTGAAAAGTCCGCCGCAGATACCGCCCACCGCCTTAACTCCAACAAGACTTCCGACAAGAAGCCCAAGCGAAATATACATCACGGATATGGGTATCATCACAAGGATGGCCACAAGAATATTTGCCGATACGGGCAAGCCGATAGCTACTGACAACGCATAACACACAGCGCTCTGACATACGGATATCGGGATAATAGGTAACAAATATCCGAGGATAAACTCACACGGTCTGAGGGGTGTGGTATATAATCTCTGTAAAAACGAGCTTTCCCTATCCTTCGCCACAAGCGTAGCAGAAAACAGAGTCATAAACGACAGACCGAACACCGCAACGCCCGGAGCTAAGCTCTCTATTTCAAAGAGCGGCACTGGAATATTGGACTGCATAGTGGAAAGTAAAATCAAAAGAACTACGGGAAATCCAAGTCCGAATGCGAGGTTTATCGGGTCGCGGATTATCTCTTTTGCGCACCTTTTCGAAAAAGCAAAGAGCCTCATACTCCACACCCCCTTACTACAGAAACGAAGGCATCCTCAAATCTTTCCTTGCCGGTCATCTCCATAATTTCCTTGGCTGTACCCACGGTAAGGAGACTGCCGTCCTTCATTATTCCTATTCTATCCGAGAGCTTCTCCGCCTCTTCCATATAGTGAGTGGTGAGTATTACCGTTGTACGACCCTTGAGATCGCTTATTATATCCCATAATTCACTCCTTGCAATAACGTCAAGGCCGAGAGTCGGCTCGTCGAGAAACAGTATTTTCGGCTCGCTTATCAGCGCCATCGCTATGCTGAGTCTCCTCTGCCAGCCTCCTGACAGCTTCCCCGCTTTTCTGCCGAGAATATCCGAGAGTCCGAATCTGTCGGACAGATCGGCGATCTTCTCCCTCGCTCTATCCTTGCCGAAGCCGTGTACACCGCATATCAATTCAAGATTCTCTCTTGCCGTCAGGTTTGGCGCCACCGCCGTCTCCTGAGGAGATATCGCGATAATCTTCTTTATCTTTTCCGATTCGCTTAAAAGGTCATATCCTCCGACGGAAGCACCGCCGGAGCTCGGAGCTGCAAGACAGCTCAGCATTTTTACAGCCGTTGTCTTGCCGGCACCGTTCACCCCGAGCAGTGAGAAAAGCTCTCCCTCCCGCACCTTAAGATCAAGGCCGTCAACAGCAAGCACGTCTCTGTATCTCTTCGTCAGAGAATTTGTTTCTATCGAGTACATATTTTTCTCCTTTGCTTTTTATGTAACCGATTATATCACCGCTAAGGAGAAAATTGTGTGTTTTTGTCTTTTCGGTAGTTTTTCGCGATCAAAAGGTAATCCTTTTTGGAAAAATCAAGCGTCTGTATTGAAATTATACTATAATCACACATATTTTTCAATCTTCTCCGCGCCTTTGTTTACGCATTATTCGACGGTTTTGTGCAAATTGTTCCAATTTTGCGGCAATATACATACAAAATTATGTAAGCATTTTATTAGGGAAATTTATTGACATTTTCTTAAGAATATAATATAATAAATATAGTTTTAGCGATTTGAGACAGTGTCCCGGACGCAAACTTGTCCCGTGACTGACGGATATTCGCGGATTTAACCGCGGTGCCACGGTGACATCTATATTTAATGCCGACCGTCTGGGCGCACTACTCTGTACTTGGGTAAGTGCGCCTTTTTGCATTTTTTAGGACGGTTTGCTCTGACCAAATTATTAATTTTGCCTGGTGCTCTGCACCGGAAGGGAGCTTGATATGAAGAAGGTTGGAATCGTTATGGGAAGCGCAAGTGATCTTCCCGTTGTAAAAAAAGCAATTGATATGCTCGTTTCTTTAGACGTTCCGTACGAGGTACACGTGTACTCCGCTCACAGAACGCCCGATGAGGCGAGCAATTTTTCATCTGAGGCAAAGCAAAACGGCTTTGGTGTCCTGATTGCGGCAGCAGGTATGGCGGCTCATCTTGCCGGAGTAGTTGCATCGAGAACTACCCTGCCCGTTATCGGTATACCCTGCAAGTCGTCCAACCTCGACGGCCTTGACGCGCTCCTTGCCACAGTGCAGATGCCGACGGGAATACCCGTAGCAACCGTAGCTATAGACGGAGCGGCTAACGCAGCTCTCCTCGCGGCAGAGATACTCGCCCTCTCGGACGAGGACCTCGCAAAAAGACTTGAGGACAAGCGCCGCCGGGATACCGAGGCAGTCCTCAAAAAGAATTCCGAGATAGAAAACGAATTTAATAAGTGATAAATAAAACAAACATAAGCTCTGATACGAAAGGAAAAACAAAATGAAACTCGTTTACACAGGTAAAACAAAGGACGTATTTGCGCTTGATAACGGCAATTATATGCTTAAATTCAAGGACGACTGCACAGGAAAAGACGGAGTGTTTGATCCCGGTGAAAACTCGGTAGGACTTACTATCGACGGTGTCGGTGACGTAAATCTCCGCATGTCTATATACTTCTTCGAGAAGGTAAATGCCGCAGGCATCAAGACTCACTACGTCAGTGCCGATCTTGAAAGCACTACTATGGAGGTTCTCCCCGCAAAGCCTTTTGGCAAAGGACTTGAGGTCATCTGCCGTCACAAGGCCGTGGGCAGCTTCTACCGTCGCTACAGCGACTACATTGAGGAAGGTGCAGACCTCCCCGCATACGTTGAAACTACCTTTAAGAACGACGCAAAGGGCGATCCGCTCGTAACCAAGGACGGACTTGTAGACCTCGGTGTTATGAGCGCAAAGCAGTACGACGATATCAAGCTTATGACTCAAAAGATAACAAAGATCGTTGCGGACGACCTTCTTGAAAAAGGACTTGTACTCTACGATATCAAATTCGAATTCGGCTACGATAAGGACGGCGAGGTAATGCTCATCGATGAGATCGCTTCCGGTAATATGCGCGTCTATAAGAACGGCGAGTATATCGACCCGATGACTCTCTCGGAGCTCTTCTTCGCATAACGCTTCACACCTCGACCTCTAATTTCAGAAAGTGAGACACTAATGGGCGGATTTTTTGGAGCGTGCCGTAAATCGGACGCTATATCTGACGTCTTCTTCGGTACGGACTACCACTCTCATCTCGGCACAAAGAGAGCGGGCATGGCTTCATTCAGCGAGGCTATCGGCCTGCAAAGAGTTATACATAACATCGAAAACTCGCCGTTCAGAACTAAGTTTGAGAACGTTTTCGAGCAGATGGAGGGACACAGCGCGATAGGATGCATCAGCGACTATGCTCCGCAGCCTCTTCTCATCAGATCAAGACTCGGCAAATACGCCATAGCTACGGTCGGTGTAGTAAATAACACCGATGAGCTCGTAAAAAAATACATTGAATCCGGTGACGGCCAGTTTGATGCCATGACAGGCGGCGCGGTGAATACCACAGAGCTTGTAGCGGCCCTTGTAAACAAAAAAGAGAACTTCACCGACGGTATACGTTATGCACAGAGCGAGGTTGAGGGAACAGTCGCTATCCTCATACTCAAGGACGACGGCAGCATAATAGCCGCCAGAGATAAGGTGGGCAGACTCCCTCTCACGGTAGGTAAAAGCGAGGACGGATACTGCGCGACACTTGAGCCGTTTGCGGCATCAAAGCTCGACTATGAGCCTATAAAGGAATTGCGCGCAGGTGAGATCGTGGAGATAAGCGCAGACGGAATGAGTACCCCTTACGAAGGAAGCGACGATATGAAGATATGCTCTTTCCTTTGGAGCTACTACGGTTATCCAACCTCCACGTACGAAGGCAAAAACGTAGAAATAATGCGCTATAAGAACGGCGCTATAATGGCGGAGAATGACAAAAATCGCGGACAAAACGACGGCATTGATTACGTCGGAGGTATTCCCGATTCCGGCACGCCGCACGCTATCGGTTACGCCAACAAAAGCGGCATACCGTTCGCCAGAGCGTTTATAAAGTACACTCCCACCTGGGCAAGAAGCTTTACCCCTGCTAAGCAGTCGGAGAGAAACCGAGTTGCCAAGATGAAGCAGATACCCGTCAAGGAGATAATCGAAGGAAAGAATCTTCTCTTTGTAGACGACTCCATAGTGCGCGGCACACAGATACGCGAGACCGTAGAATTCCTATACGAAAGCGGTGCTAAAGAGGTGCATATGCGCTCAGCCTGTCCGCCGATTATGTACAGCTGTAAATATCTCAACTTCTCAAGAGCTACAGACGATATGGAGCTTATTACAAGAAAGATCATCGCCGAGCTTGAGGGAGATGAAGGAATCAAGCACATTCACGAGTACAGTGATTTCTCCACCGAGCGCGGTAAACGGCTGCGCGAGAAGCTGTGCGAAAAGCTACACCTCAAAACTATAGAATTCCAGTCGCTTGAAGGTATAATAGAAGCTATCGGTCTTGAGCCGTGTAAGCTCTGTACCTACTGCTGGACAGGAAAAGAATAATTCGAAAGGACTGTAAAACATGCATTCTAATTCTAAATCCGATGCTTACGCATCTGCCGGTGTTGATATCACCGCCGGCTATAAAGCAGTCGAGCTTATGAAGGCACACGTAGCCAGAACCGTTATCTCGAGTAAGTCCTCGGACATTGGCGGCTTTGGCGGTCTTTTCGAGCTTGATATTACAGATATGCCCCACCCCGTGCTTGTTTCCGGTACGGACGGTGTCGGAACTAAGCTGAAGCTCGCGTTCCTTATGGACAAGCACGACACAGTAGGTATTGACTGTGTGGCTATGTGTGTAAACGACGTTATATGCTGCGGAGCGAAGCCGCTCTTCTTCCTTGATTATATCGCATGCGGCAAAAACTATCCCGAAAAGATAGCGTCCATCGTAGGCGGTGTCGCAGAGGGATGCGTACAGTCCGGATGTGAGCTAATCGGCGGCGAGACTGCGGAGATGCCCGGCTTCTACCCGATAGACGAATATGACCTCGCAGGCTTCACCGTCGGCGCGGTTGACAGATTCAAGGTGATCAATAATAAATCCATGAAGGCGGGCGACGTTGTTATCGCGCTCCCCTCAAGCGGAGTGCACTCCAACGGCTTCTCTCTTGTAAGAAAGGTCTTTGACGTAGAAAACTGCGATCTCAAAGCTCCAAACGAAAAGCTCGGCGGACAATCGCTCGGCGAGACACTTCTTACCCCCACCAAAATTTACGTTAAGCCTATGCTCGCTCTTATGAATGAGGTTACCGTCAAGGGCGTATCTCACATCACAGGCGGCGGCTTCTATGAAAACATTCCGAGAAGCATTCCCGACGGACTCTGCGCAAAGATCGACAAGTCCTCCGTAAGAGTTCTCCCCATCTTCAAGCTTATAGCTGAGGCGGGCGGAATTACCGAAAGAGATATGTTCAACACCTTCAATATGGGTGTCGGCATGAGTGTCGTAGTAGCTAAAGAGGATGCAGAGCGCGCACTCGCTATACTCAGAGCAAACGGTGAGGACGCTTATCTCATAGGCGAGATAACGGAGTCCGATGAAAAGATAATTCTCGAGTAATACGGAGTAGGTATTATGGAAAAGATCAAGGTTGCCGTTCTCGTTTCGGGCGGCGGCACTAATCTCGGTGCTCTTATAGCTGCCGAGCGTGACGGAATAATAAGATCCGGTACTATATCACTCGTTATCTCAAATAAGGTCGGAGCTTACGCGCTTGAGCGAGCGCGCGTGGCGGGCATCGAAGCCATCACCGTGACAAAGGCTGAGTGCGGATCGCAAGAGGCATTTGAGAATAGACTCATCGAGGAGCTCAGATCACACGGTATAGAGCTTATAGTTCTCGCGGGATTTATGTCTATACTCTCAGAGAGATTCACCTCACTCTTCCGTGATAGGATCATAAACGTACATCCCTCTCTTATCCCCTCGTTCTGTGGTAAGGGATTCTACGGTCTGAGAGTCCATGAGGCTGCTCTCGAATACGGTGTCAAGGTAACCGGTGCAACCGTGCACTACGTAAACGAAATACCCGACGGCGGAAAGATAATTATGCAAAAGAGTGTAGAGATCCGAGAGGGTGACACCCCGGAGATCCTCCAGAAAAGAGTCATGCAGGAGGCAGAATGGATAATTCTGCCCGAGGCGTGTGAAAAAGTATCGAAAATACTCCTCGGTAAACGCGGAATGAAAGACTAATTATGACTAATAAGGAACTGATAACCGAAAACTTCGGCGTTATGCTCTTCGGAGACAGCGTAATGAAGGAAAGACTCAATCCTACCGCATACGAATCCGTAAGAGCGGCAAAAGAATTCGGAATTCCTCTTACTCACGACGTAGCGAAGTGTGTAGCTAAGGCTATGCTCGAATGGGCTGTGGAGCACGGCGCTACTCATTATACTCACTGGTTTCAGCCTATGACCGGCATCACGGCAGAAAAGCACGATGCCTTTATCGAGCCCCATAAGAGCACAAAAGAGCCTATTCTCAAGTTGTCCGAGCGCTCTCTCGTAAAGGGTGAGGCGGACGCGTCGAGCTTCCCCTCGGGCGGACTCCGTGCTACCTTTGAAGCAAGAGGCTACACAGCGTGGGACCCCACCTCGTACGCATTTGTCAAGGACGGAAGCCTTTATATCCCGACTGCCTTCTGCTCTTACGGCGGTGAGGCACTCGATAAAAAAACTCCTCTCTTGCGCTCGGTCGATGCCATCAACAAGCAGGCTCTGAGAATACTCAGACTCCTTGGTGACAAGAGGACTCAGCGAGTCATTCCCACGGTCGGCGCTGAGCAGGAATACTTCCTCATCGACAAGAGCGTGTATGAAAAAAGGCTTGACCTCATACATTGTGGGCGCACACTCTTCGGCGCGCGCCCCTCAAAAGGACAGGAGCTTGAGGATCACTATTACGGCTCTATTAAGCCGAGAGTTGCAGCGTTTATGAAGGAGCTCGACACGGAGCTCTGGAAAATGGGCATCTATGCAAAAACAAAGCATAATGAGGCAGCCCCCGCACAGCACGAGCTGGCGTGCATCTATGCTCCGTCAAATATTTCCACCGATCAGAATCAGATCGTCATGGATCTGATGAAATCCATAGCGGGAAAGCACGATCTCGTCTGCCTGCTCCACGAAAAACCGTTTGCATCGGTAAGCGGCAGCGGTAAGCACAACAACTGGTCGCTCTCCACCGACAGCGGCGAGAACATTTTTGAGCCGGGCGAAACGCCTGTGGACAACGCGCGCTTCTTGATTTTCTTGCTCGCGGTGATCTCTGCCGTGGACAAGCACCAGGATCTTTTGAGAATAAGTGTTGCATCGGCAGGAAACGACCACCGTCTCGGCACGTCAGAAGCTCCGCCCGCAATCATTTCGGTATATCTCGGCGAGGAGCTTGAGGAGATACTTGAATCCATAGAGCGCGGAGAAAGATATCACGCGGCATCGACCGCTGAGCTTAACGTGGGTATATCGGTTCTTCCCACTATACAAAAGGATTCAACCGACAGAAACAGAACCTCCCCATTCGCATTCACCGGAAACAAGTTTGAGTTCCGTATGGTTGGAGCTCCCTCAAATATCGGTTGTCCGAACTTCATACTGAACACCGTTGTCGCCGACGAGCTTGGGGCGTTTGCTGACGAGCTTGAAGGCAAGGATGACCTTGATGCCGCCATATCCGAGCTCTTGGAAAGAGTGATAAAGGAGCACAAGAGAATAATATATTCCGGTAACAGCTACTCTGAGGAATGGCGCGACGAGGCGGAAAGACGCGGACTTCTTAATCTCCCCACCACCCCCGATGCGCTCATATACTATCACAGTGAAAAGAATATTTCTCTGTTTGAAAGACATGCCGTGCTCTCGGAAAGCGAGATACGCTCACGCGGAGAGATCCTGCTTGAGAATTATGCGAAGACTGTACACATCGAAGCTCTCACCGCTCTCGATATGGCAAGGCTCGAGATTTTTCCAAGCGTGGTGAAATATCAGGATTTCCTCCTCGGAGAAATTGAGAAAAAACGCTCTGTCAAGCTTGTACCGTCAAGGCCGGAGGAGGATCTTCTGTGCCGTATAGGTACTCACTTTGAGCACTTCTGGAGTGAGATACTGCTTCTCGAAGAAAATCTTGACAAATACCCCACAGGCGCATCCGCTAAGGATAAGGCTTTCTTTGCCAAGGATACGCTTTTAGCGAATATAGAGAGGCTCAGACAGAGCGCGGACGCTATAGAGCTTCTCACAGGCAAACAGTTTATGCCGTATCCATCTTATGAAGATATCCTGTACAGTGTCAAATATTAAGGAGCTTTTACACATGAATGTTTACAAAATACACGATATAGGCGAGCTTATAAAGGATAACCCCTACGTAGGCCGCGGAATAGTTATAGGCAAAAGTGAAAACGGCAAGTCTGCCGTATCTGCATACTTCATAATGGGTAGAAGTAACAACTCCAGAAACAGAGTGTTCGTAAAACACGGTACAGACCTTTTCACAGAGCCATACGACAGCAGTAAGGTTGAAGACCCATCGCTTATCATTTACGCGGCGGTGAGAGAAACCGAGGGCGGCCTCATCGTAACAAACGGTGATCAGACAGACACCGTCTATGAAGGACTTGCGGGCGGACTTACCTTCTCCGACTCCTTAAAGAGCCGCGAGTTTGAGCCCGATGCTCCAAATCTTACCCCCAGAATCAGCGGATATATTACCTTTGCTAAGTCCGACTTCTCTTATGAGATGAGTATTCTAAAATCCGCAGACCCGCTCGGTACTGCTTGCAACCGCTACACCTTTTCTTACCCCTCTCTCGCGGGACTCGGTCATTTCATTCACACCTACGTGACAGACGGCAACCCAATTCCCACCTTCCTCGGCGAGCCCGAGCGCGTAGCTATCCCCGACAGTATCGATTCGTTCACCGAGACCCTTTGGACAAATCTGAACGCGGATAACAAGATTTCTCTCTACGTGAGATATACCGATCTTGAAAGCGGCGAGATAACCGAAAGAATTATCAACAAAAACTCCTGAAAAGAATACCGAAAGGACGAGAGTAATGAAAGAATTCGAACTCAAATACGGATGTAATCCCAATCAGAAGCCGTCCAGAATATATATGCACGACGGATCTGATCTTCCTATCGAGATCATCTCCGGCAGACCCGGATACATAAACTTCCTCGACGCCTTTAACTCGTGGCAGCTTGTCAAGGAAATAAAGGAAGCCGTGGGTATGCCTGCAGCGGCAAGCTTCAAGCACGTCTCTCCTACAGCGGCTGCTATCGGCAAACCTCTGTCCGATGCGCTCAAAAAGGCCTGCTTCGTCGACGATATCGAGGGCCTTGACGACTCTCCCCTTGCCTGCGCTTACGCAAGAGCAAGAGGAACTGACAGAATGTCATCCTTCGGAGATTGGATCGCTCTGTCCGACGAATGTGATCTTACTACCGCGAAGATAATCAGCCGCGAGGTGTCCGACGGAATAATCGCTCCCTCTTACTCTCCCGAGGCTCTCGAGCTTCTTAGGGCAAAAAGAAAGGGTGCTTACAACATTGTTAAGATCGACCCCGATTTTGTACCCGCCGAGGTTGAGAGAAAGCAGGTATTCGGCATAACCTTCGAGCAGGGCAGAAATAATTTCAAGATCAACAAAGAGCTTCTTGAAAACGTAGTTACAGCGAACAAAGAGCTTCCGGAAGATGCAAAGATCGATATGATAATTGCTCTTATAACTCTCAAATATACTCAGTCAAACTCCGTGTGCTTTGCCAAGGACGGTCAGGCTATCGGTGTTGGTGCGGGACAGCAGTCGAGAATTCACTGCACACGCCTCGCGGGTGACAAGGCTGATCTCTGGCATCTGCGCCAGAGTGAGAAGGTACTCTCACTCAAGTTTGCCGACGGTATCGGCAGACCGGACAAGAACAATATCATCGACCTCTATCTTTCCGACAGAGACTCGGACACCGTGCTCGGTGAGGACGTGTGGCAAAACTACTTTGCCGAAAGACCCGAGCCCTTCACACGCGAGGAAAAGGACGCTTATCTCGCTACCGTCAAGGGCGTTACGGTAGGCTCTGATGCCTTCTTCCCATTTGCTGACAATATCGACCGCGCGGCAAAGAGCGGTGTTACCTATATTGCAGAGCCCGGCGGATCTATCCGTGACAATCTCGTAATCGAAGCGGCAGATAAGTACGGCATGGTAATGGCGTTTACCGGAATGAGACTCTTCCATCATTGATCGGAGTCGGAGTATTCGGCTAATCCCAAAAGTGTTCAGTTTCAATTTTCTATCTACTAACCAAGATAATTTTCAAGATCAATCTAAGGAGCTTTAAATGAAAATTTTAGTCGTTGGCGGGGGCGGACGCGAGCACGCTATAATCAAATCCGTAAAACAGAACAAGCAGGTAGAGGTAATCTATGCTCTCCCCGGAAACGGCGGAATAGCAAATGATGCTATCTGTGTTGATATCGGCGCAAAGGATATCGATGGTATCGTACGCTTTGCCAAGGAAAACCGCATAGACTATGCAATCGTCGCTCCGGACGATCCGCTTGTTCTCGGCGCAGTCGACGCTCTTGAGGCGGTAGGTATCCCCTGCTTCGGCCCAAATAAAGCCGCGGCTATAATCGAGGGAAGCAAGGCTTTCTCAAAGGAGCTGATGAAAAAATACGGTATTCCTACCGCAAAATACGAGACCTTCTCGGACGAGAGCGAGGCTCTTTCCTATCTTGAAGAAATAACCTATCCCACCGTAGTAAAGGCTGACGGCCTTGCTCTCGGAAAGGGTGTTATAATAGCCGCTGATAAAAAAGAGGCCGTATCCGCCGTCAAGTCCATGATGTCGGGCGGAATGTTCGGTGAGAGCGGCAAGCGTGTAATCATTGAGGAGTTCCTTGTGGGACCTGAGGTATCCGTACTTGCATTTACAGACGGTAAGTGCGTAGTGCCTATGATCTCGTCCATGGACCACAAGAGAGCGCGCGACAACGACGAAGGACTTAACACGGGTGGCATGGGTACTGTAGCTCCCAACCCCTACTACACCGATGACGTCAAGGAAGTATGCATGAATAAGATCTTCCTGCCCACAGTAAACGCGATGCGCAACGAGGGCAGAACGTTCAAGGGCTGCCTCTACTTCGGACTTATGATAACAAAGGACGGACCAAAGGTCATAGAATATAACTGCCGCTTCGGAGACCCGGAAACGCAGGTAGTTCTCCCCCTGCTTGAGAGCGATCTGCTCACGGTTATGATGGCGGTCACCGAGGAGAGACTCGCGGACACAGAGGTCAGATTCTCAGACCGTGCGGCATGCTGTGTTATTATGGCTTCAAACGGCTATCCCGAAAAGTATGAAAAGGGGTATGAAATAACTATCCCCGAAGAGATAAAGGATCAGGTCTACGTTGCGGGCGCGGCGGTAAAGGACGGACGTCTTGTGACCTCGGGCGGACGTGTTCTCGGTGCTGTCAGTACAGCAGAGAAACTTGAAGATGCGATACTTAGCGCATACAAGCTTGTGGATAAGATACGGTTTGAGGGCGCGTACTACCGTCACGATATAGGAGCGAGAGCTCTGGCTTGCAAAGGAGAGTAAGACATGGTTTACAGAATATACGTAGAAAAAAGAAACGGACTTGCTCACGAGGCAAAGGCTCTCCTCGGAGAGCTCCGCGGACTTGTAGGCATCAAGGGGCTTGAGAACGTCCGCATACTCAACCGCTACGACGTCGAAAATATAGATGAGGAGCTTTTCGAAAAGACTGTAGGAACGGTTTTCTCCGAGCCTCAGCTTGATATAGTAAGCACTGAGCTTGATGCCGACGGCGGCAAGGTCTTTGCCGTTGAATATCTCCCCGGTCAGTACGACCAAAGAGCAGACTCTGCGGCTCAGTGCATACAGATAATATCCTGCGGTGAGCGTCCGATAATACGCACCGCAAAGGTCTACGTCCTCACGGGAAATATCACCGAGGACGACGTTAACGAAGTTAAAAAATACGTTATAAACGCGGTTGAAAGCCGCGAAGCATCTCTCGGTAAGCCCGAAACATTGGCTATCGATTATGCAATACCCGAAACCGTAGCAACCGTCGAGGGCTTTATCAGCCTTGACGATGCGGGAATGTCTGCTCTCTTGGACAAGCTCGGTCTTGCTATGGATATAGACGATCTCAAATTCCTTCAGAGATACTTCAGAGATGAGGAAAAGAGAGATCCTACAATTACAGAAATCAGAGTTGTCGATACCTATTGGTCTGACCACTGCCGTCACACCACCTTCTCTACTCATATCGACAACGTAAAAATAGATGACACGGCCGTTGCCGAAGCTTACGGGAGATACCTCGCCTCAAGAGTCGAGGTATACGGAGAGGAAAAGGCGGCAAAGCGTCCCCAAACCCTGATGGATATCGCTACTATTGCCGTAAAGGTACTCAAAAAGCGAGGCGAACTCCCCGAGCTCGACGAAAGCGAGGAGATAAACGCCTGCTCCATTCACGTCAGCGCCGACATAAACGGCAAAGAGGAGGACTTCCTCCTTATGTTCAAGAACGAAACTCACAACCACCCCACAGAGATCGAGCCCTTTGGCGGCGCGGCTACCTGTATCGGCGGTTGTATACGAGATCCCCTCTCGGGACGCGCGTACGTTCATCAGTCGATGCGCGTGACCGGTGCGGCAGATCCGAGAGTTCCTCTTGGTGACACCCTCGCAGGCAAGCTGCCTCAAAGAAAAATATGTCAGACTGCGGCTGCCGGATATTCCTCCTACGGAAATCAGATAGGTCTGGCAACCGGACACGTAGCCGAGATATACCACGACGGATACGTCGCAAAGCGTCTTGAGTGCGGTGCGGTAGTTGCCGCAGCGCCGGCATATAACGTGCGCAGAGAACGTCCCGAGGCCGGTGACGTAGTTATACTTCTCGGCGGAAGAACAGGCCGTGACGGTATCGGCGGTGCGACGGGATCTTCCAAAACACATAATATGAAGTCACTTACCACGATGGCATCCGAGGTACAGAAAGGAAATGCCCCCGAGGAAAGAAAGATACAAAGGCTCTTCAGAAACCCCGAGGTAACACGCCTTATCAAGCGCTGCAACGACTTTGGCGCAGGCGGTGTTTCCGTAGCCGTAGGCGAGCTTGCCGACGGTCTTTCCATCAATCTTGATGCCGTCCGCAAAAAGTACGACGGTCTTGACGGCACGGAGTTAGCTATCTCCGAATCTCAGGAGAGAATGGCGGTCGTAGTCGAAGAAAAGGATGCGCAAAGCTTCATCGCGCTTGCGGAAAAGGAAAACTTAGAGGCATACATAGTTGCCACCGTAACAGACGAAGCGCGAATGGTAATGTCCTGGAGAGGACAGACTATAGCCGATCTCTCCCGCGAATTCCTCAACACCAACGGCGCAAGCAAGCACACCGAGGTAAAAGTAAAGGCAAAGGACCTCTCAGTATTCTCAAAGGCGCTCTACAAGGATCTTCGTGATATGGCATCCCACCTCAAAACCGCAAGCCGTAAGGGACTCGTGGAAAGATTTGACGGCTCTATCGGTGCAGGCTCGGTGCTTATGCCCTTCGGCGGCAAAACTCAGAGGACACCCGCTCAGTCAATGGCGGCTCTCCTCCCCACTCTCCCCGATCAGACTACCACCACCGCGAGCGTTATGGCGTGGGGCTTTGATGCCGACGTTATGAGCATAGACACCTACACGGGTGCTCACGCGGCCGTATATAATTCGGTCGCAAAGATCGTAGCGGCAGGTGCTGACTATAAAGACGCATATCTCACTCTCCAGGAATTCTTTGAGAGACTCAGAAACGAGCCCACCCGTTGGGGCAAGCCGTTTGCGGCGCTCCTCGGTGCTATGGATGCTCAGCTCGAGCTTGGCGTTGCGGCAATAGGTGGCAAGGACTCTATGTCCGGCACGTTCCTTGATAAGGACGTTCCCCCTACCCTCATTTCCTTTGCCATAGCTCCTATCAAGGCAGATAAGGTCATTTCTCCCGAATTCAAGGAATCGGGCCACCCCGTGTATCTCTTTGCGCCCAAGTCATTCGGTGCTGACAGCACCAAGGCGGCATGGGAATGCTTCCACAAGTGGTCTGAGAGGGGTAACGTAAAGGCGGCATGGGCGGTTGAAAACGGTCTTGCCGAGGCGGTAATGAAAATGTCCTTTGGCAACGAAATAGGCTTCAAGGCGATACCCGGTGTTGTCAAGGATAACTGGTATAACACCATGATGTTCGACTTTATCGTAGCGGAGCTCGACCGGGAAATAGACTGCAAATACGCGACTAAAATAGGCGAAACCACCGCTGAAGCGGTAATCGTTATCGATAACGAATCAGAGACGGTAGAGGAGCTTGCGGCTCTGAACAGCGCAACCCTTGAGGGAGTATATCCCACGGTTGCAAAGGCTAAGGAGAGCGACGTACCTACCTTTGCATACAATAAAGGCAAGGTGCCAACCCCCCGTATAATGAGTGCAAGACCTAAAGTACTGATACCGGTATTCCCCGGCACAAACTGTGAATACGATTCTGCAAGAGCGGTTGAGCGCGCGGGTGCTGAGGCGGATATTACGGTAATCAAAAATCTTACCCCCGACGACGTAGCGAGAAGCGTACAGACGGTCGCAAGGAAGATCTCCGAGTCACAGATGATATTCATTCCCGGAGGATTCTCCGGCGGTGACGAGCCCGACGGCTCTGCAAAATTCATCACGGCATTCTTCAGAAACCCCGAGATCAAGGAAGAGGTCGGAAAGCTGCTCGACAGCCGCGACGGTCTTATGCTCGGTATATGTAACGGATTCCAGGCTCTTATAAAGCTCGGACTCGTTCCGTTCGGTAAAATAATTGACACGGATGCCTCCTGTCCTACCCTTGCGCATAACGTAATAGGACGTCACCAGTCGAAGATGGTAAGGACGAGAGTATGCACAAACAACTCGCCCTGGCTTGCCGGCACAGAGGTCGGACAGATCTATACCGTACCGATCTCACACGGTGAAGGCAGATTCCTTTGCGACGAGGCTTTCGCTATGAAGCTTGCCGAAAGCGGTCAGATCGCGACACAGTACGTTGACCTTGACGGCAAGCCTTCGATGGATACCGCGTACAACCCCAACGGCTCGGTGTTCGCTATTGAGGGAATCACCTCTCCCGACGGACGTGTGCTCGGAAAAATGGGACACAGTGAGAGAATCGGCAACAATCTTTACAGAAACGTTATGGGTGAGTACGATATGAAGCTGTTTGAATCAGCTGTAAAATACTTTAACAGATAAGGAGAAAACAAATGGCGTTTTTATCCGACATAGAAATCGCGCAGAATTGCGAGATGAAAAGAATCGGCGAGATAGCGGCTAAGCTCGGTATCTCTGACGAATATATTGAACAGTACGGCAAGTATAAGGCAAAGGTGGATTATAAGCTCCTCTCCGACTCGGAAAGAAATAACGGAAAGCTTATTCTTGTTACCGCAATCACCCCTACCGCGGCAGGAGAAGGTAAGACCACCACGACGATCGGTCTTGCAGACGGTCTGACAAGGCTCGGCAAAAAGTGTGCGGTAGCTCTGCGTGAGCCCTCCCTCGGCCCGGTATTCGGTATAAAGGGCGGTGCGGCAGGCGGTGGATACGCTCAGGTAGTACCCATGGAGGATATCAACCTCCACTTCACCGGTGATTTCCATGCTATCGGCGCGGCAAACAATCTTCTTGCCGCCATGCTTGACAACCATATTCACCAGGGCAACGCCCTCGGTATCGACCTTGAAAAGATAACCTGGAAGAGATGTGTCGATATGAACGACCGTCAGCTCCGATTCATCAAGATAGGTCTTGGCGGCGAGAAAAACGGCACGCCCCGTGACGACGGATACGATATTACTGTCGCATCCGAGATAATGGCAGTGTTCTGTCTGGCAAGCTCCATCACCGACCTTAAGGAAAGACTTTCGAGAATAGTAGTTGCATACACGCATGACGATAAGCCCGTAACCGCAGGTCAGCTCGGTGCGGTCGGTGCTATGACAGCACTGCTCAAGGATGCCTTGAAGCCTAATCTCGTGCAGACTCTCGAGGGCACTCCCGCCTTCGTACACGGCGGCCCTTTCGCAAATATAGCGCACGGCTGCAATTCCGTAATTGCAACAAGAATGGCGATGAAGCTCGCGGATTACACGGTAACCGAGGCAGGCTTCGGAGCAGATCTCGGAGCTGAAAAGTTCCTCGACATCAAGTGCCGTATGGCAGGTATTAAGCCGGATGCGGTAGTAGTTGTAGCTACAGTAAGAGCTCTCAAGCTCCACGGAGGTGTAGCAAAGACAGAGCTTGCAGAGGAAAATCTCGAGGCTCTCGAGGCAGGTCTTCCAAATCTTCTGCGCCACGTATCCAATATTAAAAACGTATATAAGCTTCCCTGTGTAGTAGCGGTAAACCGCTTCCCTACCGATACCGATGCGGAAATCGGACTCGTTATTGAAAAATGCCGTGAGCTCGGTGTAAACGTCCGTCTCTCTACCGTATGGGCAGAGGGCGGTAAGGGCGGCATTGAGCTTGCTGAAGAAGTAGTCCGACTCTGCGATGAGGAAAACGGCTTTACCTACAGCTATGAGCTCGGCACGTCCATTGAGGAAAAGATCGATGCAATAGTTAAAAAGGTCTACGGCGGTGAGGGTGTCAGCTTCACCGATGAGGCAAAGGCCGAGATAGACAGACTCACGTCCCTCGGCTACGGAGATCTCCCCGTTTGTATGGCTAAGACACAGTACAGCTTCTCCGACGATGCGACAAAGCTCGGTGCGCCAAGTGGCTTTACCGTAACTGTAAGAAAGATAAAGGTGTCCGCCGGCGCAGGCTTCATCGTAGCTCTTACAGGTAATATAATGACAATGCCCGGACTCCCTAAAGTTCCTGCGGCTGAGAGAATTGACGTAGATGAAAACGGAAAGATAAGCGGTCTTTTCTAAACTAAAATTTACAATTACATCTTTAAGAGGTTAAATATGAATTCTAATATAAGACCTGAAAATATGACTCGCATTACTACTCGCGCACTTGCAGATGCTTTTATAGCCGAGCAAGTTGAGCTTGTACGCCGTCAGGTAGGTGACAAAAAGGTGCTCCTCGCCCTCTCCGGAGGTGTCGACAGCTCTGTCGTTGCCGCCCTGCTCATAAAGGCTATCGGCCGTCAGCTCGTATCCGTGCACGTCAATCACGGCCTTATGCGTAAGGGTGAGAGCGAGGCGGTTATCGAGGTGTTCAGAAATCAGCTTGATGCCAATCTCATATACGTTGATGCGAGCGACCGTTTCCTCGATCTTCTCAAGGGTGTATCAGATCCCGAGAAGAAGAGAAAGATCATAGGCGCTGAGTTTATAAACGTCTTTAGTGAAGAGGCATCCAAGCTTGAGGGTATCTCTTTCCTCGCTCAGGGCACTATCTACCCCGACATCCTCGAGAGCATAAAGCAGGCAGAGGGTAAAAAGGCGGTCAAATCACACCACAACGTGGGCGGACTGCCCGAGGATCTTCAATTTGAGCTCGTCGAGCCCTTGAAGCTTCTCTTCAAGGACGAGGTAAGAGTTGTAGGCGAGGCACTCGGCCTGCCGCACGGTATGGTCTACCGTCAGCCCTTCCCCGGCCCCGGCCTCGGTGTAAGATGTCTCGGAGCTATCACACGTGACAGACTCGAGGCTCTCCGCGAAGCAGATGCCATTCTGCGCGACGAGTTTGATAAGTGCGGCCTTGCCGAGAAAGTATGGCAGTACTTTATCGCTATCCCCGATATAAAGAGTGTCGGAGTAAAGGATGAGAGCCGCTACGAGGGTTGGCCCGCAATCATTCGCGCAGTTAATACAACCGATGCCATGAGCGCAACCGTGGAGGAAATCCCCTACCCCGTGCTTCATAAAATAGTAAACAGAATCGTTACCGAGGTCGATGGAATCAACAGAGTTCTTTACGACCTGACTCCTAAGCCTACGGGAACGATCGAATGGGAATGAGGCACTTGCTCGCAAGTGCAATTAAATCCACCTGACGGTGGAATAAATCTGCTCCGCAGATGAAGTCCTCGCTAAAGCTCGGATGAAGTCGCCTCGGCGATAAGTGGATTTAATTCCAACCGAAAACGCAAGTTTTCGACTTCATCCGCGGAGCGGACTTCATCACGCCAGTGACTTCATCCCGATTTTTCGGGATTTCATTGCCGCCTATTTCCAACCGAAAACGCAAGTTTTCGACTTCATCCGCGAAGCGGACTTCATCACGCCAGTGACTTCATCCCGATTTTTCGGGATTTCATTGCCGCCTAATCCCAACCGAAAACGCAAGTTTTCGACTTCATCCGCATAGCGGACTTCATCACGCCAGTGACTTCATCCCGGTTTTTCGGGATTTCATTGCCGCCCATTCCCAACCAAAAATATAAGTTTTCGACTTCATCCGCGTAGCGGACTTCATCACGTAAGTGACTTCATCCTAAAACTCGTTTTAGGACTTCATTAAAAAGGAGTATCATATGAGAGAAAACAAACTTGCAGACTTGTCAATGCTTTTCTCCGTAAATGCCTTGGAACTCACAAACCTAATTGAAGGTCATTACTCCCTCAAAAACCAGTTTGAGCGTTCCGCCACAAGCATCGGTGCAAACATTAGAGAGTCAAATTATGCTCAAAGCAAAGCAGACTTTCTTTCCAAACTCCAAATTGCTTTAAAGGAATGCTACGAAACAGAGTATTGGCTCGAGCTCTTCGTTAAAGCAAAAATAACAGATGAAATCAAAGTCAAAAAGCTCTTGCATGACTGCGGCGAACTCCGCCGTATGCTCGTTTCGTCTGTTACAACACTAAAAAAATGATTTAATTTAAATGATAACATTATGAAAAGAAAACTCACATTAAAAATTGCCTTAATATTATTAGTTGCTTTTATGACCGTCGCATCATTAACCGGTTGTAATAGAGAAAAAGAGGAGGATAGTACTATGAAGTTCAGTTTTGAATCACTTGATTTTTCCGAATATAGCGGTGGATCTTATTTAATGGATTTTGGTGAAATGTCCTCGCAAAAAGATGCCGCTATCGTCGAGGGAAAATTGCTTACAGCGTTTGGAAGCCCGGCAGAAACCTCTGAAAACTATGAGAACTCATTTAATTATGTTATTCGCGCTACCGCAAACGATGGACATAGTGTTATGTTAAACGTTTATGGCATGGGGGTTGTTCAAATAGGCGCTTCTCAAAGCGATGAAATTACTATGCAAGCAGCAAAGGCGCTTGTTAAATATGTAAATGCATTCAAACCTACCGATTATGAGCGTACCGTTTATTACTTGGATTTTGGTTTGCAAATTGATATTCAGGTGAAGAATGGCAAGGCTAAAATCACTCAATCCCAAATATCTGAAGACAAAGTCAACGAATTATTTGATAAGTTCTATCAGTAATTTGCTGATACCACTATGATACCGTTTTTTCGTAGACGACGTAGATAAAGCGGAAAAAGGCGGTCGAATGAGGCACTTGCTCGCAAGTGCAATTAAATCCACCTGACGGTGGAATAAATCTGCCGTGCAAATGCAATTAAATCCACCTGACGGTGGAATAAATCTGCTCCGCAGATGAAGTCCTCGCTTCGCTCGGATGAAGTCGCCGCGGCGATAAGTGGATTTATTTCCAACCGAAAACACAAGTTTTCGACTTCATCCGCGTAGCGGACTTCATCACGCCAGTGACTTCATCACGATTTTTCGGGATTTCATTGCCGCCTATTCCCAACCGAAAATATAAGTTTTCGACTTCATCCGCGGAGCGGACTTCATCACGCCAGTGACTTCATCCCGATTTTTCGGGATTTCATTGCCGCCTATTCCCAACCGAAAACACAAGTTTTCGACTTCATCCGCATAGCGGACTTCATCACGTCAGTGACTTCATCCTAAAACTCGTTTTAGGACTTCATTTAAAAGAAGTTTGAGAAATTCTTCGGTTAACTTACGTACAGCAAAGGAGATCATTGATGTCTAACGCAATAACTGAGAAAATTGAAAAAGTAAAACAGGCCAACAGCAGTCTTTCCGACTCACTTTTCGGAGACTGTTCCGTCCTTGAGAGATTCGTATCTCCTTTTGCTCCGCCGCCTGTGTATCCCGAGGTCGGCAAGCATCCGAGGGTAATGGTATCCTCATATAACATCGACAGAATAAAGTCAAATCTTGAAAAGCCGCAGAATGACTCTGCCTACAGATCCTACCTTGAATATTACAGGAAGGAAATGACGGGCGAATATGACGGAAACACCTTCGAGCTTTTAACACGTATCGAGGCTAAAGCGTTCCGCTACCTTATGACAGGCGAGGAGTTGTACGGCTATCAGGCAATATACAATATCAAAAATGCAATACTCACAGCCGAGCACATCGAGATCGATCCTTACCGTGCCTACGGACTCACAATGTACGTCGCGGCATGTGTCTACGATTGGTGCTACCCTCTGATGAGTGATACCGATAAGGAACAGATAGTTAGAGGCGCGATAAATCTCCTCGGCGTGCGAATGGAGGTCGGATGTCCTCCCGCAAAGGAGGGCGCGATAGCCCACCACACCGTAGAATGTCAGATACTGCGCAGCTATCTTTCACTCGGTATCGCGGTCTATGACGAGCATCCCGAGATATACGAATTCGTCGCGGGCAGACTCTACAACGATATCGTACCGGCACAGAATTTTATGTTAAGATCGGAGAAGCATTGGGAGGGCGCATACTACGCTCCGTTCCGCTTCTGCAATCTTCTTGACGCGCAGTTCCTGATTCTTGCTATGACCGATGGACGATGTGAGATGTTCGACTCAAAATACCTCCATATTGTAGCAAACACCTTTATGGACTTTACCCTGCCCGGCTTAACCTACGATAGAATACACGTCTTTGAGATGGGCGACGTCGCGGCATCCACCTTTATCGACTATTTTTCATCCTGCTTCTTCGCATCGTGTATGTTCGGAGACGCGCCCCTTAAAGGCTTCTCCTATCATCACTTCCATCACGCTACAGATTTTGACAAGACTATAGACAACACCTACGTATCAGCGGTGCGATATCTGATACTCAACGATCCCGACCTCGAGCCAAAAGATCCGTTCGAGGGAAGAGTTCCGGTAAAGATAACCGAGTTCCCCGGCAGCGCCGTTTTCGCAAGAGGCGCGTGGAATGACAGTTCAGCTCCCGCGGTCTATATGACAATGCCGGAGTTCTACTCAGCAAGTCACTCTCATGCCGAAGCAGGCTCGTTCCAGATATATTACAAGGGTATGTTAGCATCCGATTCGGGCTATTATACTACACACGGTATAGGACATCACGCCGCATATACAAGGCAGACTATATCGTCAAACTCAATTCTCGTATACAATCCCGGCTTCATAGTAGAGGGGGGCTGGCGCGACCACGTATACTCGGGAGGCCAATCCTTAAGGCAGGATATAACGAGAATAATAGCACCCTATACACTCGATAGCGCAATGACGTGCGCATCGATGAATCAAGTGAAAATTCTCGGCAAGGGCTACGGATTAAAGGACGGCTCTTACCGTTACTCCTACATAGCGGGCGATATGACAAAGGCATACGACGAGGAAACCGTAGACGAGGTGACACGTCATATGATCTCAGTGATGACGGACGATAAAAAATGTCCGATGGTATTCCTCACCTTCGACCGCATCACCTCAAAGAGCCCCAATTTCAAAAAAACAACACTTTTACATTCAATGACCGAGCCCACCGTGACCGATGACGGCTTTGTCATTGTCACAAACACCAAGGGTAGAAATTCGGGAAAGCTTGTAGCTCAATCACTCCTTACGGATATGTCGGTCAGTGTGTTCGGTGACGGAAACGGCGCTGAGTACACTATACAAAGCACTATTTTCAAGCCGGCAAGCTACGACCCCAACGATCCCGACTACCGTATTGAATTTTCTCCGAAGCACCCGTCAAGGACCGATCTGCTCCTCGGCATAATGTACGTCACAGATGCGGATAACACGGACGAGTGCATAAGAGCGCAGGAGATAAGCACGGACAAGCTCGCAGGCGCACTCATACTTGGTAAAGCCATTCTCTTCGCAAAGGACAGAGAGCTAATCAGCTCCGCGACAGCCATCGATATACCCACCGCCGAGTCAGAAACCGAGTGCTACATCTCGGGACTTGATAGCAGAGAGTGGAGAATTACATGTGACGGATGCGACCTCGGAGTGTATACACCTAACGCTGACGATGGATTGCTTATCTTCACAACACATGGCGGTAAAATAACAATTACACCTGTATTATAAGATAATTTGTCAACTTTAGTTATTATTTAAATGGTTAATTAAAATAAAATATAAATTCAGAAAAGGAGAAAAAATGGCTACTTTCTTCAACGAACCATCACGTACCTTCTCGGAGTTTCTTCTCGTGCCGGGCTACACCGACGAGAGATGCATACCGGGTAACGTATCGCTCAAAACACCTCTCGTTAAGTACCGTAAGGGCAAGGAGGATTGTCCCCTCACGCTTAACATTCCCCTCACCTCCGCGATAATGCAATCGGTATCCAACGATACGATGGCAATCGCACTTGCCAAGGAGGGCGGAATATCCTTCATCTACGGTAATCAGACCATCGAGGACGAGGCTGCAATGGTAGCAAGGGTTAAGAGCTACAAAGCAGGATTTGTCGTTTCGGACTCAAACCTCAAGCCTGATGATACCCTCCGCGATGTTCTCGAGCTCTTTGATGAAAAAGGACACAGCACTATGGCTGTAACCGAGGATGGCACAGCCACCGGAAAGCTTCTCGGCATTGTCACCAGCCGTGATTACCGTGTAAGCCGTATGACAGGCAACGAGCTTGTTTCATCCTTTATGACTCCTCTTGAAAAGCTTGTTACAGCTCCGGCATCCACCACGCTTAAGAAAGCAAACGATATTATCTGGGATCACAAGCTCAACTCTCTCCCTATCGTGGACAAGAAGGGCCATCTCAAATATTTTGTATTCCGTAAGGACTACTCTCAGCACAAGAATAATCCCGACGAGCTTCTCGACAAAAATAAGAGCTATGTCGTAGGCGCAGGTATCAACACCCGTGACTATGAAAAGCGTGTTCCCGCACTTGTAAAAGCGGGCGCGGACGTGCTCTGTATCGACTCCTCGGAGGGCTACACCGTATGGCAGAAGAGAACGATCGATTTTGTACGCGCGAAGTACGGCGATTCCGTCAAGATCGGCGCAGGCAACGTAGTCGACCGTGAGGGCTTCAGATTCTTAGCCGAGGCGGGCGCAGACTTTATCAAGGTCGGTATCGGCGGCGGATCTATCTGTATCACCCGTGAGACCAAGGGTATCGGACGCGGTCAGGCAAGTGCGGTAATCGAGGTTGCCGCTGCGCGCGACGAATACTTTGAGGAGACCGGCATTTACATTCCGATCTGCTCTGACGGAGGCATCGTGCACGACTACCATATGACTCTTGCTCTTGCTATGGGCGCTGACTTCCTCATGCTCGGCAGATATTTCGCAAGATTTGACGAATCCCCCACACCTAAGACTATGGTAAACGGACAGTACGTTAAGGAATATTGGGGCGAAGGCTCTAACCGTGCGAGAAACTGGCAGAGATATGACCTTGGCGGCAAGGCGAACCTTAACTTTGAAGAGGGCGTTGACTCCTACGTAACATACGCCGGATCTCTCCACGACAACGTTGAAAAATCTCTCTACAAGGTAAAATCCACAATGTGCAACTGCGGAGCTATCTCCATCCCCGAGCTTCAGCAAAAAGCTAAGCTCACCGTAGTATCATCCACCAGCATCGTCGAGGGCGGATACCACGACGTAATGCTCAAGACAACTCAGACAGTCAAATAATATCAGTAAACGTAATATAATTTTAGTTAAAGGAGAGCAATATGAAGAACTTAAAGAGAAGCATCATATCCATATTGGTAATGCTGTTACTTGTCGTATCTGCATTTATTCCTTCATTTGCAGCTGAAACGTCCGAGCCGGCCTCCTACTCCTCCTCATCCAACTCCGGACAAAGAGACGTAGTGTGTACTACACTTGACGGCACGTCGGCTGCAGCATATTATGCAGGCTATGAATACGATACCCTAAGCAATTTATCTCAAGACGAACTTAAGGCTGAGCTCGATGAGCTTATGACCGAGACCCACACTTACATCTCCGACTATGACGATTGCCACTATGAAGCAAACAGAACCGACTGTGAGAACGGAGAGGGCAACGTTATCCTTATTTACACGTCCTATCCCGCTACCATGTCGCAGTGGAACGGCTGGAACCGTGAGCACGTATGGCCGAAGTCCCTCGGCGGTGACAATACCACGGGCGGCGGAGCAGACCTCCACCACATCCGTCCCTCGGATGCAGGTGTAAACAGCTCAAGAGGTAATAAAAAGTACGGTAACGTAAACGGCGGCACCGAAAAGTACGGTACTAACCCCGCAAACGGTGTGCTCGGCGGCACTTACGATAATACTTACTTCGAGCCCCTCGATAACGTCAAGGGTGACGTTGCGAGAATCTGCCTCTACGTTATGGTAAGATGGGGCAACGAATGGGGCGCAACCGATATAACCGACGTATTTGAAAGCGTTGACGTTCTTCTTGAATGGTGCGAGATGGACCCCGTTGACACCTGGGAAATGGGCAGAAACGAGGTTGTCGAGGACATTCAGGGCAACAGAAACGTATTTATCGACTACCCCGAGTACGCGTGGCTTATCTTCGGAAGAGAAGTTCCCGATGATATGATCACTCCCTCCGGTGAAGCTATGGGTGAGAACGTTTCATCCGGCACACCAACTACTCCCGATACCAACACAGGCGACAGTATTCTCACAACTACCCAAACGACCGCTTCCGTAACTATCTCCGACTATGCAAGCTCTAAAGGATGGGCAAATGGAACTCAGTACCCCAGCGTTGTTGTGGATGAAAATATTACGGCATCCGCGTCGGGAAGTTCAAATACAGGCAAATACTACACCTCGGGTAACGAATGGCGACTGTATCAATCCGAGAACGCAACATTAACGATAAGCGCAGCTGAAGGCTGTACTATATCATCAATAAAGATCACATACAACGCTTCAAATAACGGAACTCTCATTTATAACGACTCTGAAGTTGTTTCTTCCGGCTCGATCTTAGAAGACGTAGACAGCAACTCCGTAACCCTTGCCGTAGGAAACACCGGATCGGCTACAAACGGCCAAGCGAAAATCACAAAGATAGAGGTTACATATCTCAACGAGGTTGAAGTTCCCGCTCCTTCATGCGAGCACACCAATACAACCTCTGCCACTACCCAGGTTACTTGCACGCAGGACGGCTCAACGACCGTGACCTGTGATGATTGCGGCGTTACAATATCCGAAACTGTCATACCCGCTGTCGGACACAAATACGTAGACGGTACTTGCTCGGTATGCGGTGACGTATTACCTACTTACACCTGTACGTTTATCACTCCCACAGGCACAGAAACCGTTACCGTTACCGGAAGCGCGATCACACTCCTCGATGAGCCGACCGTATCTTTGGATGCAAAGTACTCTTTCGCAGGATGGGGAATGTCCTCTATAGAAACCCCCACTACAGACGCACCTACGGTATATCCCGCAGGTGAGAGCGTATCTATTACTGACGACACAACGTTCTACGCAGTATACACATACTCCGAAGAGAGCACCGTAGAAACCACGGTTACTAAATATTCAAAATACTCAGGAGAGCTCACCGAGGGAAATTATATCATTACCTATAGTAACGGTGCAATGAAGGCAACTATCTCAAGCGACAGACTTTCATACACCGATATTACCGTATCCGGAAACAACGTAACGTCAACAATTAGCCCCGACATTGTTTGGACCGTTTCAGAAAACGGAAACTATTGGACTATATATAACAGTTCTACAGGAAAGTACGCTGCAGGAAACGGCACCAAGAACAAAGCAGCGCTTATAACTAATATAACGGATTATGCAAAATGGACCGTATCCGGAACATCAACCTATGATTTTACAAACCTTGGAAATTCCAACAAAGGTGTAAATGCCACTCTCAGAAAAAACGGCACGTACGGATTTGCTTGCTATGCTACAGGTACAGGCGGAGCTTTGACACTGTATAAAGAAACTGTAACTACCGAAACCGAAACAGCAAGTACAACCTTCTATATTACTACAATCCCGGCAGAGGATCTACCGGATTCCTGCATACACACAAGCACTACTACAACTACAGTAGATGCGACCTGCACTGCCGCAGGCTCGATAACCGTCACCTGTAACACTTGCCACGAGGTAGTGTCGACCGAAACCATACCGACTTTACCTCACAGCTACGCTGACGGTGTCTGCTCGGTATGCGGCACACCCAAACCCTCCGATCCTCTCGGACTCGACGGAAAGAAGTTCTATATTGCTACAAAAAGAACAAGCGGCAACTACTTCTATATGACGAGTGACCTCGGCACAGCAGGTACTAAGCGCTATCAGGCGGTTGACTCCGGTCTCGCTGAGCTTCCTAAGTTTATCGCGGAAAATCTTGCGGAAGATTCGAACGTATTCGTATTTGAATATAACGACGTCGAAAAAACCTATTACATCTATGCCTTGGGCGTAGCTGAAGAGGAAAAATACCTTGGTCATACCGCGGGAGAGAACAACGGTATCTTGGTAACAAGAGAAAATGCACTGAAGCTTACAATAGGCGAAGTTGACGGCGTTTACAATATTCATTACGCATCAAGTGACGGAGAAAGATATCTTTCGCTTAATTCCACCTCCGGTTCAAACTACTTTGCATTCTACAGAGGAACTCAAACGCAGGATCTTTCCTTAATTCCCGTTACTGAAGCCTGCAAGCACACAAGCACCACCACGACTACCGTCGACGCGACCTGTACAGAGGACGGCTCAATAACCGTTACCTGTGACGATTGCGACGAGGTGCTCTCCACTGAAGTTATTGAAGCCACCGGACACAACTACGTTGACAGCGTATGTACCGCTTGCGGTCATAAAAAGGCCACCGAAACGCTCGGACTTGACGGAAAGCAGTTCTACATCGCTACTATCAGATCAGAGGGTAACTACTTCTATATGACGAGTGACCTCGGCACAGCAAGTACTGAACGCTATCAGGCTGTAAACTCAAATCTTTCAGTACTCCCGCCCTTCATCGCATCCGACCTCGCAAACGACCTCTACGTGTTCGTATTCGAGTTCAACAGTGATGACGGAACCTACTGCATATATGTCGCAGGTATTAGCGGAGATGAAAAGTATCTCGGTCATTCAAGTGGAAACGAAGGCCTCTTAGTCGCTAAAGAGGATGCGCTCAGACTTACAGTTGAAGCAGTAGACGGTGCATACAATATCCACTACACCTCGGGTGACGGTGAGAGATATATCGCGCTTAATAATGACTCAAGATACAACTATTTCGCATTCTATGCCGGTGAACAACAGAAGAGAAATCTTCACCTCATACCTCTCTGTGAATGTACTCATACCTCACACGTCACCACAGTAGTTCAGAATGCTACCTGTACAGAGGACGGTATATCCGTTACAGTCTGCGCAGATTGTAAAAACTTTATTTCATCAGACACCATAGCGGCTCTCGGTCACGATCTGATAGACGGCATCTGTTCAAGATGCGGATACGCAGAATCCAACACGACCCCGCCCGATGATCCTACCGAATCCGGATGGATTCTTGTCACCGACGTATCTACACTGCAGCCCGGTGATCAGATCGTTATAGTCGCAACCGGATATGATTATGCGCTCGGTACAACGCAGAACAACAATAACCGCGCCCAGACTGCTGTTACAAAAGACGGAAACAAGGTTACGTTTGGAGACTATGTTCAGATCATAACCCTTGAAAATGGAAATATTTCCGGAACGTTTGCTTTCAACGTAGGAAACGGATATCTCTACGCCGCAAGTTCAAGCAGCAACTATTTAAGGACTAAAACGACGCTTGACAACAACGGCAGTTGGAGTATCACTATAACCGCTGCAGGCGTAGCAACCATTGAGGCACAGGGCACTAATACACGCAACTGGTTAAGATATAACTCAGGCAGCAGTCTATTCTCATGCTATTCATCCGGACAAACAGATGTTGCTATTTACAAGTTTGAGGACGGTGGCAACAACTCACCGGCAGAAGACGTATCGATCTACGGCGCATCCGTAACTATCGGCTCTAACCTCGCGCTCAACTACTACGTATCCGGTTGCTTAGGCACCGACTACTATATGGTCTTCAATATGAACGGCACCGAATCCGAGCATATATCCGGCGAATATAAAAACGGATACCTCGTATTCAGCTTCAAGGATATTCCCCCTCAGTGCATGGCTGACGTTATCACGGCTACCCTGTACGATAAGGACGGCAACGTGCTGATAGAGGGCTTTGAATTCTCGCTCAAGGAGTACGCAACAAAGGTACTTGAGAAGTATGCGGACAAAAAGGATATCTCCGATCTTGTCGCAGATATGCTGAGATACGGTGATGCGGCTCAGACCTATAAGAACTATAATAAGGGCACTATCTTAACAGATGATATTAAGACTCTTATCGACGGTAAGGGCAGCAATCTGAGTGCAACCGACACAGACAACGCAAGACAGCTCACCACGGCAGAGGGCACAGAGATAGATAAGACTCTCTACACCTTCACAGCCTGCGGTGTAAGATTCGACTTTGATAACAAGCTATACGTTAAGTTCAAGGCGGTCGGTGATTCCGATATAACCTTCAAGCTCAACGGTGTAACAAAGTATGCCGAGCAGCTCGAGGACGGCACTTACGTATTCTACACCACGGGTATCAATGCTACCGATTTTGATGAGGTATTTACCTTTGAGCTATATGTCGACGGCGTTCTCCATCAGACTATCACCTACTCGGTAAACAGCTACGTTTACGCTAAGCAGGGTGCTACCGATGCAAACGGAGATCCCACTGCTCTTGCAGAGCTCGTACTTGCGCTCTACAACTACGGTATATCCGCAAAGAATTACAAATCGTAAGGAGGCAGACTGAATGAATATCTCAAAGAACATTTACGAAAAGGTCGAAGTTGAAGTCTTTCCTCTTACAGATCTTGACGTCATCTCCACAAGCAAGCCCTTCGATGGAGAGGATGACGAAATAATCGATTGGGTCTGAGAAAGGACTCATATCCTAAAATAAAATACTCATAAAAAGAAAGCAGGAGTGACAGACTTAAGCCTATCACTCCTGTTTTT
The DNA here is from genome assembly GCA_017508665.1 of Clostridia bacterium. Lineage (GTDB taxonomy): Bacteria > Bacillota > Clostridia > Oscillospirales > CAG-272 > UBA1740. Next base: position 26,447 of record JAFVYL010000007.1, on the reverse strand, counting down.
ATATAATTTCACACGGTATGGACTATTTTATGAAATCCGCGATCATTTGTGCGCTCATATTTATCTGGTCATATCTGTCGAGCGTCGCTTTGCCGTCGCCCTCCTGTTCTCCGTACATACCGAATCCCGCATGGTTTCCGCCATCAATCACATATTCCTCAAGCGATGATGGAAGATTGCCTAAATATTCGTTATACTTTTCCCTGTTCATAACACCGTCACGGCTGCCGTATATAGACATTACCCTCACATCCGTGGCAGTAAGATTCGCAGTAGAATATGCGGCAAGAAGTATAAGACCGTCGAATCTCTCCGAATTCTTAGCAATATATGAAGCCGCCATAGAACCGCCGAGCGAATGTCCCGCCATATACCAATGCTCTACCTCGGGAAAGATGTCGGGAACCTTATCAGCCGCATTAATTCTGAGCACCGCAAGATTAAACGGCATTTTCACAAGAACGGCAAGCACACCGTAATCAGCCAGAGCACGCATCAAGGGCTCATATGCAGTATGTTCCACCTTACCACCGGGATAAAACACCACGCCTGCGGTATAAGAGTCCGGAACGTAGGCGACCGAACCGTCAGGCAACTCACGTCTCTCGATGGAGGCATCGGGAAGAAATGCCGCTATAGCTTCCGTGTCTGCACGGTAATAATCACTCGCGTATATGTAAAGTGCGCCAAAGCTTATCGCAAGAATAAGCACAACAGATAAAAGTATTTTAGCGATTTTTCTCATTAAATAACTCCGTAAATATAATATCTAAGCACTTATGACAGCCTTACGCCTCATAAGTGCTTTTGTTTTATTTAAATTTAAGCCCGTCAGAGAACGCCTTGCCGACAATCTCACCGATTACTCGGTATGTATGATTAGCAGAATCATAGGTTATCGGACGGAGCTTTGCGGGATCTATCTTGCCGTCGGTCAAAACAGACTCGTCGCATCCTACGTTTACTATCTCTCCAACAAGACGGCAGGTGTCCGGATCATAGCTCTTTACCCTACACTCAAGTGCCATAGGGAGCTCGAGAATAATGGGGGCATCAACAAACTCGCTCTTCGCGGTGTGAAGTCCGCACTTGGAGAGCTTATCCGCGTCCTTATTTCCGCTGACAATTCCTACGTAGTCGCATGCACATACGTAGTCTGCTGTGCCGGGACTCACGGTAAAAGCGCCCGTACGTGTGAAGTTTTCGGTGGTTTTATGCTCCGCAGACACGCATACGGTTATCTCGTTTTCCTCACTTATACCGCCCCACGCGGCATTCATGGCATTGGGTGTTCCATCCTCGTTGTAAGTCCCTATAATGAACACGGGCATGGGGTACACCATCGGCTTTACACCAAATTTTTTTCTCATACCATTCTCTCCTGTTCGTTATTCAAATCTTTCCCTGCCCCACCAATCGGGCATAAGCTCACCGAGTGTCACAGTGGAATAAGACTCCCTATCCGTAAGTATTTCAATATCGCGGCCTCTCTCAGAGAGCTGCATCATAAATTCGCGACAAGCACCGCACGGAGATCCGACTCTGCCATCCGACATCACGGCAACGACCTTGTCTATCTCACTTTCGCCGTGCGTTATCATATTTGCGATAGCGTTTCTCTCTGCGCACATGCCAAGAGACGAGCAGGTGTCAATACAAACACCAACGTATATGTTTCCACTCTTCGACAGTATTGCCGCGGCAACTCCGCCCGCATCAACGAAAGGCGATATTACTCTGGCATTTTGTACATCGAGAGCCTTTTCATAAAGTGTATCCCAAATATTCATACTATTCCTTTCAAAAAAGGCGCAGATTGCGCCTTTTGTTTTTTACAGTAAATGTACCGGAAGCTCCTGGCCGAACTCGTAGCGTACAAATCCGTCGGGACGCTTTTCCTCACCGAGCTTTTGTATCTCGGGCTTGGGTGTCGCGGGCTTTTTAGTCTTGGGTGCGGTGTTCTTCTTGGGCGCGCACTTTGCGGACGTTACCTTTACCTCTTCCTTCGGATTCTCGGATTTTTCCTTCTCTATTATACTGTTCTCCATATCGGGAGCAGAGGTCGCCACCTTGGAATATCCATTGTTGCTCACTCTTTTGAGTGCATTCTTACCTACCGGCATACTCAATTATCTCCTTTGCAAGCTTTGTGTATTCAATAGCGCTTCGTGAATATCTCTTATACGCAACAACAGGCTGGCTGTTGTCCTGCGCCCACTCTACTGCGGAATCTATTCTTATATATGTGTTGAAAAGTCTTGCGGCTTCAAACTCCTTGAGAGTCTCGTGTGTCTGCTTGAAGTAGCTCTTTCTCTCGTCTGCCTTGGTTATAGCTATGCCCATAACCTCGAGTCTCGGGTTAAGATTCTTGACCTGAGATATGAAGTCAAACATATTTGCAAGGCCGAAAAGTCCCCACGGGCTCGCCTCAACGGGTATGATCACAAAGTCACTCACAGTCAGCACGTTCATTACCCAGCCGCCAAGTGTCGGAGGCGCATCTATCAAGACGAAGTCGTAATAGCCGCGGGCAAGAATGGGAGATAGGCACTTTTTAAGTATATATTCTCTCTGCCATTTTGTGAAAAGATCGTACTCAATGGAGCTCATAAGAGAGGTCGAGGGGATCATATCAAGATTCGGATACTCGGTGCTTACGACAAAGTCGGAAAGATCTCTCTCTGCCTTTATCGCGGTATGTATATTTTTCTCGTCAGTGGAAAAGCCGAGTGCTCTCTCCTCGTCAAAAAACGAAAGAGTGAGATTCATTTGCATATCGCCGTCTATAAGCAATACTTTCTTTCCGGCTTTTGCCATCGCAAGGCCTACGTTGGAGCACGTGGTGGTCTTGCCGCTTCCGCCCTTGTTATTGGCGAAAGCTATAACGGTTGTTCTGCTCATTTTGAATTCTCCTTTTGGTCATCCTCGTTAAGATAATCGAGGAGCTTATCTATGCCCTCGCCCGTCACGGCGCTGAGGGGGAATATTTTCTTACAGCCTGCAAGTCTGAGCCATCTCTCGACTCTCTCTACGTTGGCATCGGGCTTGTCTATACCCGAAATGATACCTACCACCTCGCGATTGACAAGGCTGGTGATGCAAGGGGAGAAGATGGAATACGGCTCGTTTGCGCTGAGGACGAGTCCGACTACGTCCGCCTCATAGGAATAAAGCGCGAGAGCTCCGCTTGTCTGTCTGAGCTCTGTGTACTCACCGGGCGTGTCGATCACGGTATCAAGATAGTTTACGTACTGTGTCTTGAAATACTTTATCTCCTCGCCTCGAATCGCCTGAGTCAGCGTAGTCTTGCCTGCCGCCACTCTGCCGATAAGTATTATTTTCTTCATATCTTAAGTCCTGGTCAGCTCACAGCAGGTATATCCGAGCTTATTTATAACGTACTCTCTGATAGCTGTGAACGCGGATTCTACAGAAGATACGCTGCCGGAAATTATGAGTGTACCTGTGAATCTGTCCACGAAGCCGATCTCTGCGCCCGAGGACTTGATAGCAATATCAGCCGCAATAACTGCGCTCTCCGCAGGCGATATAGTAAGTACGCCTATTGCGGAACGGGTATAATCCGTCTTAGGATCAAGACCGAGCTTTGTGTAAAGCACGTCATCGGGATTTGCAATAATGTGGCAAAGAGTCACCTGTTTACCGGGTACAAGCTCCTGAACTATTCTCATTTTTTCTCTAAGTTCCATTTTTCCTCCGAAATATGTAAACAAAAGTTGCTAAAATATTGTCTATTATCTATTTTTAACTTAACCGCCAATCTGACACTTAAGTCCCGAAGTCTCCGCTACAGAGAGGAGATACTCCATTTTCTCCTTTGTGGGAGGCGTAATCTCTGGGAGAGAGTACACTCTGCCGAGCCCCGCATACTTGTCTATGCCGAGTCTGTGATACGGCAAAAGGTGGTACTCGCGTGCGCCTCCGAGACTGCGCGCAAAGTCCGCTATCGCCTTGATATCACGCTCGGAATCGTTGAACGTGGGTATAACGGGCGTTCTGATGATGAGCTCTACTCCGCTCTTTGCCACACGTCTTGCATTTTCGAGAATACGCTCGTTGCCCGAGCCTGTGTATTCCTTGTGCTTTGCCGAATCCATGTGCTTGATATCCATAAGATATAAGTCAAGATACGGGAGTAGCTTTTCTATATCCGAGTATGGAGCGTTTGCGCTCGATTCTATAGCGGTATGAAGTCCCGCTTCCTTGCAGGCGCGTAGAAGCTCTGCGGCAAAATCTGCCTGAGCGAGCACCTCACCGCCCGATAGCGTAACACCGCCGCCGCTACGTCGGTAATACGGAAGATCCGCAAGGATCTCAGGCATTATTTCCGCCACGGTAACGTCCTTGCCGACCGTCTTTTCCTTGCCGCCCTCTACGAGTGTCTCTATCTCGTATCTCTGCGACTCCGGATTACAGCACCAAGCACAACGCATATAGCACCCCTTGAAGAACACTATCGTTCTTATACCCGGGCCGTCGTGTATCGAAAAGCGCTGTATATTAAAGATCCTTCCCTTTCTTTCCATATTTTTACCTCAAATTTAACCGTATTTTAGTAACAGATGCCGACGAGATTTCGATGAAGATTATTCAAACCGAATCCCGAAGCAATAGAACGACTATTGCGAGCCTTGATCAAAAAGGCGGAAAATACGCAAAACATCTAAGCCTTTGGCAATGAGATTTTGATGGAGTTTTCGTCTTGTTCGACCCGAAGCAATAGTTACCTATTGCGAGCCTTGGTCGAAAAGGCGGAAAATACACAAAATATCTAAGCCAAATCAGAAGCCTTGTTCTGTGCGGTTGATAATATCATCCTGCAACGACTTCGACAAAGTAGTAAACAGTGCGCTGTAACCTGCAACTCTTACTACGAGAGTCTTGTAGTTTTCGGGATGAGCCTGAGCGTCAAGGAGTGTCTCCTTTGTTACTACGTTGAACTGTACGTGCATACCCTTCTGATCAAAGTAAGAACGGATCAGAGATACGAACTTACTAAGTCCCTTCATGCCCTCAAGTGCCGAGGGGTGGAACTTTTGGTTAAGAAGAGTACCGTTGGATGCAACGCACTGCTCGAGCTTTGCAACCGAGTTTGCGGTAGCCGTCGGGCCCTTAACGTCTCTGCCCGATGCAGGGCCTATACCGTCAGCGAGAGGCGTGTATGCCAGACGTCCATCGGGAGTCGCACCTGTAGTGCCACCGAGCGGAACGTTGGCAGATACGGGATAAAGTCCAGCCTGGAAGATGCCGCCGCGCACGTTCTTGTACTTCTCTACCTCTTTGGTGTAGGTGTTAGCAACGTCACGCGCAAACATATCTACCTCATAGATATCGTTACCGTACTTGGGACAGGTCTCGTCGATAAGTCTCTTTATCTCACGGTATCTTGCCTTAGTAGTCTCGTCGATGGACGACGCTGTGGTAACCTCTCTGTAGATCGTCTCTATTGCCGCGGGATTTATTTCAAGTCCCTCTTTAGCAAGCTCGATCGCGATCTCGGTGGTCAGTCTTTCTGCCGCCGCACCCTGCACTCCGTATCCGAAGTTTGCACGCAGAGCTTCTCTCATCTCTGCCATGGTAACCTTTTTCTCATCGAAAACAAGCTGCTTTATAGCGATAAGTCCGTCTGTATTGTTTGCGATACCAAAGCCCTGAGGACCGGTAAAGTTATACACGGCACCGCCCTCCTGGAGCGATTTACCTCTGCCTATGCAGTCATCTACCATACAGGATTGGAATGGCAAGGGGCAACGCTTTGCGTGAGCCGCGTCTATGGCGTTGTTTGCATTGACAAGGAGCTTGATCATATAGCTCTGCTGTGTCTTGTATGCATTGTAGAACTCCTCAAAGGTCTCGAACTTTGCTACGTCACCGGTGTTCGGACCGATCCTCTTACCCTTGTCGATACCCGAGGAGAATACAAGCTCGAGAGGACGGCACATATTGAAGAACGCCGCATCGTGCCAGCCGTCGGTCTTTCCGCCCTTCTGAGGCTCAACGCAACCGATAATGCAGTAGTCACGCGCATCCTCAAGCGTAAGTCCGCGCGCCATAATAGAGGGGATAATTATTTCGTCATTGTAGTAAGCGGGCAGACCCGTGCCGAGTCTTGTGAGGGCCGCCGCCTTGATAAGCAGATCCTCGGGTGAGCCGTTCCATACTCTGATAGAGATAGAGGGCTGAGGAAGAGGCACGTGCATCGCCGCCTCAATACACATATAGGAGAGGTCATTTGTAGAGTCCATTCCGTGCTCATTCTGACCGCCTACGATAAGGTTCTGGAACATACCGTAGCCTGCAAATCCGTCTGCGGAAACGGCGTCTCTGACCTTGTTTATATCGTTGAACTTTACCCAGATACAGTCAAGAAGCTCCTGAGCCTGCTCTTTGGTAATTTTACCCGCATCAATATCCGCCTTGTAGTAGGGATACATATATTTGTCGAAGCGTCCGGGAGAGATAGAATGTCCGCTCGACTCTATCTGGAGAAGAAGCTGTACAAACCAGAAGGACTGACAAGCCTCGTGGAAGGTGGTAGCACCAAACTCGGGCACGTGAGCACAGTTCTTTGCGATCACCTCAAGCTCACGGCGTCTGTCGGGGTTCGTCTCCTTGCCGGCAAGATCCCTTGCAAGTCTGGAGTATCTTCTCGCATATTCAATAACCGCCTCGCAGCTCTCTATGACAGCCTCAAGGAAGTTTGTCTTCTGTACGTAATCGGCATCGGCAAAATCAAGCTTTGCGAGTGCCTCCTTAGCCTCGGTAATAATACCGCGATAGCCTATCTTCAGCACCTTATCGTACTGAACGCAAACGTGTCCGATACCGTTGTAGAAATAGTTACCGGGGGTGAAGACGTTGTGCTCCGTGAATGCCGCGTAAGCCTCGGGAGCCATATTTGCCTTTGCAAGATCGGAGCAGGTCTTACCGTGCCACCAAGGATAGATGGCGCGAAGCTCTGCCTTGGTCTTCTCGCTTACGTAGAACGGGTCTGCCGCACGGGTAGATACCGTGTCAAGCTCTGCCTCAAGCCACTCGTAAGAATACTCGGGAAACACCTGACATCCGCGAGGAGCAACAGTTGCGCTTCCGACTATAAGCTCATCCTTTCTGATAACTATGGGGAGATTCGCAAGAATGTGAGCGAATGCCGCACTTCTGCGCTTGATTATGGGCAAGTGCTCGGTCTGCTTGTAGCTTTCGGTAACGAGAATACCTCGAGCTGACTCTATCTCGGGCATCTTTTCATAAAGTGTGTCTATAAGAGTCTGAATTCTTGCGCTCTTTTCTATTACAAACTTAATGTTTTCCATGTCACATTACCTCCTTAAGACTTACATCTGATTCCAAAGGTCTTCGTGCGGTGCGGCTATTATTGAATAAGAGGAAAGCATTGCTTCCTTCTGAGCGTAATCCGCTCCCGCTTCAACTGCCGCGGTAACGTCACCTATATCTCCGGTGAGCATTACAATTCCCTTACCGCCCATACCTCTCGATACACGGAGGTCGTAAATCTCTACACGGGCTGTCTTTACCGCTATATCTGCCGCCTTTATAGCACTTGCCGCAGAGTAGGTCTCGATCAGTCCGAGAGAGCCGCTTCTCTCTGCCGCGTGAGTACCAAACAGAGCGGAAATGACCTGCTCCTCTATCCTACCCATAACTGCGGAGTCGATCACAAAGCCCTCGAATTTTGAGGTAACGTGGCTGACCGCCGCGGTTATATTGGATATAGAGCCGGATAATATTATCTCATACTTTCCGGGGCAGGAGGGATGGCTCGATACCATATCGACACCGGCACTCTTGAGAGCCGCATCTGCCGCCTCAACGCCCTTAGGTATGCTCTTAAGTTCTATTACACCTATTGCCTTATACATTCTATACTACCCTATCGATTATTATTTTCTTGTCCGTAACCGTCACTCTGCCGTGCAGCGATGCGTGCTGAGGCACAGAGAGGCCTGCCGATGCAGATGCCACTATGTCACCGACTTGCACTATCATGCCGTCCTTGACCGACGGTGTTGACGGTGTGCCTATGTATTTTCCGAGCGCAAGCTCTACGCGGTCGAAGTCGCGGAGCTCACCGCCCCACCTTGCCACTCTGTCAAATCTCTTGACTCCAAGGTCCTGCGCCCATTTCTCAGACGGCACCATGCGGTATTCTCTCTCCGCGCTCACCGTGACGTCAGAATCGGCAACGTATCTCAGCTTGTTTTTAGCAAGCAATTCCTTGTAATTATTTATCACGGCCTTGGGGGAAATGCCCTGACTGCACGCGAGAGTCTCGCAAATTCCACAGCCGCAGCACAAAGTCGCGCTGAGCACCATGTTAGGCATAGCTACCGCCGCGCCTTTAGCTGTCCTTACCATCTTGTGCGGCTCGAGAGGATATCCGAGAAGATGTCTCGGGCACATATCGGTACATCTCGTGCATTGACAGCATGCTGTCTCCGCTCTTGTTACCGCGGTAGTTTTGTTCAGCTGCTTCATTGTCACAGCCTGTGATGACTTGGGCAAAACGAGGAGTGCCTTTGTCGTCTTTCCAACCTCGGCAATATTGTGATTTATGATCTTACCCATCGAAGGGCCGCCGTCGATAACGACGTGCTCGCTGTCAACCTCGACACCGAGTCTTTCAAAGAGGTCAGCCACCGATATTCCTATCGGAACACGCACAACGAGCGGTTCTTTTACGTCACCGCCAACGGTGAGCCACTTCATAGTTACGGGCTCAAAGAATTTGACTGCTTTGCCGAGATTGTACATAGTCTCGACGTTGTAAACAAGGATACCCTTTGATATCGGCAGATTACCCGGCCTTATGATCCTGCCGGTTGCCTGATAAATGAGACTGACCTCGTCGCCTATAGGATAAACGTTAGGCATAACCTTTACGTTTATATGCGATCCGAGAGTGTCACCGTCCGAGAGTGAAAGTCTCTCAGCCGTATGCTCTTTAATACAAAACAGAGCTCTCTTTATTCCAAGACTCCAGATTACCGACTGAATACCCGCGAGGATCATAGGCATCTCGCGTTTCATAAGAATATAGTCTGTATACAAGAGCGGCTCACACTCAGAACCGTTTATCAGAAGCGTATCAGCTCCCTCTGCCAGCTTTGCATATGAGGGAAAACCCGCTCCGCCGTCACCGACAAGCCCGGCATCCTTCATTACCTGCTTTAATTCGTGCATAGCTACCTCCTTTCTTAAGATTTAATCTTATTTTTAAAAGTATTGTTTGCAAAATCCCAATATACAAGGAATTTTACAGTTGTTTGTTGGAGATATTCCACCCCGAACACAAACGTTAATTTTTAGCGAAAAGCGACGTTATTTGTATTTAACATTTCTGATTTTCGAAGAATTTTGAGGTAAAATTGGCGTTCTTCTGCCCGAAGCAATATATACATATTGCGAGCAAGGCAGAAAACGTCGGTTTTAACCAAAATTGGCGGAAATCAATCTACTATGCCTACGATTACTGCATCTGCGGGAGCCGATGTATTACGAAGCGCAAGTCTCGCGGAAGAACCGGTAGTGATGAGAACGGTCTCACCGATACCCGCTCCTACGGAGTCGATAGCTATAATAAATTCTTCGGTAAGAGCACCGTTCTTGAGGAGCTGAACCTCCATGAACTTGCTTCCAACGAGGGATTCCTGCTTTCTTGTGGACACGATATGTCCTCTGATAATTCCTCTTAACATGTTTCTATCTCCTTATAGATTATTTTACGATCTTAACCTTTGAGCCGTTGCCGATTCCCGCAGCATTGGCATCATCGGTGTCAACGTGCATCTCAAGTCTGAAGTCCTTGTGGACTCTGACCTGAACGTCAAACCATCTTGTACGTCTCTTTCCGTCAACGTCTACGGTGACGTAGTCGCAATCCTTAACTCCGAATGTAGCCGCATCGCTCGGTGACATATGTATGTGTCTGTTGGCTATAATACAGCCCTCCTTGAGCTCTACGATACCTTTAGGGCCTACTATGATAACAGGAGCAGAGCCTGCGGTATTACCGGACTCACGTACGGGCGGCTTTACCTTAAGCACGTAAGAGTCGGTAGCCGATATTTCAACCTGAGACTTTCCTCTTGTAGGGCCGAGAACTCGCACGTTCTCTATGGGGCGGAGAGATGGACCGATTAGGGTAAGCGTCTCCTTGCACGCGTACTGTCCGGGCTGGGAGAGATCCTTAAAGGGCGTGAGCTTATATCCCTTGCCGAAAAGTGTTTCGACGTCTGCCTCGGAGAGATGAATGTGTCTGTTGGAAACGCCTACGGGGACCTGACCGTCCGAGCACTCTTCACGGCTCTTGCAGATAGCGCATCCACCGCACTTCTCCTCCTTCTCTATGCTGGCAACAACCTGTTTTACTATTTCTTCAATCTGCTTAGACAAAAGGTTTTCCATACCGTTTTTTCCTTTCTTTTAAGTCACTTTTGTACTACGGTAGTGTCCGACCGTGTCACTTTGTCGGGCATTATCGCAGTACCCAAAGGGGCGCGTGCGCCCCTTTGGAGACCGAGCGTCAACCTATCAGTAATTCTTAAAAAATTACTTGATGGAAGGAAGAAGCTTCTCAACGTCTGCGTGAGGTCTGGGAATTACGTGAGTTGCAATAACTTCACCAAGGGAGTGAGCAGCAGCGGAGCCTGCCTCAACAGCAGCCTTAACTGCACCAACGTCACCGCGTACCATAACGCTTACGAGTCCGGAACCGATCTTCTCGGAGCCAACAAGTACAACGTTCGCAGCCTTAACCATAGCATCAGCCGCCTCAATAGCAGCTACAAGACCTCTGGTCTCTACCATTCCAAGTGCTTCCATGTTTTCATCCTCCTATTAGATTTTTTAATAAAATAAATTTTCGAAAATATATATTCTAAGGACTGTGCCTTAAAACCTTTTTTGGCAAGGAAGAAAAATATATAATTCGCCGTGAGCATGGCGTGCGGTTTGTTTTCTCCCCTGCGTTTTTTTCGCAAGAGTAAGTCTTGCGATCAGCCCGTCGTTAAGAATCTCATAACGTCGGGGTGCGGACGTGCGATTACCTCGCAGCATTTTACCTTTCCGACTTCGGCTGCTGCGGCCGCGCCGGCCTCAAGGGCCGCCTTGACCGCGGAAACCTCGCCTTCGACGACGACCGTTACAAGTCTGCCGCCGAGGCGTTTTTCCACGTGAATAAGCTTTACGTCAGCCGCTTTTACCATAGCGTCGAGTCCGGTGATAGCCGCAACCATCGCCTGTACCTCCAAGAGCGCTATAGCCTTCATACTACAAGTCCTTTATTACTTAATAGCAGGAAGAAGCTTCTCAACGTCTGCGTGAGGTCTGGGAATTACGTGAGTTGCGATAACCTCACCGAGAGAGTGAGCAGCAGCAGAGCCTGCCTCAACAGCAGCCTTAACAGCTCCTACGTCACCGCGTACCATAACGCTTACAAGACCGCTACCGATCTTTTCGCTACCGATAAGAACTACGTTTGCAGCCTTAACCATAGCATCTGCAGCCTCGATTGCTGCTACGAGACCTCTGGTCTCTACCATTCCGAGTGCTTCCATCATTTGTTTGTCTCCTTTTTAATTTTGTTTTTTATTTTATCTTAATTTATCTCTTCCGAGCGCAGACAGGTGAGCAAACCATTCGATATCCTCGCTCTGTCTTGCAATAACCTTGTGGCAGATGTAAAGCTCACGCCTCTCCGCCTCAGCCTTGCCGGCCTGGATAGCAGCTTCAACTGCAGCCGCAGATCCCTCGACCTTTATGGCCATAACGAGCGGAACCTTTGCCGCATCGCCTGCCGCAGGCTTGTTCTTGTCTATGGCGACAACCTTTACGTCAGCCGCCTTTGCCATTGCGTCAGCGCATACTATCGCTGTAGCAAAGCCAAAAACCTCTATCATACCGAGTGCCATATCAACACTCCTTAATCAGCAACGTAGCAAATCTTGATACCCTGCTGAGAAACGTTCATTTCCATAGCCTCATTGAGCTTGTCAAGAGGATAAGAATGGGTGATAAGCTCCTTGATCGGAATCTTCATCTCTCTTGCCTGACGGAGGAACGCCATAGTTGTAGGATAGTCGTCAGCACTGTAATCCCAAGAGCCGACGATGGTGATCTCCTTGTTGCACATAGCGAAGTGGGGGTTGACCGTGTACTCGCCATTGTTTACGAAGAAGCCCATCTCACACATACCGCCGCCACGGCGAATGTATTCATAAATATCCTTAGCAGCCATAGGAGCGCCGGTGCACTGGAAGGCGAAATCTACGCCAACTCCGTTTGCCACGCCCTTAACGATAGCTACTCTCTCCTCAAGAGAGGTGATCTCCTTGAAGCTGATGACGGTCTTTGCGCCAAGCTTCTTTGCCATCTCAAGTCTCTTGGGAGTACCGTCGATTGCTACGATATGGTTTACACCGGCAGCTCTGAGAACGGATATCATAACGAGACCTACAGGGCCAAGTCCCTGCACGAGAACCTTGGAGTTAAAGTTGATAAGACCTGTAGAGTTTGCTCTCTTGAGAGCGTGTACGCAAACGCATGCAAGCTCGAGAAGCATTCTTTCCTGAAGGTCAAGATCGTTTACTACGAAATAGGTCGATCCCTTACCTCTGATAAGAAGGTGGGTAGCGAACCAGCCTGTAAGGGGCTGAGCATCGCTGTGAGGGATAAGACCGAACACGCCCTGCTTGTCGCAAAGGTTAGTGTTTGCGGGCTGATTGCGGCATACGAAGCACTCGCCGCAGCTGATAACCGAGGTAACGATCTTGTCGCCAACCTTGATGGGCTTACCTGCTGTGTCGGTCTTCACGTTCTTGCCGAGAGCGATTATCTCGCCTGTGCCCTCATGACCGAGAGTTACGGGAATAAGTCCGAAGGGGTCGCCCTTCCACTCGTGTACGTCAGTACCGCACACGCCGCATCCCTCTACTCTTACGAGAATGTCGTCATCCTGGAGAGCGGGGATGGGGAATTCCTTAACCTCGATCTTCTTTTGAGCAGTAAGCATAGCTACCTTAGCAGTCTTGGGTACACCTGCGGATGCCTTGGGGGCATTAGCACTCTCGCCAAGAATTCTACGCACTATTGCTTCTACCTGTGAAGAAGAAATGTTCATTTTATTTACCTTTCCTGATAACTCAAAATGGGTGAATATGTAATCTTAAGTTATCAAATTATACTTTATATTATTCTGAAGCTCTCAGAAAGAACGCATCTGCGATATCTGGTAAAGCTTCTCGCCGAAGTGATACCCTCTCCGGTAGGGCCTGCTATAGTGAAAGTGGTGTGTCCCTCTCCGCCAAAGCCGATGCCGGCATAGGAGGGCGCGTTCTTAACGAAGATGGTGGTCTCAACGGCACGTGCGAATCTCGTCAAGTGATCGATATTCTTGGAGTGCATATGGGCGGTGTGACGGTTACCGTGCTCTGCTTTCACGGCAAGGTCTATAGCCTCGTCAATGTTCTTAACTCTTACTATAGGAAGAATAGGCATCATAAGCTCGTGCTGTACGAAGGGATGCTCAAACTCGGTCTCGCAAATAATGCAGCGCACCTCGTCTCCTACGTGAATTCCCACCTTTGCGAGAATTACCTTGGCGTCACGTCCGACACATTCACGGCTTACTATCTTGGATACGACACCGGTCTTGGGGTTCTTTTTATCCTCGAGAACGATGTTTACAAGTCTGTCAGCGGTAGCCTTATCGATCTTATATGCTCCTGCCTGAAGCATGGAATCAATGAGCTCATCCGCAATATTATCAAATGCGAATACCTCCTTCTCCGCGATACAGGGGAGGTTGTTATCAAAGGTACATCCGTCGATAATATCCTTACCCGCCTTTCTCACGTCAGCGGTATCGTCAACGATAACAGGGGGATTACCCGCACCCGCACCGATAGCCTTCTTTCCGGAAGAAAGAACGCTTCTTACAACTCCGGGGCCGCCCGTACAAACGAGCAGACGGATAGCGGGATGCTTATACATAATGTTTGCTGTGTCAAGAGTAGGCTTTACAACCGATGCTACGAGCACCTCAGGACCGCCTGCCATAAGGCTTGCGCGGTTGATAAGGTCTACTGCGTAGTTGGAGGTTGCGATAGCACCGGGATGGGGGTTGAATACAACGCCGTTGCCTGCCGCTATCATGCCGATGCTGTTACAGATAACAGTCTCGGATGGGTTGGTGGAAGGGGTGATGCTTCCCACAACTCCAAAGGGAGCCATCTCGGTGAGGGTGAGACCGTAATCACCGGTCTTAGCCTGCGCTACGATGTCCGAAGTGCCGGGAGTCTTATCTGCTACGAGATTGTGCTTTGCGGTTTTGTGATCTACTCTGCCCATTTTGGTCTCGGCAACGCCGATCTTTGCCATAATGTGAGCTTCTTTTCTTGTGAGATCGCGTATGATAGTTATGATCTTCTCACGCTCCTCGAGTGACATAGCACGGATAGCCTTGTATCCGCGGGTAGCCGCATCGATGGCATCGTTCATATCTTCGTACACACCTACAAAGCGTCTTGCGCCATATCCGGTGGAGCTCCACGCACATTCCGTGCACGCGGTAGGCTCAGCACCAAGATTTTTAAGCACGGAGGCAACGACCTTTTCGATGTCGGCCTCTGTCCAATTTATAGCCATTTTAGGTTTTCTCCTTTCTATAAGCTTTTGATATGAGGAGAATTATTTACCGAGTGCCTCAAGAACCTTACGGGTGATGGTTGCTACAAGCTCCTCGTTAGGCTTTGCGGGCTCATCATCATACTCAATGCCGGGGTGACGGCCGGGAAGATTCATCTTCTTACGAAGCTCCATGAGCTTAACAAGCTGATCGTTGGGAATCTCGTGAACTGCGCCAAGCTCCATAGCATACTTGCAGATCTTAGCGTTGAACTCAACCTCTTCCATTACGAAGCGAGCCTTGTTAAGGTTGCAGCCTACGGTAAGAGCACCGTGGTTCTGAAGAAGGAACGCGTCGTGGTTCTGAATGTAAGGAAGAAGAGAATCGGGAATTTCCATGGTGGAGGGAGTACCGTACTCACAGGTAGGAACGGAACCGATGGTAAGAACTGCCTCGGGGAGAATGTACTGGTCAAGATCGATGCCCGCGATGGTGAAAGCGGTAGCTACAGGGGGATGAGCGTGAACAACTGCGTTAACGTCACTTCTCTCCTGGTAAACTCTCATGTGCATCTTGATCTCAGAGGAGGGGTTAAGCTTACCTTCGAGCTTGTTACCGTTCTTGTCAACCTTGATGATCATGTCGGGAGTGAGGTCTCTCTTGGATACGCCGGTGGGAGTGCAGTAGAACTCGTTCTCACCAACCTTGACGGAAATGTTACCGTCGTTTGCTGCTACGAAGCCGAGCTCGTACATAATGTGGCCGACTTCACAGATTTCTTTTTTAATCTCGTAAACGGATTTCATTTTTCTTTTTTCCTTTCGGTATATATAGTTTTTATTTTTTTAATATTCTTGATTTAAATTACTTGGTTGCGAGCGCGAGGGTGTCAAGAGCGATCATGTATTCCTCGTTTGTGGGAATAACGAAGGTTCTTACCTTTGCGCCGGGCTTTGTAAGCTCTGCAAACGCGCCCCTGGGAGTATCCATATTCACCTGCTCGTCGATCTCGATACCGAGGTAGGACATCTCACGGCATACGTTCTGGCGGAGTGCCTTATCGTTCTCACCGATACCCGCGGTGAACACAAGAGCGTCAACACCGTTCATCTCAGCTACGTAAGAGCCGATGATCTTCTTGATGTTGTGAGTGAGTATCTGGAGAGCGAGAGCTGCTCTGTGGTTTCCGGAGTCTGCCGCACTGGTGATATCTCTGCAGTCGCTGGATACACCGGATACACCGAGAAGACCGGACTTGGAGTTGAGTAGCTTTTCTGTATCAGCTACGCTCAGTCCTTCCTTCTTCATTATATAAGGAACTACGGTAGGATCGATAGCGCCGCATCTTGTACCCATGGGAACTCCGTCATTGGGAGTGAAGCCCATCGAGGTATCAACAGCCTTGCCGTTAACGGTCGCGGTAATCGAAGAGCCGTTGCCGAGGTGACAGGTGATTATCTTAGCATCCTTGTTGCCGATAAGCTTTGCAGCCTCTGCGCATACGAATCTGTGAGAGGTGCCGTGGAAGCCGTAGCGGCGGATCTTGTATTTTTCGTAAAGCTCATAAGGAAGAGGATATACGAAAGCCTTCTCTTCCATAGAGGAATAGTAAGAGGTGTCGAATACACCTACGTGTACAACGTCGGGCATTACTGCCTTGCAGCCCTTGAAGCCGCTGATTGCGGGCGGGCCGTGGAGGGGGTTGATCTCAACGATGCTCTCAAGATACTTGAGCTTCTCGTCGTCGAGAATAGAGGACTGACGGATCTCTCCGCCGTGAGCAAATCTGTGACCCACCGCGCCTATCTCGTCCGCGCTTGCAACAACGCCGAGCTCTTTGTCGGTGAGAAGTGAGAGTACAAGCTCGATCGCAGCCTTGTGATCCCCAAGCTCGGTCTCTTTTTTGAAGTCGTCCTTTCCGGGACGCTTGTGCGTAATAACGCCGTCAATGCCGATTCTTTCGCAAAGGCCCTTTGCAAGAACCTCGCCGGTATCCATGTCGAAGAGCTGATACTTAAGAGAGGATGAACCTGCGTTTACTACCAAAATCTTCATTTTTTTCTCCTTTTTATATATAATTTAATTTTTTCCGTGATTGGTCAGTCGGCTATTCGCTTAGCGCGAAGCTCTGCCTCCTCTTCGCCTATCGTCTGTGCTCTGTCGTTACTCTCGTAGACGAGCTTGTAGCATAGAGAGTCGATTACGACGATCCTTGATAGGTGCGAGTTGAGTCCGAGGGAGGAGTGTCTCGTTTCCTCAGTGTCCGTGAGAAGCACTATCTCGCTGCATCTTGCGATAGGTGACTTTTCACGCGAGGTTATCGCAATCGTGTGTGCGCCGCGCGACTTTGCCACCTTCATAGACTCAACGATATCCTTTGACGCTCCCGACTGGGAAATGCCTATCAGAGTATCTCCGGGTCTCAGCTGTGAAACTGCAATAGCCTGCATATGCGTGTCGGCATATGCCACCGAGTTATAGCCTGCTCTTAAGAGCTTATTGCTTGCATCCTCAGCAACCTGTGCCGAGCTTCCAAGTCCGATAAGGACTACCCTGCCCGACGATGCAATAGCGCGCACTGCGGCATTAAGAGCCGCGGAGGAGAGAGACTTCTTCGTTCTCTCAAGCGACATATATACGTCGTTACAGATCTTCTCAAAGATACTGAAGCAGTCATCGTCCGCGGTTATAGTAGGCGCTATAACCTTTTTGTCGTGCTCTCTCGCCAGAGCGATCTTCAGATCCTGATATCCCGAGCATCCGAGTCTCTTGGAGAATCGAACTATCGTTGCCTCGCTGCTTTCACACATGGAGGCAAGGTCCGAAATGGAATATGGCAGGATCTCTCCCGAGTGGGAGAATAACCAATCAGCGACTCTCTTCTCAGACTTACCCATGTCGTTATACATGAGCTGAGCCTGTAGTAAAGTCCTGTTCAAACTTTTGCCTCCTTTCGTGTTTTTTTGCCGTTTTTGAAAATTATTTTCATTTTTTCACCGTTTTAAGTGAGGTTTTAGTGAAATTATGAAAATTATTTCCAATTAAAGTGAAAAATACTTTCACAATTCCGATTTTAGCACAGAAAATACCCTTTGTCAATACATTTTTATGAATTTTTTTATTCAAAATCGTGTGCTTAAATATTTTAAATATTTTATATAAATTTCACAATTTTCTCGAATTTTTGAAAATTATTTTCATTTTTTCGCATTTTTTCATTTTTTAAGTGAAAATTTGAAAAAATCTTTCATTTACAGTTTGTTCATAATTGCATTTAAGAATAAGAAAAGGCACTCTTGCCGAGTGCCGATTTCATATTGGTTATTTTCGTATGCAAACGCGTTTATAACAAAAACACCGAATATTAAAGAAAATATAAACAACGCTAAAAAATATTTTTATTTTTCTTCATTTTGACCCCATGTATTTACTTACTCGATGATAGTAAGAGTGCTCAAGAAATCTCTGTAACATTCTTCCGGCAGACAGGTTTCAGAAAATATTAGATGGCAGTACAATTTCCCCTTATATAATATGTCGTATTCGTTATTAATAGGAAGCTCATTCTTTGGTATATCGTATCCATCTCCGTCCTTTCCATACCAATCGATCGAAAGATAGTCTGTATTTTCAACTGTTTCAAAATCTCCGTATATACCACTAGTTCCAGCATAGGAAACGCACATCACATCATAATCACCGACGGTTTTAATATACATAAAATCGTCTATTTCAACGTCATCGTAGAAAGCATACCACTGAAATGAACCTTCATCAATTTTTCTGTCAAAAAAGTTTTTACCTTCTTCAAGAGGCTCCGCTTTAGATCTTTTGTACTCGAAACAGTATTTGACATCAAACATATCAGTGTCATAGGTGAAAATTATGTCTCTTTGGATAGTGCTGCCGTGAGATTTTAAAAGTTCTATGGCTGATAAAACCTCTTCGTAGGTTTCCAACCAATATACCGCATATTCATAATGGTAGGTCAAGGATCCACACACTCCGCCGGTATACCCTTTTGGAACGATTCTGTCGTTATCGGTTGACACCTTATCTTTTGTATCGTTATTGAAAAAAACATCAATATACCGGCATGATACAAATGATAATAACATTGATAAACACAATATTACGCCTACGACTAACTTTAAGCTTTTTTTCATATAACCTCCATAAAAATATGTGAATGTTCAAATATAGATGCTTGAAATAATCCTTTGTATTTTAATTATACCATCGCGATAAATACTTGTCAACATACGCCCACGCATCGCGAATCAAGGCGGAAATCATACCCCTCACACACTCAAAAGAACACCGGTTTCACCTCAAATTTTGAGTTTCTATATATAGTACTGTTTTTTTCGGGAAAAATTCTACAGGTTTTTCAAAAAAAATAAAAAATTTTTGTTTTACCAAATACGTAAAGCTAAATAAAAAAGGCACTCTTGCCGAGTGCCGATTTGTGTTTGTTTTTTCAAGATAGTTACCAAGTTCTTCTATTCAAAGTCGTATACCACATACGACGAGCTTGGTAAAATACGGGGGAAATCTCCGAAAATTAGCCCTCCAGAAGTTCGAGGAGAGCTTCTTTATTCCTATACCCCACTACCTTATCCGTTACTTCACCGTCGCGAATGACAAAGAGGGCGGGAATAGACGTTATTTTAAACTCACGGCCGAGCTCAGGCTCTTCATCAACGTTGACCTTTGCGATCACGTACTCGGGGTGCTCCTCTGCGATCTCCTCGAGTATGGGGGCTATCATCTTGCAAGGGCCGCACCACGTAGCATAGAAATCTACAAGAACGGGCTTCTCGCTCTTTAAAACCTTTTCATCAAAATCTGCTTTTCCAATATGAAGTACTGACATTTTTATTATTCCTTTCTATATGTAATCTATATTATGACTTATGCTTATAGTAAAGCATGCAGTGGCAATATCCCTCGAACTCGGGATCTGCGATCTGATCACGGAACTCCTTGCAGATGCACTTATTATCCTCGGTCATCTCAAAACGGCACGGACAGTATCCGCCTCTTTCCTTAAGTCCCTGCTTTACTGTTGCTACTATTTCTTTATCCTCGTTAAAAGTAATTCTCGGCTTCATATAAGCTCTCCTTTTCCTTTGGTAGCTTTATTATATCACACTTTTTTACTTTTGTATGTAACAAAGTCACAAAACGCGGAAATATTTTTGAAATCCGCGCGCACTCATATTTTATACGCTCAAAATCGGTCTTGCAAAAGTAGGTTTTGTGTGCTATAATTGATGGGTAATATAAATTAGGAGGCAATATGAACTTCAAACTTACAGTTATTATACTCGTCGTAATAATCGGAGTATACCAAACGGTGCTCAACGTTGTCAGACAACGCTCTGCCAACAACCCCACGCCTGATAACCTCTCGGACGTCTACGATGCCGAGACCTATTCAAGATGGAAGATGTATAGCGCGGAGTACTCCAAGCTCTCGATACTCTCAGGTCTCGTGTCCTGCATCATCCCCATCCTTCTCCTCGTTACCAACGCTTATTCTCTTTTTGCATCAATCTTCCCGGGCGGCGCGTTTATGCAGCTGTTTGCGGTAATTTTACTCGAGGTGGTAGTATCTACCGTAGTTTCCTCTGTATTCAGCTATATCAGCACTATGAAGATAGAGGAAAAGTACGGCTTTAACCGCTCGACAAAAAAGACCTTCATCTTCGACAAGATACGTGAGTTCATAGTCGAGATGGTCATCTCACTTGGACTTTCTACACTTCTTTGGTTACTCTACACGGCTCTCGGAGACTGGCTTGTGCTTCTTTTCGCAGTTGCGGTGTTTATTATCGTGCTTGCGATAACATTCCTGTATCCCCTACTCAGCCGTATCGGAAACACCTTTACTCCCCTTGCAGACGGCGATCTCAAGGATAGCCTTATGGAGCTTTTAACCAAGCACGGGTACAAGGTTAAGGCTATTGAGGTTATGGACGCATCCCGCAGAACCACTAAGCTCAACGCATACTTTACCGGCTTTGGCAAGATGAAAACGATCGTTCTCTACGACAACCTTGTAAACACTATGACCACGGACGAGATATGCGCGGTATTTGCTCACGAGCTCGGACACGGACTCCATCGCGACGTCATCAAGTCTCAGCTGCTCAACTTCGGCAACCTGCTCATTATGTCGCTCATAGTATGGGTAACGGTCAAAGTGCCGCAGCTGCACACTGCCTTCGGCTTCGAGGGTGTAAACTTCGGATTTGCCTACGTGCTCCTCTCCGTCGGACTCGGTGTAGTACAGCCCTTTACCTCTCTCGTTATCAACGCGCGCTCAAGATGTGCCGAGTACCGCGCGGACAAGCAGTCCGTCGAGGAGGGCTACAAAGAGCCTATGGTCACAGCTCTCAAAAAGCTCGCGCGTGAGAATTTTGCCCATCTCTCCCCCTCAAGGATAAACGTACTCCTCGAGTACAGCCATCCCCCGCTCGCAGAGAGAATATCCGCTATCGAAAAGAACTAAATCTAATAAATAAAACTCCCCTGTACGCAGCCTTTGTCAAGCGTGTTGACTGCGTACAGGGGTTTTTGTATGTTTGGCGGTCGGTAAAGCGTACAAGCGAGGCTTTGCCTGTGTTGTGAGGGTGTAATCAACCTTGCTCCGTCCTTTATTTTATAAGCTCGTCTGTAAGACGAATGATCTCGGGTGCTATCTTCTTGCGCTTTGCTCTGACGATAGCGTTATACATCGGATACGCAAGACTTGCGAGAGCACCTCCGACAACTCCGACGGTAATGCCTACAGCCATAGCCGTGTTCTCGGAAAATCCGAGAGCGTCCGACAGCTCGGTCATAATAAGACTCATTCCAAAACCGAGAACAAGCGTTCCGATCACACCGAAAACAAGTGACACAGCCTGCGCGGTATTGCTCACACTTGCATCAAGTCGGCGCAGACGACTCATCTTGTCCTCGACCTCGGTTGGCGCGGTATATTTATCACGGATGCGCCTTATCTCCGCCTGTTCTCCTGCGGAATAGGTGTAGATAAACCCATCCTTTTCCTGTTTTTTATTTTCCATTTTCAACCTCTTTACTTAACTCTTTCAGCTTCTTCGTGCTGATTGCGATCATATATATTGCCATAGCAACTATCAGAAGCGAGATCGCGCCGCCGGTTGCACCGAGCATCCATTTTCTCTCGGATGCGTTCATTGTTCCCGCGCCGAATGTAGTCAGCATCGTGGACTCGAGCGTGAGCACCGAAACGAGAGCCGCCGCGAGGGCGATCGCCTTTGATGCCGAGTAGGCGGGACTGTTGTATTTCCTGTATTTTATGACGTTGACTATCGCGGCGGTCAGTGCGGTGAATGTATATGCCGCCATAGCTATCGCCGTTATCATATGATGATCAAATGTCCTGTTAAAGTAGACCATAAAGAAGATTATCAGCGCAAGTGCCGAGTTCATCACAAGAAATACGATTCCGCAGGCGCGGTATTTTTCAAGCTCTGCCTTTATTTTCTCGCCGGGGGCATATCTCGTTGTGTGACGTACGAGGAAGAAGCGCATCGCGCCAAGGCAGACGTAGTACGCGCCGAGCGAGTAAAACCAAAACGTTCCGTGGTAAAATCCGAGCCAAAGCTGAAAGATTCCGTACAATGCGCACCAAGAAAGCGAGCCGTAAAGCGACACGTTCACACGCAAACGCTCATCCTCATACCAACGGCGCGCGTACTTGTTTTCATTTTTGAACGTCTTGAAAAAATCTATTAGGTGCGGTATCTTGAAGCACCAG
Organism: Clostridia bacterium; assembly: GCA_017508665.1. Classification (GTDB taxonomy): domain Bacteria; phylum Bacillota; class Clostridia; order Oscillospirales; family CAG-272; genus UBA1740. The sequence continues at coordinate 3,990 of JAFVYL010000007.1, read as the reverse complement.
ACGGTCAGAGTGTACGCCGCTATTACGTAAGATACTATAGCAATAGGTGACTCCGTTCCGATAAATACCATCGAGCCGACGAGTAAAACGGCTGCAGTCGGAACGAGAAGTATCATGAGTGCGATATGAGGAAACAGCAAAACTTTACCAAGCTTCTTCCAGTCCATTGTTAGTCCTCCTGATTCTGACCGTAAAGGCCGTTCCGACACCCGGTGCGCTTTCGACACCGATCTCGCCTTGCAGAATGTCCACTACCCTCTTTACAAGAGGCAGACCGAGTCCGTTGCCCTGAGTTGCGTGGGACGTGTCGCCTTGATAGAACTTTTCAAAGATATGCGTGCCTACCTCGGCACTCATACCGCATCCCGTGTCGGATATCTTTACCGTTGCATACTCGTTATCTGCGATAAGCGAAAGTGTTACCCTTCCGCCCTCATCGGTAAACTTAAACGCATTTGAAAACAGGTTGTTCCACACAAGCAAGAGTAGCTCCGCATCCGCAGAAACTAACACGTCCTCGGCGATATCGGTCTCTATCTCGATATTTTTTCTCTCCCACGTGCTCTCGTATTGCAGGAGGCTCTCGCACAGCTGTTCTCCGAGATCAAAGGTGGTGGGATTCGGATATATCTGCTGATTTTCAAGTCGGTTGAGCTTAAGAATATTCGTCATCATATCGGCAAGTCTGCGCGAAGCATCGGTGATAGCCCGGGCGTATTCGATCCGCTTTTCTTCGGTCAGATCATGGGATTGCAGGAGCGTTCCATAGTTCTGCATAACAGCAAGAGGTGTTTTCATTTCGTGCGATACGTTTGCGATAAAATCTGTGCGCAGTGTTTCTACACCCGAAAGCTCCTCCGCCATCTTATTAATAGATTCTCCGATTTGATTGAACCCCTCCATGCCTGAGCCATGCATATGCTTAACACGGGCAGAAAAATCACCCCTCATGATTTTCTCAGCAGTATCGGTAATCATTTTTACGGGTCTGTCCACCATTATCCTACGGCGGATAAAATCGGCAGTCTTGAATAACACGGTGATGATCACAACGTTAAGAAAGGTTATCTTTGCCGCTTCCGCTATATTCTCCGAGGTATAGGTGAGCCCCATTTCCCTTGACAATACGTTGAGAAAGAGCATCATACAGCATGACACCACAAATCCCACCGACAGAAAGAACAAAAGAAAACTGCTGAACTCTTTGAGTACACCGCGAAACGTCGGCTTTCTCATTTGATCACCGCCTTATAGCCAAGACCGTGTACGGTCTGAATTTCAAAGGAGTCGCACTCCGAGAGCTTTGCGCGAAGCTTTGTCATATACACGTCAACAGTCCTTGTTCCCGCCTGTGTATCAACGTCCCAGAACTCATCCATCAGCTGTGTACGTGTAAAGGTCTTTTTGGGATAAGAGAGGAGCTTGTAAAGAAGGTCAAACTCTCTTGCTGTCAAGGGTATTTCCTCACCGTCAAGCGTCGCACTTCTCTCGTCTGCATCCATCACAAAATTGCCAACCTCAAGACGGCGGCTCGAAGCTATCTTGGAGCGGCGAAGAAGCGCACCGATTCTCAAAAACAGCTCGTCAAGGTCAATAGGCTTTGTCATATAATCGTCGATACCTATACGGTATCCTCTCTGCTTGGACGCGAAATCGTCGCGCGCGGTCATAAACAGAATCGGAATATCGGTATTGAGCGAGCGCACGGTCTTAGCAAACTCAAAGCCGTCAATGTTAGGCATCATAATATCCGATACGATGCAGTCAAAGGTGTTTTTGTACATTTCGTCGTAAGCACTCTCCGCATCAAGACAGCCGACCGCCTCGTATCCCGAGTTGTTGAGAAAAGAACAAACAGAACGGTTCAGATCTCGATCATCCTCCACAATTAGAATTTTAAACATATTTTCATCCTCCAAGGACACATTTTGCTTTTTAATACGAGTGAAAATGGATAGCTTGCTGATACATTTTCACGACGTATTTCAATATTGCAGCCGCACGAAGTGCGGTTAGCGCGACAGCGCCAAGACTTGCTCGCAAGGCTTTCTGCGAATATTATACCTTTATTATAACATAGAAATGTTAAAGTTTTGTTTGTGTTTTCGCCTTTTTGGAAAATTTCCGAAATATATTTTAGCATTTTTTCACCGTGAATGGAACAACACAAACGCACGAAAGTGTTGATTTGAGAAAAGGCAACGCCGATTTTGGCGTTGCCTTTAATATGCTCTATGTATTTTCATTCTGATCGGCAAATCGAATTTTCACAAATTTGAATTTACCGATAGTATTTTATTTGGCATTTACCGTTCTCATCAAACGTCTCGATTTCGTATTTTAATGGGCCAAGCTTGTAGATTTCATCATAAATTTCTTTAAGGTTTTCTGTTTTGCCATTGACAACAGTCCAATTCTCATCGGGTAATTCTAAGCACAAGTTATAATATTTAATATCATCGTTTTTTAATCCTATAGCATAAAATATTTTACTGTCCGCCCATTTATATCCTAAGCCCTGTAGATTCTCCAAACCGTATAAGGAAGCCATCTCGTCCCAGAAATCGCCTATAGTATTATATTGGTCTTCATTTAGTAATGAAAATTCTTTAGATATTCCCTTAAAAAGCATTTTCCAAACTCCTGAAAATTCTTATATATCTCTGAGATCATCATACCATATTTTTATAAGTTTTTCAACCGTTTATATATATAAATGACGTAAGTGAGCCGCTTTTCCAAGCCCCCGCCTACGTCATTTATGCTTTTTTATTTATTCTTTATTGCTTGGATACGAGCATCGGCTGCTGCCTTGCGTTCGTTTGCCGCCGCTATCTGCTCCTCGCGCTCTTCCTGCATCTTTGCCTGTCTTTGCGAGGGGGACATCTTTGCTTCCTCCCACTGTGCGCGTGATTCAGCTTTGGTTGCCGCCATATTTGCCTTATCTACCTCGTGCTGTGCCTTGGTGCTCTCCTTCATATCGTTGAATGCCTTTTTGAAAAATGCCTTAATACCCATTTTATTTTCTCCTTTTTATTACTTATTCATGATTTTGTCGCTGAGCTTTATAATTTCAGTACCGTACTTGTTCTTGCGAGAGTTGAGAATCTTCTTGTACAAAGGATAGGTGAGGAGCGTCATACCAAGACCCACAACGCCTATTACAATTCCGGGAATCAGTGCGCTCGCGATACCGACGGTAGCGCCGATATCTGTCATAACGAGGCTCATACCTGCACCCATAATAACAGCGGAAATGCTTCCAAAGGTGTAGCCGAACACGTTTGCGGGGCGCTTTACCTTTGCATCAAGCTCACGGAGCTCATCAAGCTCGGTGGACTCCTTTTCCATATACTGTGTGCGGATTTTCTGTGCTATGAACTGCTGATCGTTCTTATTCATAATAAATTTCCTCCATGTGTCTGTTTTTGTTTTTGTGATTGTATTATATCTGCCGTTTGTTTTTGATTTTTTTGCAAAATGTTTATGTTTTGTTAATCATGATTTTTTTGCGGATTTTATGATCGAATACTTTTTTCGACATTGTAAAAATTGCTCTTTTATAAAAATATGCTTGAAATGTTGATACTGTTGTGCTATAATTATCAACGCTTAAAAGCGATGCACCTTTAGCTCAGTTGGTAGAGCAACTGACTCTTAATCAGTGGGTCCCGGGTTCGAATCCCTGAAGGTGCACCATAAAAGGAAAAACACCACCTTGCGTGGTGTTTTTTCTTTTATTGCGTCGACGGGGATTCGAAGTAGGAGCCGTGTAGAAAACTCTTCCGGTGGACGAGTTTTCCCGGCGAATGACTGAGCGCGCAGTTCGCGCGAGAGTCGAATCCCGAAGGTCAAAACACCACCTCGCGTGGTGTTTTTTCTTTTATTATGTACTAAGGGGAACGAACTGCTATTCGCAGAGCGAATGGGGAGTTCGCATACCGCGCAGCGGTATCTGCGTCGCGAGGAGAAGTTAGTTGAAGGTGTACA
>JAFVYL010000006.1 GCA_017508665.1 Clostridia bacterium | reverse complement strand
GCCGCAGTCTCTGCACTTCAATGTCTCGTCCTGATACATGTTTTTTCCTCACTTAATGGATATAATATTTTGCCCTAGACGGATTCCAACCGACGCCTTTGTAAACAACGCTCTCCCTTAAGCTACTTGGGCATATAAACTGATTAATTCTCGGGTGATAAGCGTTCACGGAGCTTAGCCCACATTCTGTTTTTCGCATTATCTACCGCTTTAGCGGTAACACCGAGAGCAGATGCTGTATCCGATGTCTTGTAACCAAGCATCCAATAGCGATACACATCAAACTCAAATTCAGACAAAACATCTTTTGCGACCGAGAGAAAATACGCAGTCTGTTCTCTGTGCTCAAGCATAGCCTGAATACCGTCCGATACCGCTATCTTATCCACGTCCACATCGTTGTCGACATAGTGGGAAGCTCCTCTTCCCTCACGTCGCTGCAGGTCGATAAGACATCTCTCTACGCAGATCCTGGCATAAAGGCCAAAGGTCACATCGCTCTGTCCGATCGCATAAGAGGATACGGCACGATAAAAGCTCATACATGCCTCTGAAAACGCATCACGCTCATCAAGTGAAAAACGACGTATAAGGCCGTCTATCATAGGCTTGTACATATTGACAAGCTCTTCAAAAGCACTCTCGTCTCCTACTCTGACAGCAGTCAAAAGTTCTATCAAAGTCGCATTGTCATTAAGCTCCATACTTCCCGTCCTCAAAATATACATATATTATATCTTTAATGAAATACTTTGTCAATAGTTTTGTCGAAAAAAAGTCACAAACTTTCAAGGTTTTTAACAAAGTTTTCAAGGTTTATTGCTGTAGTTTGGTGAAATCAAACAAACTCAAGATATATACTCAAGCTTTCCGGTGACCGAGAAAAGCACGCCTCTGTATACGCCGTCCGGCTTTGCCTCGTAGTTTCTTTTTATGGTTTCAGCCTCACTTTTTGAATTAACGGTAACAGACGTACTCATTACCTCGCCGTATCTGTCGAACGCCTCAAGAGTAACTCGGTATCTCTTGCTTTCCGTCTCGGTAATATACGCTTTAATCCCTGCTCCGGTCTTGGACAGTGAAATATGCTTTATAGCAAGGCGCATACTACGCTCTCTGAACCCCTTGTCAAGGCTGTCGTAAAGCTGAGCGGCAACAAGTCTGCCTTTGTCGGATATCATATAATATCTCTCGTCACCGACCTCGTCGTAAAGCATATGCTCAGATGCAACAAGCTGTCTCAAGCACTCGTCGTAATCAAGCGATATTTCGTCAGTATTCTCCTGCACGATATCCATTATCGTAGCATGCTCAAGCGGATATCCGATGTTGTCAAGCAAAAAGAGCAAAAACACCTTCATATCCGTGGTAGTAGTGAGTTCAAATTCCTTTTTCTTCATACATTTAAGACTCCATGGGCGCACCGCAAGTGCGCACAGCCGTAAATTTTACAGAGAGGCTGCCGCGTTTGCACTTGTGCGACAGCCTCTGCATTGATATTAATGTTTAATTCAGATTATCCCTGTACTTCCTCAGGCTTGAAATACTTTCTGTAGCCTCTGAGCTTAACCTTGGTAAAGCTGTAGTGACCGAGACCGTCAAATTTGAGCCTGCGGATCTTAGAGCTCTTGAATACAAAGGTTTCATTGAAAACAAGAGGACATACAGGCATGTGGTTCATAAGATAAGCCTCAGCCTCAGCAAGAAGCTTAGCACGCTCCTTCTCATCGGAGCAAGCGCTTGCCTCAAGGATCATCTGATCATATTTAGCATCAGCCCATCTGGCAATATTAAGTCTTGCAACAGAGTCGCCGGGAGAACCGCCAACGCCGGGCTCATAGGGCTTACCCGTGATCTGCTCATTACCCATTCCGCCAAGGCGAGAGGTAAGAGATGCAAGTCCTGCAAGAGCATCGGTACTGAATGTCTGCCAATCGACAGCGATTACGTCGTAATCAACCTTGCCGTAGGTAGCATTCTTAACGAGATACTGAATGGTAGAATCATTTACAGTTCCGCCACCGGCAAGCTTACTCTCAGTGGAGGTAACAGCGTTTACAGTAACATTGAAGCCAAGCTGTGTCCATGCGCCTACAACGATATTGGCAATAGCCCTGCTCTGCTCATCATCGTTGATGGTAAGGGTGAAGGACTTGTTTGCCGCAACAACATTCTTGTTTGCCATAGCAAGATAGCTCTGAGCTTTTGCAATATCTGCACCGGAAGAAATAAGCGTCTTTTCAGCACCGCCGGATACATCGGGAATAAGACCGTCTGCAGCCTTGCCGAACGTAATTGCATTGATGATCGCATTTCTGTCAATAGCCGCAGAAAGAGCAAGTCTTACGTAAGTATCGGCAAAGAGCGGGTGAGATGTGTTGAATACGTATGTATAAGTGGAGGTGTGTTCAGCAGTCTTAGCCTTCTTCTTATATGCCTGTCTGTCAGCAAGAGAGGCCTCTGCCATAACGAACGTAACCTTTTTTTCGATATCCTGATAGCTTACCGCAATATCCGATCCGGGGAAGGTATATTCACCGTAAAGAAGACCGGGTCTTACCTTATTGTTGTAATCCTTAACGTCGGGCTTTTGATGATATCCGAGGTTTCTCGAAAGCTCGAATGTTCCGTTATCTTTGTCATAGCTCTTAAGCTTGAAGGGACCGTTTGATACAAGAGAGCTCTTAGACCAGGTGGTCTCAGCCTCCTCTACCATATCCTTACGAACAGGAGATGTTGCAACGGAAGCAAGATTTTTAAGTATTCTCTTAGCATCAGCACCGGAACGGTAGGTGATGGTGAGCTGATAGGGCTCAGAAGCTACGATACCAACATCGGATATACTGATCTCGCCCATCATCGCTTCTCTTACACCCTCTATCTCGAGGAATAAAGATGCCGCAGGGTTGGGATTCTCGGGAGAGATGATTCTCTCGCACCAAGCATATACGAAATCGGCCGCCTTAACTCTAACGCCATCGGACCAATAAGACTCGCGAAGCTCGATGGTTATCGTACGCTCGTCCTTATCGATCTTGTATTTGTCAGCCGCAGCACACTTAACCTTTCCTCTCTTGTTAACGGTGAAGAGAGGCTCATAAACAAGGCTGAGTATGCGCTCTGCATTAGTACTCACATAATAGTCGCTCGGGTCAAAGTCGAACACCTGAGCACCAAGATAAATATTGATCTCTGCACCGTCATCTTTGGGTTTACAGGAGGTAAACGTCAAAATAGAGCTGAAAAGCATAACGAGCAGCAAGAGCAATGAGATTGATCTTTTCATACTTCCTCCGGGGAATAGTTTTTTACTTTTCAATTCTACCATAAACTCGGCAATTTTTCAATCGCATTTTTTAATATAAGTAATTTTCGTGCTTTTCACCAAAATATACAGTATAAATTTGTACAAAAATATCATTTTATCGCGCATAAATAATGGAAATGGAGGTAAAAATACTTATGATGATTAGGAGGTGCAACAAAATGGAAGATTTAAATTTGAACTGCGGTATTGTTTTTGACAGTGATCTGGCTATGGAAAGGCGAAGAGCGAGTACTTACGTTGAGGGTGTAGACTACAAAAGAGACGTTTGTATAGGCGGCGTATGGGAAAGACTTAAAATTACCAGCGAAGCCGGAGAGAAGAACGTGGGAAGACCAATAGGTCTGTACGATACACTCACTCTGCCCCGAATGGACACTATAATGCCCGACGATATAGAGGATGCAAAGGATGAGATCGCAAGAGAACTATGCCGAATGTGCGATCTGTGTGACATCTCTCCGGAGAGAATCCTTGTAGTAGGTCTCGGCAACCGCCAGTTGACTCCCGATGCCATAGGCCCGTCTAGCGCAGACGAAGTAGACGCGACAATGCATATGCGAGAAGAAGATCCCGCTATGTTTGAAGCACTTGGGTGCTCGGAAATATGTGTGCTATGCCCTGACGTCACATCAAACAGCGGAATTCAAAGTGCGGAAATTGTCAAGAGTGTAGCCGATGCGGTAAAGCCCACCGTAGTTTTTGCCATCGATTCGCTAGCTTCCCGCTCAGAAGAGCGACTTGGAAACACTATCCAGATATCAAGCACGGGTATCATACCCGGTACAGGTGTTGGGCACAGGGGTACAAAAATAGACGAAGAGTTGCTCGGAATTCCCGTAATAGCTATAGGAATACCCACGGTCATCAGCACAGCATCTCTGAGCAAAGGGATGACGTCTAATTCGGAAAACAAAAGCTGCGGATATTTTGTATCTCCGAAAGGGATAAATAAAATCGTAAAGAACGGTGCAAAAATAATCGGCGGCGGTATAAACCAAGCCTTTGGCATCTGCTATTTCTAAGCCCCAATAGGTTGACAAGCGGAACGAAAAGTGATAAAATTGGGTATAAACACCACAAGGAGTATCACATGTCACAGTTTGAAGAAAAGCAAATAGAACGAGAGGAAATATTTGACGGAGCGGTTCTGCACGTTGTCAAAGACAAAATATTGCTTCCCGACGGAAACACCTCATACAGAGAATTCTGTCTGCACAAAGGAGCTGTTGCGGTTATACCGATCACAGATGAGAATGAGGTAATACTCGTCAGACAATTCCGATATGCTCATCACAGAGAGTTTCTCGAGATACCCGCCGGAAAGTTCGATTTTATCGGAGAAGATCCGCTCGAGGCAGCTAAAAGAGAGCTCGAGGAGGAAACCGGCGCGACCGCGGAAAATTACGTGTATCTCGGAGTACTCGACACCACCCCCGCCCTCATTGATGAGAAGATACACATGTATCTGGCAGAAGGACTTACATTCGGCGAGTCGCATCCGGATGAGGACGAATTTTTATCGGTAGAAAGGATACCGCTTACAACACTTATAGATATGGTCATGCAAGGCAAAATAAGAGACGGTAAAACTCAGATAGCAATATTGAAAGCTGCAAAAATCAGAGGAATAAACTGATATTTGACAATATAACTTTACAAAAATAGCGGATAACGCCACTCAACGAATGGGGTTATCCGCTATTTGTATTCATATTAATATCCTCGATATATCAGCAACGGTATCGGCATAAAGGGTGAAACCTGATGCGTAGATCTCCTCTTTTGTACCGTGTCCGTAAAGAACTCCAAGGGAGTCTATGCCGCAGATTTTAGCACCCTCGGCATCATATTTTCTATCGCCGACAAGGATACATTTTGAGAGCGAATCAGCATCTTCGAGATCGACGCCTACGCTCCTGAGCGACCAATTAAGCACCTGCCACTTTTGGTCGTTCTGATGGCTGGTCGCTCCGCCTATAAAATCGAAATATTCGGTAAGTCCGAACAGTTCAAGAATTTTTTTTGCGGTATCAAGAGGCTTAGATGTCGCCAAAACGATTTTCTTCCCTGCCCTCTTAAGGCTGTCAAGCATCTCGTGTATTCCGTCATAGATCTCGTTATCCCACCATCCGTAAATGTTATAGTATTCACGGAAAATTTCAATGGCAGCATTCGCTTCATCGGGTGTAAAGCCGAAATCCTCTTGCCACTCCTCATAGAGCGACGGGCCGATGTACTTTCGCAAATCCTCCGGTTTCTCGTAAGGAATACCGAGCTTTTTAAAGCAGTATACAAACCCTTGGATGAGTCCTTTTGCCGGATCGGAAAGTGTGCCGTCAAGATCAAAAGCAATTACGTCGTATCTTTTCATACATCACTTTACCGTTTCAAGCTTAATAATATTAGTATTTCCGGGTTTTCCGTTTATCTGACCGCCCGTGAGGACAACATTATCACCTTTTTTAAGTTTCTTAACCCTCTTTGCTTCGCAAAGCTCACGGTAGAAGAGAACCTCTACAGAACTGAATTCCTCGCTAAGAACAGGTGTCACACCCCAGCTGAGATTGAGCTTACGCCACGCCTTCTCGGAAATAGTCATACCTATGATGTCAACGGGGCAACGGAAACGGCTTACCATTCTCGCGGTCTGTCCTGACATAGATGCAACCACGATACACTTGGCATTAGTGTCAATAGCCATAGCACAGGTAGCATGAGATACCGCATCGATGTTGTTTCTGATACGGAATTCTGTAGAAAGGAAGAACTGCTTGTAGTCAATTCCACGCTCGGTAAATTCCGCAATCTCGGACATGCTTCTGACAGCCTCTACAGGGTGTTTACCTGCCGCAGTCTCTCCGGAAAGCATTACTGCCGACGAGCCGTCATAAACAGCATTGGCAACGTCAGAAATCTCTGCTCTCGTGGGTCTGGAATTGTTGATCATGCTCTCAAGCATTTCGGTAGCTGTAATTACTCGCTTACCGAGAAGTCTGCACTTCTTGATAAGATATTTCTGAATAGTGGGAACTTCTACAAACGGGATCTCAACACCAAGATCTCCTCTGGCGACCATAATGCCGTCTGCAACTTTGCAGATATCCTCGATGTTGTCAACACCGGCTCTGTTTTCTATCTTAGCGATAATATCAATGCTCTGTCCGCCGTTGGCATCAAGGAAATCACGCATAGAGCGAATATCATCTTCAGTCGACACGAAGGATGCCGCAACAAATTCAACGTCATTTTCGATACCGAAGAGAAGGTCGGACTTATCCTGTTCACTGAGGAAGTCTTGCTTAAGAACCTTTCCGGGGAAAGACATGCTCTTTCTGTCGGAAAGCTCGCCTCCGGAGATAACCTTTGTAATCAAAGAAGTTCCCTCTACCGCTGTAACCTCGAATGAAACGAGACCGTTGTTCAGCAATATCCTGTCACCCGGGAAGAGCTCCTTATGAAGATTCTTATATGAAACCGACACGCGTGTCTGGTCACCCTCAACTTCATCGGAGGTAAACACAAACGTATCGCCATCTTTCAGGAATATTTTCTTATCCTTGAAGGTTTTGATTCTATACTCAGGGCCCTTAGTATCAAGCATGATCGCGATAGGCAGCTCAAGCTTTTCTCTAACAGACTTTACAAGCTTGATCTTCTTAAGATGCTCCTCATGAGTTCCATGAGAAAAATTAAGTCTTGCAACATTCATGCCCGCAAGGCACATTTCGGTCAGAGTTGCCTCATTATCGGATGCAGGGCCTATGGTACAGATAATTTTAGTTTTACGCATATACTGTTTCCTTGTGAAATATTTTTGTACTAAACATTATAACATAAAAAAGGCAAACATTCAAGTGGAGTTCAAAAAAACTTACAACAAATATTATGGATAATTTTGAGTTTATTTATCCATAATCAGCGATATAATAAAATGCCCGTTTTTATTTCAAACGGGCATTTTTATCAACTATAATTTACACAAATCGTGCTTTTGTAGCTTTGTTTACCTCTACGCGATATCCAAGCGGTGTCGTGACATCAGCGTGAACTCCATCGGGAATGTCAAGGTATATAGTGACCTTTCCATTAGTTTTTTTGTAGGAAACAGAAATTATTCCCTTCACTGTAGTGATATGTCCCTTGACATAATCAAGACCGTCTACGTATGCCGGAGATATAGTAATTCTGTCAAAGCCGCAAGAATCCTTGCACTGTTTGATACCGAGAATGTACTCAAACAAATAGGTGGTAACCGCCCCAAACATGGGGTGATCGTGAGAGCGCGAATCAAACCAATACTCCCAAAGAGTGGTTGCTCCGTCCTTTTGCCACTTGCCAAAGCCGTGAGGCTCGCTTGCTGTAAGAAGTTTAAAGGCAATATCCGCTCTGCCGTATTCAAAGAGCTTTCTCGTCACTATGTCCGTGCCGAAAATTCCGGTATCATAATAGCCAAGCTTATCATAATATTCAATGAAGTTTTTAACGGTTTTCTCATTACCGAGACCGATATCAAGAGCGAAGGCATTAGAGCCCTGACGCATACCTATAAAGTTACTGTCCCAAGGATTGTAATATGCTACCATTATCGCATTCTTTCGCTCTGCCATACGCTTCTCGAGAAGTGGGATATCCTCATCCTTGCCTATGTGCCTTGCTATCTCAATAGTCTTCTCAAGAGCCTTCACATAGAAGTAATTGTTAACAAAAGGTGCAGGCAGCTCAACCGGACCGGGAGTGCACCACTCGCCGAGACACCATTCACCCGGTGTATCGGAGTTTACAAGCATATTTTCACTGTGGCTTTCAAGATACTCAAAATAGTGGAGCATTTGAGGATAGAAGCGTTCAAGACTGCTATCGTCTCCGTAATGCTTCCACATCTCATAAGGAAGAACTACTATTGCAGATCCCCAACCACCGGGGCCTCCTCCGCTATGTGTGTAAGGCGCAGTATACTGAATATGTCCTGTGAGTCTGTCCTGGCAGTCGGAGATATCCTCCATCCATTTAGTATAGAACGCGCGCATATCGAGAATGTGCATAGCGGAACGGCAAGTCAGCTGTCCGTCACCGGTATATCCGCGGCGTTCAAAATGCGGGCAATCAGAGGGCATGCCGTGGTGCATATTGCATCGCTGAGTATTGAGATACGTATTGTATATCCAATTCAGTGTAGGATCACTAGAATCGAAGGATGAGGTGACGTCAACATCGGTGTGGGTCCTAAGCACGGAAACCACCTCTGCCTCTCCCTCAACTTTAAAGTATCTGAATGCATACCAAGAGAATATATTCTTGATCTCAACCGGCTTATCACCTACAACAGCCTCAAACCACTGCCACATAGAATGTTCTTCTTCTACATCGCCATTCTCGTTTAATTCCTCGGAAAATGCAATCTTAATTTTACATTTTTTGCCTAAAGATCGCAAAACAGGGATTCCCGACATATTAAGTCCTGTATCATAAACCGTAGCATTTCCCACCTTGCCGATTACCTTCGGGGTGTATATCTCAACCACCTTGTCACGCGGACAATCCGAGAAATAATACTCTGTCTCAAGCGGTTTAGCCGCTACTACTTTGGGGAGATCGGAATCATCAAAATCGCAGCCAAGCACAGCCTCATCCCAATCGGTATAATCGTGGAGCTCGTATTCGAGAAGGTTGCTGCTTTTCACAAAGGTTTCGGTATATTTATCGTCAAGAGACGTGCCAACAAATTCTACTCCATCTTCTGTTTCGAGCATAAGTGAAAGGCAGAGCTTCTTCTCACCAAAGGGCTTCTCCTGACGGGTACCGTCATACCAACCGTTGCCAAGCATCGTAGCGATAGTATTTCTACCCTCTTTGATAAAGTCTGTGACGTCATAGGTATTTACGTAGGCTCGCACAGCCATTACCTCGCCCTTAGGGAAATCACGGTGCTCGTAATTGCTGTTGATAGGCTGGAAGAGCTCGTCCGTTGCACTCTTGCCGTTGACAAAAAATACGTAAGTGCCCAATCCGAGAATATTAAGCGTTGCTTTTTTAACCTTGCAATTAACCTCAAAATTAGTCCTTATAAGTGGGCATATATCAGTTTCTTTTGCCTTTACCCATTCGGCATTTCCAAATACTTCATTATGATTCATAAAACCTGCCTCAAAACTGTTGTTTTACACATATTATATTCTAAAAAAAAAGAAAAGTCAATATTTTGCATTGTAAATCTCGTATTATTTTTCGATGGTTTTATGAAATAAAAAAGGTGTTATTACCAAAAAAAATCCACCTTATCGGATAGGCGCAGACATCTTACGTCAGAGTGTGACATTTTTTTCATAAATTATTAAAAAAAATTAAATTTAACTGTTGACATTTCACATATTTTATGTTAAAATTGTTTTGTACTTAAAAATAATTATTTTCAAGGAGCACTTCACAATGAAAAAACTCGGTAATTTCCTTTGGTGCGTACTCGGCGGTTTCATTTTCGCTGCAGTATACTCTGTTCTCGGTCTTGTGTTCTGCCTTACCCTTGTAGGTATCCCCTTCGGTAAGCAGTACTTCAAGCTTGCAAAGCTTGTATTCAAGCCCTTCGGCAAGATCGTTCTTGTTGAGAACAAGCGCCCCTTCGGCAACTTCCTCTGGAACATCCTTGGCGGTATCGTATTCAGCCTTGTTTACTTCGTTCTTGGCGTAGTTCTTTGCGTTACTCTTATCGGTATTCCCTTCGGTAAGCAGTGCCTCAAGCTCGCTGGCGTTGCATTCAAGCCCTTCAACAAGGCAGTTGTTTAATTCCGCTAATGACTATAAAAAGAACGTACCGACGGGTACGTTCTTTTTATGTTTATAACGTGTTTTCCTATTATAATATAAAGGATGAATTACAGCAAAAAAGGCAGAGACCGTATTTCGATCTCTGCCTTTTTTGATTTACACACCCGTCTTATACCGTATTACAGCACTTTAACGGTTGAAAATGCATCGTTAGCATTGTACGAAGTGAGAACGTTAACAGAAGGCACATCAGCGCCCTCTACGCCGCAGAATCTTACATACTCGGGTAAATAAAGCTTATTCACAGCATCATTTACAGCTTCTTTATTAGCTCCGTGTATATTGTAAAGATATATCTCACTGTTACCTTCAACGACGAGCCCGTCAACAGTAAGTGTACGTCCCATATAATTATCAAGGCCATTATAGAAGCTACGCCACACGCCATTCATCATGCAGTTAACTCCGGAGGCAACTCTGCAATTCTTAATGACTACGTCACCGTTAAATACGCTGTTGTAATCACCGCGAAGATGAACGAAGGTACCGCAAGCTATACGGTATACATTCTCGATATAGAGATCGCCGCCGCCGATAACAAGGATACCAAATCCGAGAGTAGAATTTGTAATTCTCGCATTGTGTAAGCCCTGGTGAGAATCAAATCTATCAAGATAGCATCCATCCATCACAACGTTACGGCAGAAATTACTGCCCATAATTCCGTGATACATGAATCTATTTGTTATTACTTCTCCGGTTTCCTTATTTTCATACTGGGTGAGATTAAGGAAGCTTATATTGATACAGTCGGTAGCATTTATATCATAGCTGCCCATTTCGTTACGTATTGTGCCGGGATCGTTGCGCGTAGCCCCCTGGAAGAAGCAATAGGCCTGATGCCCTTCAACAAGGCAATCCCTCATCACTGCACCGCTACATGACCTGAAATAGAAGAATCCAATATAAGGAACACCATAGGACTTGTCAGCACCCCATTTGTCGATTATTCCGTCACCGTTTCTATCGATCTCAATAGTCATATCTTCTCCCTCGACAATATGCTTTATATTGCTGAGGGTAGTGTTGGAACGCATCACAGCGATACCGCGGCCGTAGTAGCAGTAATTATTCTCGTAATCGGGATCATATGCCTTTGGATTAGGTGCTAAGGTAACAACCGTACCGTTTCCAAAGGTTACAGGCTTATCGTCGATAGAATATACCGTAATTTTAGTTACAGCGGAATAATTATACTGGATAGGAGTAGAGGGATCTACGTTACCCTGCTTATCAACGAGTATCATTTCATTCTGAACGACACCGCCGTTTGCATTTTCACCATAGCGCATATAAATTCTCTCGGCAGAATTCTCAAGCTTGATCATGCAAGGCTTATCAAAGGTGATACCTACGTTTGTCTGCCCCTTTTCAAGTGTGAGCCCCTCGGGGATCTGAACCGAATAAGGCTCAGCATCGGGAGCAACGGTGAAAACATAAACATTTCGCAGTTTGGCATCATCCCAGCGAACCTGGTGGTCATCAAACAAAAGTGTAGCACCGTTCAAATTAGTGGATGTCTTAACAATGATCGTCTGTTCAAGAGATCCGATATAATACGTAGCGCCGGCCTTAGCCTCAACGGGAAGTCCAAGATCATTCGCTACCTTGTGAGCGGCACGTATTGCCTCAGAGTCATCGGTGACTCCGTCGCCTACAGCACCGTAATCTTCATACTTTACTGTTCCGACACATTTTACAGTCTCATCCAAAGCTGTCAATATATCGCATTCATTTGTAAGGGTTTCAGTTGTGCTCTTCTCGGGATTGGTCTGACCTTTGCATTTTTCCATAATTATTCCTCCGATCAATGTTATCGTTGTCTGCGATGTAACTACTCGCACTCAAAAAAACAACAGATTACAAGTTAAATAAAATTAGCTCACGAGATAAAAACAAAGCGGTTAAAGCCAAATATGTCAATCAGAGTTTACATATATAGCCTATTATCCCCGCGCTATTTCCGCGAGCAAAAATCGCAATCGCGATTTTTTCACTTTTTAAAAAACAAGCAGAAATCCGTTCTGACAAAGGCTGATTATATCTGCAGATTCAATTAAAAAAACTTTGTTTTTCTCCCATCGCCTTCATATTTCTACTATACAACATCTCAAAATCAAAGTCAATCCTTTTTCAATATTTTTTCCTACTCTTTGCGCACTTGGTAGTTTTAAACAAAGGCAGGGCTTTCTTTTTGGTTGCTTTGTATCTTGACTATTGCTCCGTTTTAATATAAAATATATGTGTAAATATATATTTTTTAAGGAGTAAAGTATGAAAAGAACAAATCTCAGACGGTTCTTGCCGGTTCTTCTCACATTGCTGACTGTAATTATCTTTGCTATCGGTATAACAGCAACTGCAGTCGAATCAGAAGATGAAGCAACTCGCTCGAATCAGATCACACATGCCAACCTCGTTCTTGATAACGACGTTGACCTTGTATTCTGGGCTGATGTTTCCGAAGAGGACGCACAGAACAAGGATACGTTTATGTTGTTCAATGACAGCGTAAGCGTTTCGTATTCAGGAACGAAGACATTGAACGGCGTTACCTATGCTATATACAAGTATAGCAATATCCTTCCCAAGGATCTGCCCGACATTGTCAATGCTAAGCTATACGTAAACGGTGCTTTTGCGAGCTATCTTGACTATAGCGTAAAGGATTACTGTCAGTACATCCTGACCCACTCTAAAGATGATAACCTTAAGACTCTCGTCAGTGACCTTTTGGTTTACGGTGCGGAATCGCAGGCACTCGCTAACGAAAGCGAAGAAGAACTCGTTACTAACGGTATCGTGGGACTTACGCCCAGCGAAACCCCTGATAAGATGACCGTTCTCTTTGAAAAGAATGAAGCAGACGACCTCTCTCGCGGACCTTCCGCGTCTCTGACCGATTCAAAGCTCCTTTTGAATAACGGTATTGAGCTCTACTTCAATGTTGATCTTCCCAAAGATGCAGATATCTCGGATTACACCGTATGTCTGTCCGTCAACGGACGCGAACAGGAAATGCCCATTACCTCCAAGGTAACATTAGACGGATATGAAAACAGAGTATCCTTCAAGGGTGTATATTCCTACGAGTTATTCGACGTTATTCAGGTCAATGTGTACAAGAATAACATACGTGTCAGCAACTCCACCTCCTTCAGCGTAGCTGCTTACATTGATACTCTTAACAAGAATCCCGAATATGCGGCTGTTACAGCAGCATACTACAATTACTGTTACTCCTCCCACGTGTTCGCAGGTACGCACACTATCGTTATGCCCGGCGAGCTCGCCACTGACGGCAGAGGCAGCGATAGATACGATGACAGCGGTACTATCACTTACAAATGTTCTCTTTGCGGACATGTCGTAAGTGCTATTACGGTCAGCAACTCGCGTGACTTTAACGGACCGCACTCCAGCGGCTCTGTTGCAAATAGCGGTAAATACACTATCGTGGGTGAAGACGGCAAAGAAATATCCGGCACGAGTACTTTCTTTGAGATTCAGACTAACCGTGAGACTCTCGAAGACGGTACCGACAACGGCTATCTCTCTATCACCCGTGATAACGAAAAGAATCTCGCGAGCGGAAGCTTGGGATATTATATGCTCGCAGGTCATGCGCGTCCCACTGTCACAAGCGAATACACGGACCACAAGGCTCAGTTCAAGGGTACGCAGTTCACCTTTTCCTTTGATATCAAATCTCCCGAATCAGGCATTGTTCCGGTAAGCGTCCACATCAGAAACACCCAGGCTCCCTCAAGCTCGAGCGGACGTTTCGGTGAAATCATTACCATTGACGAAAACGGTTCTCTTAAGAGGGCCAGTGCAAAGATTGCGCCCGAAGGCACTGTAAATGCAGATAAATGGACAAATGTGACCATCACTATGGACTTCTTCACGGATAACGGCGCGGATTTCATATACCTCGAATATTATATTGACAACGTTCTTGTAAGCTCATTCTCCGTTGCCAACACCATGATGAACGGTAAGTTCACCGATATTCACATCTCTATGGGTACATCGGGTGCTGAAAACGGTCAAGGCATACTCCTTGACAATATGATTTTGGCTCAGGGATGTGTACACAATTTCTCCGGAGATATTAAGACACATCTCAACAACCTCGGAACAGGAAATCTCAGAGGTATCATTGACAAGGTTCAGAACGAATTTAATACTGAAGATTTCTCCTACGTTGTACGTTGGGACGGAAAGTCCTCTTATACATACAGAGAATACCAGAGCTTTGTTACCCTCGACCGTAACAAGTACAAGGATCCTCTTAACACTCCCAAGAGCTTTGATCATCCCAGAGTTTTGTTCAACTCAAATGATGTTCCCAAGATTGTTGCAAATATAGAAGCAGAAGAAAACGCAAAGGCGAAGTCGGCTTTCCTTGCTCTCGTTACGGAAAACACCGACGGTAAGCTTACTCCTACATCGGAGATAACTCCCGCAGCTTTTGAGTGGACTAACTACAACTCGCGTGTTCTCAGAGTAATTGAGGCTAAGGCTCTCTACTACGCTCTCTATAAGGATAGTGCTTCCGTTTCCCCCGAGGAGGCGCGTATGCGTGGATACGAAGCGATCTACGCTATGAAGAACTATCTTCTCACCTTCGATACTCAGTGGAAAGCATCTGACCAGTGCCGTTATTACGGTGAAATGATGTATTACTCCGCACTCGTATACGACTGGTGCTACGATCTCCTTACCGATGACGACAAGGATCAGTTCAGACTCGGTGTTCAGAACCTCGCATGTGACGGTACTAACAATATGCCTTGGGCAAAGAGAGAGGGTGCTACCGGTTCTCAGAACGGTGTAGCTCTCAACACTCACGAAGCAAGAAAGCTTGAGGGCGGTTTCCCTGCTCTTGCAAAGGAAAACCAGTCCCGTCTTACAGGTCACGGTGCAGAGGCACAGGTTATTCGTGACTACTTTGCATTCGCTATAGCGATCTTTGATGAAGACTCTTCCTGGTATGATTACGTAGGCGGTCTCATTTATCAGGATTACATTGACGCGCGTGAATACTTCTACACCGCAAACTTCTATCCTGACGGCTCCGCAGGTTATAACGAATACCGTTTCCTTTGCGATATGTACAATGCTTGGCTCTTCAAGGGCATGGGCGTTGAATTCCCCTACAACGAAGAAAACATGGCTTCCGTAGTACACGGTCTCCTCTCTATGGAGACCTACGACGGCTTCATGTTCGCAACAGGTGACGGTGCGGGTACTGCATGGAACGGCACAGATCAGTACAGACTTCCCGACAACCTCGGTGATGTGGCACTTATCTCCTCTCACCTCTTCGATGACCCTGCAGCTCTCGCCATAGCTCATCACATAATGGACTACAGATGGGGTAACGGAAATTTCTCCACCAGCCAGCTTGCTACAAGCGCAGCTTACTATCTAATCCTTACATCAAATGGACTCACTCCCTCGGATGATTACCGTGAAAATATCGACAACGTCGAATATCACGCAGCATTCCAGCAGCAGGTGATTTCCCGTGACGGATACGGTGAGGACAGCGTAGTAGTTCTCATGCAGGGCGGACAGCATCTTCCCGGCGGTCATACTCATCAGAACGCAGGTAACTTCCAGATCTGGTACAAGGGTATGCTCACACGTGATGACGGTCTGTACGATGCATACGGTAGTGATCACCATCACTACTACCACGCAGCAGCAGTTGCACATAATACTCTTCTCATCTACAACAATAATCTGAAGAACTCACCGGTAGAGCCTGTTGGAAGATCCGGATTCTACAACGGCGGACAGAGAGCATATTTTAACCTCCCCGCAACTTACTCCGCATGGATCAAAGACAGCAAGTTCTCTTACGGTCAGAACATAGGAATGCAGACCGATGATGCAACCAATCCCTCTTACGTATACTTCGCAAACGATATAACCAATGCTTATGAAGACATAACAGTGGATTATGTTGAGCGTTCCTTCATGACTCTTTACACAGGAGATGAAGAAACACCCATGGTTATGTTCGTATTCGATAACATCACCGCAGACAGCCCCGAATTCAAGAAGACATTCCTTCTTCAGTGTGCTACCGAACCTATCGTAGATAAGGAAAACGGTGTCGTTACTATCGACAACGGTGAAGGAAAGCTTGTGCTTACCTCCCTTCTCGGCGGCGACCAGTTCAAAGCATACGGAAGAACAAGTATCAACGGTGAAGTTGGCCCCGGCATCGACGGCAAGGGCTCTGAGCGTTTCTGGCTCAGCGGTCAGAACAAGAATCTTGCTCCCGGCGGCGCGACAAGTATCGGTGATAAGTCAAATGACCTGAGCCTCATCTGGGGTCACGTTGAAATAAGCGCTAATACAGGTAATGCTACAGATCAGCTCGTTAACGTTCTTTACGTCACCGACTCCGGTAATACCGTAAGCGCAACTCCCACTCTGGTTCAGGGCGATTATCTCTCCGGTGCTACTTTCAAGAACAGCACATCTGTATTCTTAACAGATTCCATGCACTCCTCCGATATTCTCTCCTTCACAGTAGATCCTCAGGACGCTGTAGAGGAAATGACATACTACATCGGCGGCCTCAGCGAAGGTCATTGGAAGGTATACATTAACGACGAGCGCATTTACGCCGGTCAGGACGAAGAGGGCAAGGATCTTGACTTCGAAGTAACAGCCGACGGTAAGCTCCTTACCTTCAAGGGTGCGGTTGGAACCGTACGCATTGAGCCCGGCGAGGATATGCGTCCCGCAGGTGCTTTCGGTATCGCGTTCAACCTCAACGGTGCTAAGTGGCCCGAGGGTACCGAGATTCCCAAGTACTACATCCCCGGTGAAGCAATTACTCTTCCCGTTCCTGAAAAGGTTGGCTCTGATTTCGGCGGTTGGTTTACCACTAAGGACTTCTCCGGTGAGCCTATCACAAAAATCCCCGAAGACGCTACAGGAATTTACAGGCTATATGCTAAGTGGTCGTCTCCCATACTATACGTAGATTACACAATGGGCGGCGATTTGAGCAACTTCTCGCAGGTTACTTACTCGGTAGAGGCAGGCGGCGGAACGACCTGGGATATGGTTAACACCGAGAAGGAAAGCTATTTCCTTTGGAAAAACACAGGTCCCGGTAGTATTATAGGTAAAAACGGTGGCTACGCTCAGTTCGCAGATCTGTCCTTGCAGGTAAGCTTCAGCATCTCTCTCGGTAGAAACGGCTCTGACCCGCTCATGCCCGTTTCGATCTACATCAGAGATCAGAAGAGCGACACCCTTAAGTACTACCTCAACATCTTCATGACAGACGCATCCGGTAACGCTTACATCGGTCAGGGAGGCGGAAAGGTTAAGATTGGCGAGATCGCAAGCAGCGGCAGCTCGACCTTCCACTTCGTACTCGACTTTAAGAGCGGTAACGTCCTTGCATATGACAACAACGGTAACCAGATCGCTAAGGCGGGAATGGCAACCCTTGGCATTAACCGTCCTATTGCATACAGTAGCTACGAAGCATGGTTCAGAAGCATGGAGTCTTCTGCTAACTCTATGATGTCTCTTAAGGGCGGTGGAGCAGGTACGATTCGTGTCTACGGTATCAAGATTCTTTCCGGAAATCTTATCGAATCCTGTAAGAACTTCGATGCAAACTCCAATATGCACAAATGGGATGAGGGCGTAGTAGTAAGAGAGCCTTCCTCTACCGATTGCACACCCGGTACTATGGTATACACATGTGCTGATTGTGAGATCACAAGAGAGGTCGCTCTGACATCTAACATCTCCCATAGCTCTATGTCACACGATCTTAACAGTGGAGGTAAGCTTCAGTACACATGTGAGACTTGCGGATGTTCCTTCGTACCAGGTGCTTCCTACTTCCTTACCGGTGCAGACTACAACGGTTTGGTAGGTGTAGGTAATGCTACTCACTATACCACAAAGTCCGGCACGAACCAGCCGGTAATCAATGCAGGCGCTTACGAGCTTATTAACAAGACCGGTAAGAGCGGCAACCTTGAGCTGTGGGTTCCCGGTAGAACTCCATCTGTCGGCGGCTTCTCATCTGAAAATAACGCCAAAGGCTTTGTTTCATTCAAGGTTAACGCGTTTACAACAGATAGCTTCGGCTTCAACTTTGTCGACACCAGCTCAAGCGCTACGAAGTGGTCATCAGGTTGGTGCATAACCGACTCCTTCTTCCGTATCTCAGCTCCTACCACTGTAGGCAATAAGACAACGGTTAAGGTTACCGGTTGGGATAGCACAGAGCTTGCTACTATCGAGCTTAAATCCGAGAAGAGCTTCACGGATTGGATCGATGTTCAGATATACATCGAGCTCGATGCGGCTACCGACAAGATCATTCTCCACTACTACATTGGCGGAGCATATAAGTGTTCCGTTTCAAGAGACCTTACTACTGATACAAACGCTATCAACAGCATTTGCATTTCCGGTACTACCTCTGAAAAGGGTAGCGGTATCAAGCTCGATGATATTGCGTTCGGCTTCACCCCCAACGGTGAATGGGCACTCCCCAAGGAATAAGTTCTCGGATACAGCACTTACGCGGTGAAAAATCTCATCGCGTAGGTACTGCCATACAATAAAAAGAAATGAGGGCGTTCTGAAAAGGCGTCCTCATTTTTATATTGAAATTTATTTTATTATATGATATAATCATTATTAGAAATCTAAAATTTAAAAGGTGTATATTATATGAATAAGGATAAGATTCTAAAAATTATCGGTGCGATAGGAATTGGGCTCGGAATAGGGCTATCCTTCGGTGTCGCGCTCGGCAAAATCTGGATAGGCCTGGGAATTGGTATTGGCGTAGGAATGTGCTACATTCCCGCTTTCCTTACAGTCAAGACAGAAAGCAAGAAGGAAGACAGCACCGAAAGCTCAAACAATGCTAGTAATGTCGAAAAGGACGGTGAATAGGATTATGAAAAGGATTTTTTTGACCGCAATATTATCATTGACACTGCTGTTATCATCATGCGATCTACTTGATACAGTAGTTCAAAACACAGAAAAAGCCGTTACAGAGGAGGTTGAAAACCAAGATATGCAAAATAATAATAGTGGTAATAATAATAGTGATAATAATAACACCGTAACCTTCCGCGAGATCACCGTGGATGAAGCGGTGGCTATAATGGCGAGCGAGATAAATTACATTATTCTCGATGTGCGCAGACCCGACGAATATGCAGAGGGACACATCCCCGGAGCGATAAACGTGCCTAATGAAACGATAGGGACATCTGAGATTCCCGAGCTCCCCGACAAATCACAGCTCATACTCGTATACTGCAGAAGCGGCAGACGAAGCAAGGAAGCGGCAGGAAAGCTTGTGTCTCTCGGATATACCAATATAGTAGAATTCGGAGGCATACTCGACTGGACAGGCGAGATTGTCAAAGGAACCTGATCTAAAAGGATTAATAACAATGAAAAAGGCATTTGCATGCAGTTTATGTCACCGAGGAATACTCGGCGGTATGTTGTATATCGACAACAGCTCTATAATCTACAGAACAAACAAGCTTACAATAGATAAGGAGTATCGAAACCTTGTATTACCGCGTGAGGAAATACAGGATATATCATGGAAAAGAGTGCTCTTCCCTCTTATGATAATTCATATGAAGGACGGCAAAAAGTACACACTGTTAATGTACAACAAAAGACGTTTTAATAAGCATTACAATAGTTCAATACAAGTATAGACGGAGTAAATAAATTGAAAGACATCAAGAAAAACCGCATCGCAAGCTTTATTATAGTATCAATAGTATATGTCCTCGCTACTGCAGTAGGCATTTACGTATTCCACGCCATCGAGCTTGATTGGTGGCTCTCGCTTCTTGTTGCTGATTCTTTAGCGACTGTAGTAACATTTATTTTCAGCCTCATATTCAAAAACTCATCGGTTTATGATCCATATTGGAGTGTACAGCCTCCTGTAATACTGATAACATTTGCTATAGGAAAGCGTCTTACAGCTCTGGGTATTCTTCTTATCATCGCTATATCGTATTGGGCAATTCGACTCACGGCAAACTGGGCATACACCTTTTCGGATCTTTCTCACCAAGACTGGAGATACACTATGTTGAAAGAAAAAACGGGTGTATTCTATCCTATAATTAATTTTGTGGGAATACATATGGTGCCAACCTTAATCGTATACGGATGCGTATTACCCGCCGTATATGCTATACGTGAAGGGCTGATCTTAAACGTCGGAAGCACATTTTTCATTATTCTATCAATATGTGCCGCAACTATGCAAGGAGTATCCGATATTCAGATGCATAAATTCCGTAGAAACCGCGACGGTACATTTATCCGTCATGGACTATGGAAGTATTCACGCCATCCGAACTACCTCGGAGAAATACTGATGTGGTGGGGTGTAGGTCTGTCGGTAGTTTCAGCCGACCCCTCCGCGTGGTATCTTATTATCGGAGCGTTGGCAAACACTCTGCTCTTCCTGTTTGTCAGCATCCCTATGGCAGATGGCAGACAGTCACGAAAAGCGGGATTTGCCGAATACAAAAAAGAAACGAGAATGCTCTTACCAATAAAAAAATAAGATAAAATCCAAAAGCTGAAAGCCTTCCAATTCTAAGGTTTTCAGCTTTTTTCTTTCAAATCAACTATGATTACCCTTATCCGTCGGGTTACTCCGAAAAGACAATATTTTTTCATTTCAATTACATCATTTTTGAGAAAATGATCAAATTGAATTTTCACTTCAAAAGTGAAAATTCACTGAAAATTCACTTTGTAGCATCCGGAAAACAAAATTTTATATTCTATTTTGAAATATTTTGTTGCAAAAAAGAATTCGCTATGATATAATAGATACAACTAAAGATTTATACTATTATGCGAGTCCACCGTTTGCACGGTGCGACACTTCGTGTTTGCTTCGCTATCGCAAAGCACTCGCGGAGCAATCTGCTTTGGCTTACTTGCAAGCGAGCTTGCAGATAAGCCTTACATTGATTATAGAATAGGAAGGTGTACTATGGCAGTAAGTTATAAAAAGCTCTGGAAGCTTCTAATCGAAAAGGATATGAAGAAAACCGACTTGCGTATCAAAGCCGGCATCTCAACCGGTGCTCTCGCAAAGCTCGGCAAGAACGAGAATGTTAATACCGAAATCCTCGCTAAGATCTGCAAAGTTCTCGAATGCGGTGTAGATGATGTTATGGAATTTATTCCGGAAGATAAGGAGTAAAGAATGGTTTTCACATGCATTAACAAGATCAAACAAAAACCTTTAATGATAGCATACATACTATTTCTTTTTATTTGTGTTGTTTATCACATAATAAGTTGCGTTTTCAACTTGGAGTTTCTTGTTTGGGAACGAATTATTGCTGCGGCAACCATTGCATCCTACGCCTTTACATTAAGTTCTTCTCCAAAAATGATGTCTAGAACTGATAAAAAACAAATCGCATATGTCGAACAAGAGATTGAGTTATTGCAGAAAATCCAAAAAGCCAAAATCTCAATACCTTTCATTTGTGATGATATCGATAAAAAGATAAGCGATAATAGAAACGAAGTTTTAAAATGCAAAAAGAATATTTTAAAACAAGACCGGAATGCTTTTTTGCTAGAGGTTGCTGGTTTTTTGATTTTTCTTTGTATATTGTCCTTTAATGGTTTATTTATATTTCTAAAAGGCATGCAAGAAATATGTACTTTGATTGCATTTCTTCTAATCTTGGTTTTAGAATTTGTGGAAGATTTAATAAATGAAATAAATGAAGATACATTTAAGATAAAGGCAGAAACATACGGACAAATGGTAGATGTTTTAAATAATCAAACCGATGTTTAAGTGAAAAATACGCACAGTATTTTGAACAAGGGAAGATATATATGCAGAGAAATAGTAATTAAAACAGGAGTCATTATGAGCAGTTTAGTATTAGATTTACAGAAAGAATTAATGGACAGAAATTGTGATATTCTTCAAGCCCTTCGTCATGCACATGTAATTGCAGTTAAATTGGGATTAGATGATATCGATAAATGGATTCAGTGCGAATTGAATGGTTATTCCTCTGATGATACAGTCCCGAAATATAGATATATGACGGGAGTTTTAAAAGCTAAAAACCCATATCGTGGTTGGATACCTGCAGTTATTACCGACAAATCAAACAACCAGCCGTATAATACAGTTCCGCTATGTGAATCAATGTCTGGACTGATAGAAATAAGGAATCAGTGCACAAACGGAACATTTTGTTATACATTCCCTGCTTCTGTTGCAATGAAAATGTTAAAACACTCAAGTTCACCTGTTTATATGGAAATTTCACTTTTCATAAGCGTACACAATCTCTCTGCCGTTGAGGATAAAGTTAAAAACAATCTCTTACAATGGACACTCGATTTAGAGAAGAAAGGCATATTAGGCGAAAACATGACTTTTAACAAAGAGGAAACATTATCTGCCAAAGCTATCGCAGCTTCAACTATCAATGTTTACGGTACATATGTAAACGGTGATGTGACTCATTCTCAAATTGTTTCTGGCAATAACAATTCCGCGACCTATAACGAGGCTGATGTTAAGACGGCAATTGAAGAAATCAAAGCTTCCATTAAAACGGAAAAAATTTCCGAAGAAAACATGGAGTGCATTTTAGAAATCTTGGATGACATTTCGAGTAAGATCGAACAAAAGAAAAAGCCTAGCATTATAAAAACGGCTTTAATAGGATTAAAAGATTTTGTCCTTGCCGCTGGAGCGAATATTACAGCAGCATTGATTACTGCAAAAATTCAAGGTCTGTTTTGAATAAGGTGCATTTTCCAATGCACCTTGGGAAGGTAACATGGAAAAAAACAAAATTGATATAAAAGAAAACTATATTTATCGCTTGGATAACGAGCTTCTGACCATCCTTCTGCGAGATAGATCGTCAGGCAAGAACATTATCTGGGCAACCGATAACTATAGTTCCCGTGGCTACGGATATCAAAGCTACGACCATATCACCGTCGAAGCCATTACAGGCTACCACGGAAATATTATAAAGCCGAGAACGGAAAAATCCAAAAAGGAG
>JAFVYL010000002.1 GCA_017508665.1 Clostridia bacterium | reverse complement strand
CTTTGCCGTACCGAGCACATGTTCTTCGAGGCAGACAGAATTGCTGCTTTCCGTGAGATGATCTGCTCTGACACCGCTGAGGAGAGAGAAGTTGCACTTGCAAAGATCCTTCCCTATCAGCAGTCCGACTTCGAGAAGCTCTATGAGGCTCTCGAGGGCAACCCCGTATGTATCAGATTCCTTGATCCCCCTCTCCATGAGTTTGTTCCCACCACCGATGAAGATATCGCTCTTCTCGCAAAAGCACAGGGCAAGACCGTTGAGCAGATCAAGACTATCATTTCCTCTCTCCACGAGTTCAACCCCATGATGGGTCACCGTGGATGCCGTCTCGCTGTAACCTACCCCGAGATCGCAAAGATGCAGACCGCTGCAGTTATCCGCGCAGCTATCAACGTACAGGCTAAGCATCCCGAGTGGACTCTCGTTCCCGAGATCATGATTCCTCTTGTTGGCGACGTTAAGGAGCTTAAGTACGTTAAGAACGTAGTTGTTGAGACTGCAAATGCTGAGATCGCGGCTGCAGGCGCTACCCTCAAGTATGAGGTTGGTACCATGATCGAGATTCCCAGAGCTTGTCTCACTGCTGATGAGATCGCTAAGAATGCAGACTTCTTCTGCTTCGGTACTAACGACCTTACTCAGATGACCTACGGCTTCTCCAGAGACGATGCAGGTAAGTTCCTTGATGCTTACTATGACAGAAAAATCTTCGAGAACGATCCCTTCGCTAAGCTCGACACCACCGGTGTGGGTAAGCTTATGAACATGGCAGTTACCCTTGGTAGACCCGCTAACGAGCATCTCCACGTTGGTATCTGCGGTGAGCACGGCGGCGATCCCACATCTGTTGAGTTCTGCCACCAGATCGGTCTTGACTACGTATCCTGCTCTCCCTTCAGAGTTCCGATCGCAAGACTTGCAGCAGCTCAGGCAGCTCTTAAGCACTAATTAGTAATAATTCAGTTTAACTAAACATATTAAGGTGCACTCCACACGGGGTGTACCTTTTTATTAGTTTATCAATGTTCCTGCACCAGTAGAGTTCTACCACCAGATTGTCCTTAACTGTGTTTCTTGCTCTTCCGCGTTAAAACATAGTCGACATCCTTCGCAAGTAAAACTTGCTCGCATCTCTCCTTGTTTTAATCTTATCCTAGGAGAAAATTGTCCACCGGACATTTTTCTCCGTCGTCACCTTCAGAGTTCCGATCGCAAGCTTCTCGCCTGCGGGCTCGGTCACCTCGGGGTCTGAGAGTCCACCGGACTCTCATTCAATACCCTCAGTTTCGCTTTGCTACTCGCAGCAGCTCAGGCAGCACTTAAGAACTAATTTAAAGTTAGTAACTCAATATAAAAGAAGCATCCTCCTAAGAGGGTGATTCTTTTTCTTGCCGCAAAGATGCAATTTTAAGCAAAGGAACTCCGAGAGCAACTATATTGCCATCGGGTATTGCATTTTTTCTTTTTTCGTGATATAATATATGTAGAGAAAAGGAGGTATGCTTATGAATATTTTCAAAAAGCTTTTCGGTAAAAACAAAAAGGTTAAAAAAAGCGAGCAGGAACAGCAGTGCTGGTATAATAACGCCCATGAAAGTGCCACAAGTCAGCTTGGCGTACCGATTGAAAATGTTGTAACCGGCGGACGTGTTGATTTTGCTATTACCAACAAAGCAGCAAAAAGCTAATTCGCCTATTTTCATATAGCTAACAGGTGCACTCCACACGGGGTGCACTTTTTTGTTTAGAGACAATCATAACAGATTATGTTTACAGTAAAGCGCATCACGTACGTATAAAGCATGATTTTGCTATTGACATATAGCTAATAAGATGGTAAAATAAATCAACTACACTTTATGGAGGACACTATGAATTCGGAAAACGGTAAGCTTTTAGTTCTTGGTGGATTCGCACTCAGATTATTTATCGCCGGAATCAACTTTTTTATAAATCTTTTGAGTTTTATGACACCGTATCCCTCTTTTCTCGCAACCTTATTCAATTTAGCATCTATATGCGCCACCGTTATGATAGCGGCAGGCTTTTTAGTAATGTTTCTTGCGGATCACGACGTGTTTGATTTTATTCTTGCATGTGGATTTGCCTCGGGAGCTCTTATACCAATTTTAACCCTCGTTGGCAGTAGAATATTTTACAACTACAGAATAATCTACATTTTAATATCATCTCTTATAGTGCTAATAGGTCTTGTAACCTTTGCTACTCTACTCATGTGGGCATTCAAGCTCTATAAGAAATCCAATCGACTCGCAGCATTTGCGATTGTAGTATCGCTTGGCGCAACAGTATTTTCGACCCTACTCACCACTTTGTTTGGAAGATTCATCCTTATAGGTTTCCTCTCAAATATGATATCGTTAGGTAGTGTCGCGGCTCTTACATTTGCGGCATTCCTTCAGTTTAGGAACGATTAAGAATAAATAAAAGGTATGCTTATGAATATTTTCAAAAAGCTTTTCGGTAAAAACAAAAAGGTTAAAAAAAGCGAGCAGGAACAGCAGTGCTGGTATAATAACGCCCATGAAAGTGCCACAAGTCAGCTTGGCGTACCGATTGAAAATGTCGTAACCGGCGGACGTGTTGATTTTGCTATTACCAACAAAGCAGCAAAAAGCTAATTCGCCTATTTTCGTATAGCTAACAGGTGCACTCCACACGGGGTGCACTTTTTTGTACATCACTCCCTGAGCAACAAGCTCCTCGTTAAATATACCGACAAATACAACTCATAACGCGATTGTAATGCAACTGTTGACATTTTATTCATATTATGTTAAAATATATCAACCATATTTTAAACGGAGGGCTTTATGAACAAACAAACCGGCAAACTGTTAGTATTCGGCGGATTTACGCTTAAAATGTGCCTTGCGGCATACAGCTATCTGGCAACGATCCTTTCACTTTCTAAAGGCAGCCTACTCAGATCTCTTTTGCGTCTTTTGACAGGCGAATTTATAAGTATACTGTACCGTTTGGCAAGCTTGGGTGCCGTCCTTGCGATCGTAGCAGGATTTGTTGTAATGTTCCTTGCAGGCAGAAGTGTTAGTGATCTCTTGCTTGGCATATTATTTGCTTTTGATCTCCGCGCACCACTTGCGGCCCTAACGTCCGGAAGAATGAGTTCAAATGCAACCGTAGTGGTCGACACGCATTTAGATTTTCTTGGTGCTTTTCTTAATAACTATGACAATATGGCTACATACGTCACTTTATGGATAATTTTATTAATATGGTCGTTTAAATTTTTATTGAATGGAAACAAACTCGGATACTCACTTATTTGGCTTGGAATGATGGGACCATTTATAACACCTCTTTTCGGCACACTTGCAGTTCTCCTGATCAAAAAAATGGAACTTGGTATCGCTATTTCAAAGCTGATATTGTTCGGCGTACTGTCTATTCCCACGATATGTGCTGCAGCATTGGCGCTCGCCACTTTCCTCGATCTTCAACATGAATAAGCATACAAAACAAGGAAAAAATTAACAACGCCTTAGTACATATATTAAAGTAAGTTAACTACATTTTTAGAGAGATTATATGAATAAACAATTAGGTAAGCTTTTAGTTCTCGGCGGATTCGGGTTGAGATTGTTCCTTAACGGAATAAATATTATCGTGTCTCTGCTTAAAATCGCGCTCTACAACTCTCTTCTTTCAGACTTAATGAACTTCACGCATTTGTGCGCAACAACTATGATAGTAGCAGGCTTCGCTCTAATCTTCTTCACAGAACATGATTTATCCGATCTTGTTCTTGCCGGTTGCTTTAGTACAGGACTTCTCTCGCCTGTTTTATCTTTTATGAGCGAAAAAGTATCTTTTAGATTTCACAACAACGTAAGTGCACTTTTAGGATTAACAATGATGCTCGCTTTTATCATATGGGCATTAAAGCTTCGCAGAAAATCTAATCCTATCGCAGCGCTTGCAGTCATAGGATCTTTTGCCGTAATCATACTTGCAGCTTTAATTTCGGACAAATCATATATCAGAAATCTCATCTTTAGAACACTAATATTTGCCTCAACTGCGGCATTGACATTTGCGGCATTCATCGAATTTAACAATGACCGAAGCTAAAATAAAAGGTGCGCTCCACACGGGGTGCACCTTCTGATTATATAAACAAAAGCCGACCTGTGTAAAGGTCGGCTTTAAATGTTGTTTAAGATTAAGTTATTTCTGCGCCGTAAGGAAGTGCCGAAAGTTTCATAAGCTTGAAGCACTGCTTTGCAAAGGGGATACCGATAATGGTTACGCAAAGGATACCGCCTATGATTGCATACGCAACAGCTTCACCTGCTCCAACAAGGGCGAGCCAGATTACGTTGCCAACAGGGTGAGCCTCATAATCGGTCTCAACAGTCCTGCCAAACGGAAGGAGCGCAAAGCTACCGATACGGAAACACGCAATACCGAGCGGAATACCGATTATGGTGATGCAAAAAATGATTCCGGCAAGCATATAGCCCAGACAATGCCAAAATCCAATAAGCACAAGCCAAATAATATTACCTAAAGTCTTCATATTTTCCTCCTCGGTTAAATATTTTACAAACTTATTATAAACCTATTTATTTGGTTTGTCAACCGTTTCTGTAAAAAAATCCTGAGTGCCTAATAGTGCTGTCATTACTTGACAAAGCGGCAAATATTCAGTATAATTACATTAGCGATGTACATTTTTTTGTACAGATAGGAGAATAACGCATGAATATCTTTAAAAAGGCTTGGATAAAGCTGTTTGGTGAACCTAAAAAGGACCGCACCGATGAAAAAGAACCCGAATGCTGGTATAACAACTACAAAGATAAAAAAAGACGCAAATATGCAGACACGAATTTTACCGCGGGTCAAGGCAGCGGATCCGCATATGATATGATCAACGTAGATTACATATCTACAAAATAATACGACAATATACCAAGGAGATCTAAATGAAACGTTTATTATCTGTTTTAATCATACTCTCGCTTCTTATTTCACTTGCGGGATGTAAATGGTTCAAGAAAGAAAAAAAGCCTGCAGATACCGTTAAGCTTAACGGTGTAAGCATTACGGAATACAAGATCGTATGTGATAAGGACGGCCTTGACTACAATGTAAGAGCGGCCGAGTACATACGCGACAGCATTGCCGCTAAGACGGGCGCGACACTTAACATTATTGATGACTCGGTGTCGCAGGCGGCGCGCGAGATAGTGGTAGGAGAGACCTCCAGACCAATCTCGGCAGAGCTTAGTACGGATACGGTGGGCTTTGAGTTCGCTATGCTCGCAAAGGACGGCACAATAGCTCTTGAGGCGGACTACTTTGTAATAGCCGCAGCAGCTTACTATTTCGTAAACACATATGTCTCCGGTAACGACATGCAGGTAGACAACGGTCATACCGTGCGCACTCCCGAGGCAAAGGAAGCTAAGAACTTTATCCTTCTTATCGGTGACGGCATGGGTCTGTATCAGACAAGGCTTTACGATTACGTAGAGGATACCACCGACTACAGCGACGGTGAAAATCTCTTCTACGGTTATATGTTCCCTAACTTTGGCGCTTCACGTACTAATTCGTACAGCGGCACAACAGACAGTGCTGCAGGCGGAACTGCCCTCTCCACCGGATACAAAACTATCAACGGATACGTGGGCATTGACAAAAACGGATTAGAGCTCAAGACTCTGACCGAGCTTGCAGGCGAAATGGGCAAGGCTACCGCGGTAATGTCTACAGAAAAGAGCACGGGCGCTACTCCCGCTTCATTCTCTGCTCATGAACCAAGCCGTAACAACTCAAGTGAAATACTTGCCGATCAAACAGCGCTTACTCAAAAGTACGGCACCGTTTTCGCCTGTAACTACGACTACTACACCGAGAGATATGTAAACAACTCCATAGAGAAGCGTATCACGGAAACACTGAGTACTGTCGGTGCTGACACAGACGGATTCTTCCTTATGTATGAGGAAGCGTATATTGACAAGCACAGCCACAACAACGATATAGAAAAGACATTCCAGGCTCTCATCCGCTTCAACCAGGCTATTGCGCGCTTTATGGAATACGCGTTCTATCATCCCGATACAATGGTAATTATAACAGCCGACCACGAGACAGGCGGACTCCTCCCCTCACAGCTCGGCGGGCTCTACTACACATCCGAGGATCACACAAGCGCTGATGTCCCCGTATTCGCATGGGGCAAAGGAACTGAGACATTCCTTAAGAACAATGCTACGGTAGAGAATATTCATATCGCTCAGTTTATCGCGTCTATGATGGGCGCAGAAAACTTCGGTGACAGAAGCGGAGGTTGGTACACCGATATATATCCCGGTGGAACAGAGCTCCCCATTATACCTATTAACTGATTTTCAGCTATAGAATTGACACGTCCTGCGTCAAAACGCAGGGCGTGTTGATTTATTCATGTTAAATCAAATAACAAAGTCTATTAAAAATATCAAGAATCAATTATTAATTCAAATGGAATCAAAAAGATGACTCCCACTCGGTTTGCCGCGTGGGAGTCCTTTTAACTAACGGTTTTTTACCTTGATTTTGTGTTTTACACTTGACTTACGGTGTTTTAGCACTCCCATTTATCAATAGACATATCGTAATCTCCAAGGGGTGTAGTGTCGGTATGTCGGGAGTTGATCTTCACAGTAATGCTGACATCACCGTCAGCGGTAAGTCTGAGATAAAGACGGTGGAATCCGATGTTCTTCGCCTGCTCGGGAATATCGGGCGATGTGGGCAGGGGCTTGGCATCCTCAAAGCCTATCTCAAAGGGGTGATTTGCAGTAAACTCGACGGTTATGTGCTTATCCGTGTCAACTTTATCACGGAGTGTTGCCACGTTGCCGTCTATCTCGATATCGGCATCGGTATACATTAACCATATCATGGATGACTCTCTCGTGAGTTTCACCTCGTCTCTGGAAACGAGGGAGGATCTACCGTCGGTAAAGAGATATCCGCGTCTGGCATACTCTACACCGCGCTCCGCTCCGTAAAGAGCCGTCTTCTCAATAACAGTCTTTACTCTGCCCGGTGTAACGGTAAACTCGGATACAGGAGCTTCAGAGCCGAGAACAAATCCGGGAGTGTGATCGGGGTTTATAACGAGAGTATTGTGCGACTCGGCACGTAAACGGAAAACATCCCAATGGTTATACTTGTAATACAGATTGTAGTTGTCCTGTCCAAAATCGTATGCCCATCTTCTACCGAGAGCATCAAAAACAAAGCTTCCCGCATCGAGATGCGAGTGAGCGTATACGGTCTTTCCCGCCTTGATGCCTACGAACGTCTGACCGTCGCGGTACTCGTCACGCATACTGATAATTTCCTCGTTGGGATAATGAATTTCAGTAGCGAGGTTGCACTCACCGTCGTCATTAACATTATACCAAAGGATAGCTTCTGCGGCAACCTGAGCCGAGCTGTCTCTGAAGTTTTTCTCCGCAAGACTATCCTTGAGGCCCCGTCTGCCGTAGTGATCGAATATCCAGAACATACCCGCTATATCGAGTAAGGACATTTTACTGTCCGCGAAGTTATATGCGGCAACGTCGGACTGGAGTAATACTACAAAGTCTGCTATTCCGTCAAAGCCCTGTGCCTTATCAAGACCGTATAGAGTGCCGAGCACAGGCTGCATAGCGGCAAACACACGCACGGTATAATTTATTGCGGTCTCTGCATAGTACGGTCCCTCATAGTAAGCGCCCATAGGAGCAAACTTATCCATAAACGGCTCAAGAATTCTTACAACGTCTGCGCCTATCTTTGACGCTACATCGGGATACGCGTCCATAAATGCAAGAACCGTTGCCATAACACCGGCGTTACAGAAGACGTTATGATTGTTAGTCATAAGAATATTACAATAGGGAGTATCTTTATTCTCCACTGCGCGGTTTACGGTATAGAAGACGTTCTCGTAAGCACCCTTCTCCATAATCTTTCTCTGCTCGTCGGTCATAACGTCATAGAACCAGTCGTATGCGATAGCGTAGCCATAAGCGAGAGTACCTACGTCAATGTGATGCGAGGGGTTCCAGTCGGGCATCTCGGCACACGCCTTGAGGTGAGGCCATGCATAATCAAAATACTTTCGCTCACCCGTGAGCTTATATGCAAGTGCGAGAGTAACTGCATAACGCTGAAGATCCCAAGACACATAAAGGAGTCTTACTCCGTCGCGCAGCTCATATCTGAGTACCGGCTTATCCTTTAGTCCGTCGCAGAAAGAAATAAGGGACTTAAACCAACGCGCCTTGTGAGTATTATCCCTAATCTCGCATCTGAGTCTTTCGAAATCTGACTCGGTAGCAACGAGTCTCGGATGTACGCCTGCCAGAGCGCTATTATCGTAATCGGCTTTAACTTTTTCCTTGCTCGGTCTGAAATAAAAGACAAAATCATTCAGTTTTTGTAAAGTATTGGTGTCATTTGGCAGAGTAAACTCGCCATTTGCGAGCAATGCCATACCAAAGTTAATCGTGGTATTATCGTAATAAAGCTCTCTGCCGAGCGCCTTTGCAACATCATCAAGAGATACGTATATAACGCCGTCGCGTGTCGTGTTTACAAGAGTAGAGATGGCCTCGCGCTCTTCATCGTTAAGCATCTGTGAGAGCTCGTCGCGGGATACCATTTTAACCTCGCCGTCATAGTAAGGAGTATTTACGGAAAGAAGCTTTTTGCCATCGCGATACATCACACCGGAGCGCATATGCACAGCTATTGCACCTTCAAGTGCCACTTTGTCCGACTCTTCCTCAGGGAAGTAATTCTTATCCGTGAGTTCAACCTCTATCTTGCGCTTAGCATACGTATTATTGGGATCATAAACCACAGCACCGTCGACCTTGCAGGCTGTGGAATGAGCGAGAAGATCGGTAAGCTCTATCTCTGCCTCATCCTCTGTCTTGAAGGTGAAGAAGAAGTCCGCGAGCTTGTCGCAGTTGATCGGAATTCCCGATGCCGCATAATAATTCTCCACGGTGAGCTTTCCGTCAACGTATATATCGAAGCGGCGTCTTTCAACCGAGTAAAAGACGGAGATATCGGTTTTCTTCTCCGAAAGCGTGGTCACAAACTCTTTAGTATACCTTGTAACAACATCTTTTCCATTAAAATCGAAGATATATGCTGGTGTGCCGCCACCGTGCAAACACATCTCACCGCTAATCTCACCGGATTTTAAAGCAAGTCCGAATGATACTATAAAATCACCGAGAACAAACGCCTCGTATTTCAGCTGTTTTTCCTCTTTTTTAAGGGTTAATCTCTCCTTATCAAGAAGTCTGTATGAATTAAATTCATGGTACATATTCTATCCCCCTCTGCAAATTTATATTTCGTAACCGCGCGATTGCATAAACGTCTTAACATCTTTTCCGTCATATTCACGCGGAAGTGTAGCTTCTCTAACACATCTTGCCGCGGCATATCCCGCAGCCTCACCGGTCGCCGCCATATTACCCATAACCCTGTAGGATGAGTGCGGATAAAAATCACCGGATATACATCTGCCCGCAAGCAATAGATTTTCTACTCCAATAGGCACAAGCGCACGGTATGGGATATTATACGGCTTGGTTCTGTAGCCTCTCAAACATTCATCGGTGTCATCGCTTTTGAGCTTATGTACATCAACGCCGAATGTAACGAGGCACACGGCATCGTCATGACGCCTTCCTTCTTGAATATCCGCATCGCTTATGCGATACCTACCGAAAATTCTTCTTCCCTCTCGTATTCCTATATGCGAACCCGTAAAAGCAGTGTATAGATTCTCGTATCCTGGTATACTCTTATGTGCCTCGATTACCTCAAATGACTCGCACCGCCCCTCTGTGACCGCTCTGGACAGCGATTCTATATCATCGGGCATCACGTCATACTGGAAGTTTATTCCCATATTCCAAGCAGACAACGATGGGAGCTTTTTAACCGCTGCAAGACCGCCCGATATCTCAATGCCTCTTTCGCGCAGCATCAAAGAATACTGCTTTTTGTCATCGGTACTATCCGTACCGTCATATTCCCGAGGCATACCGACTGTACAGACAGCCAGACTTGTCGGTGACGGCTTCTTCTCATCGGGATCGCCGCACTCCCAATCGCAGCCTGCTAAATCCGCAAGAGATCCGTTTCCCGTGGCATCCACGTATACGTCAGCCTTAAGCGAATAGTTTCCGCACTCGGTAACAACGAGTAACCCGTCTATTTTATCATCTTTCATTTTAACGGCTGCAACCTGACTGTAAAATAACACGGTTACACCCGCATCAGCGCAGGACTTGTCAAAAAAGTATTTGCACCCTTCGGTATCAACCATTCTTCCGGGGATTCGCATGCCGTCCTTGTCAACCCTATCTCCACGCCTTGCAAGCGTCATGTTGTGCGAGTTAAGAAAATCAAAAAGCTCCTTAACTATACCGCCCTTGTTATCCGCATCAAGAATAAGGGGCATAAATCCTTCGGTAAGCGTTCCGCCAAGACTTCCGCCCCTCTCGATAAGAACTGTTTTCGCACCGTTGCGGGCAGATGATATAGCTGCGCACGCTCCTGCTATTCCGCCGCCGCATACCGCTACGTCAAAGCTTCCGATATCCCTTATCTTCAAATCGTACATACCGTCCTCCAAAAAGCATATCGCAAATATCAAAGCAACATAGCTTTCAAAACACGAATGTGTTTTATAGTTAAATTAATTTTAACACAACAAATTTTGAATTTCAATATTTTTATTAAAATATATAAAAAAATACGCTCGCGCATGAGAGCGCGAGCGCGGGGGGACTGTATATTTACAAGCGGATTACTCCTCACACGCGGTTTCAGCTCCGCCAAGCTTCAGCCGTTCCGTGACGTACATAACTACAAGGTAGATAAACAAGCTGTTTATTATATAAACCTCGCTGACCGCCGACGCGCCTACATAGGATGCAGGGTCTACAACGCGCGATATAAAGAACGCGGATGAGAATATGATAAAGCTCATAAGTCCGACTCCGAGGAAGCCAAGGTATCGGTCATGCCGCTTCAGCATAAATGAATATACTAAAAGTCCGATGCCGTAGAATGCCCAAGCGGCTATGGTAAGGTAATCGTGCAGATAATTTACAAATCTTACAAGCTCCGTGCCATCCTTAGCGGGGAAAAGTATACATCCGACAAAAACGAGTATGATGTTTAGGCTCTGAGCAAAAAGAAACGTGCGCTTTGCTTTTATCGATAGTGGACCTATATCCACCATACGATAGGTTATCCATAACACGGAACACATAAGCACAAGCGCCCAGATAAACGTAGCAAACCACTTATCGTGTACCCAAGCGATACGCGATATTGACGTATATAGCGGACTCTCCTCACTTACCGTTATAAGCACGAATGATAAAAGAGGTACTATGATAAGACCAAGAATAATTATAAAGCGGTCGGAATACAAAAGCCTTCTGATTTTGTCTTTCATTGCAAATTCAACCTTTTTAAGTTATATTTTAAGTTTAGCAGAGAGCATTTTACCACACGTTTATTAAAAAAATGTGCGAATTTTGTTACTAAAATGTTTAAAAATTATTCCTAAGCTGTAAATAATTTGACAATTAAATTCATAAAACTATTGCAATTGTAATGTTATTATGTTAAAATAACGGATAGAATTAATACAGAGTAGAAAATCACGCGTTTAGTGCGCCGGGGACGGGGAGTTGCCCGGGCGACGAAATAATTTTCTGAGGTGATAAGGCTCGGCTACATTTTGAAAAGACAGAAGGCTCTGATGTCCGAGGCAAGATAAATCGAAGCGGAGGCGCCAAAGGAAAATTTGCGGTGTGGTTTTCGCATCCCGCTGAATAAATGGAAAATTGAAAATGAAAAGTGGAAATGTGCCATATACAGGAACATAGCTTGATGACATATACGGTATTTACCTTAACTGCATTTCCATTTGACTAATATTTTCAAGCCTTCAATGCGGGGAGTACTCTGCTTGGAGGTGTTTTTTTATGAAAACTAAAAAACAGGGCGCATCGGTCAAGGTATTGGTAACTCTCTCTGCCCTTGCGGCAATAGGCATAATCCTCGGTAAATTCCTTGCCTTTAATATCACGGAATTTATGCGCTTCAGCCTTGAAAATATAACAATAATCTTCTCCGGTATTTTATTTGGACCAATGCTCGGTGCGGTAATGGGAACAGTACAGGATCTTATCGGTTGCCTTGCGGTAGGCTACGCCATAAACCCGATAATCACTCTCGGATGTGCAAGTATAGGTGCGATATCAGGAACGGTGTTCAAGCTATCAAAGGCACTTGGACTGCCTGTCAGAATTGCCATCTCTACCCTATCCGCTCACCTTATCGGTTCTGTAATTATCAAGTCTATCGGTCTCTCTGTGTTCTATAATCTGCATCTCCCGATAACCGTTGCATGGCGTCTTTTAAACTACGCTATAGTGGGAGTGGTAGAAGTAATTATCCTCTGTATACTGCTAAAAAGCAAACAACTGTTGTCACAAATCAACAAAATCACTCCTTTCCCCATTGATTATAAATTTAAAACGAGCAAAGAGGCGGCAAATTATGCTAAGGGTATATCCGGCGTATTTTCAAAGCCGGGGCTCGATAGAGTAAAGGAGCTACTCACGGCTGTCGGCTCACCTGAGAGGTCTGTCCGTGCCGTGCATATAACGGGAACTAACGGCAAGGGCTCAACCTCAGCCATGCTCTCATCGATACTCAATGAGTCCGGTCTCAAGGTAGGTACGTTTACCTCTCCGTATCTCATAGATATGTGCGAGTCGATACGCATTAACGGTGCGACTGTAAGCGAGGAGAAACTGACAGCTCTATTTGACATACTGAGACCGATAGCCGACAGCACAGAGGATAAACCTACCGAATTTGAGCTGTTGACAGCGGCGGCATACCTTGCCTTCAAGAATGAGGGTGTCGACGTAGCGGTAATCGAGTGCGGTATGGGTGCAAGGCGAGACGCTACCAACGTCATTGGCTCTCCGCTACTCTCGGTAATAACAGGGATATCCAAGGATCACACATCCTACCTCGGAGCCACCCTCTGCGAAATAGCCAAGGAAAAGGCAGGAGTCATAAAGCGCGGTGTACCAGTGCTCGTCGGTAATGTCGATGGAGATGCCCTATGTGTAATAGAGGACGAAGCGAAATTGCTCTCTGCCCCTATATACACCCCTGACGGTACCGTCATAAAGAGCATCACTCTGCGCGGTACTACAATAGACTGCGGAGATATCACGGACGTATACGTGCCGCTTCTCGGTCTGCATCAGGTATACAACGCATCTCTTGCAATCTCATCGGCAAAGCTGTTGAATCACCATTTCCCAAGCATAACAAACGACACAATACGCGCAGGAATACTCAACACGGTATGGCGCGGCCGCTTCGAAATACTCTCGGATAACCCCACGTTTATCTTTGACGGAGCGCACAATCTCGACGGTATCAAAAGTGCTGCCAACAGCATAAAAGAATATTTTCCCGACGGCGTCATCTGCCTCACCGGAGTTCTTGCCGACAAGGAATATGAGAAAATGGCAGATATAATAGCAACGGTAGCCCGTCAAGTGATCACTATCACGCCGGACAGTCCGCGCGCCCTTCCCTGCGATGAATATGCGAGAGTATTTGAGTCAAGGGGAGTAGCCGTCAGCACCGCTTCCTCTGTAGCCGACGGTATCAGACTTGCCATCGAGTATGCAAAATCAGAATCGCTCCCGGCAGTATGCCTTGGCTCTCTTTATCTGTACAAGGACGTAATCGAAGCCATCAAAAAATAGCTATCATCCCTCTCCTTAGTGAGAGGGGTGTTTTTTTATATTTTTTTAATTATTTGCGCAAAAAGTATTGCAAATTTTTACGATCCGTGATACAATGGATTTGTATAAATATTTTTATAATAATTTGTAATACATATTAGGAGGAAAACCAAATGAAATTACACTCATTCGGCAAATTTTTCTCTCTCGTTGCCCTGCTGACGCTTGTATTTGCGCTCACCTTTGCAGTTTCCATCACCGTTAACGCAGAGAGCGCGGCACAGAGTGAAATCGAAATCACAGTTATACGTGACGAAAATGATAACTTCGCAAAAACAGATCCTACTTTGGTATCTGCTGAAGGTAAGGTAAAGCTTGATTGGGATAAGCCTGAAGGCGCACTCAAGTATCTGATCTACAGAGATGGCGAGCACATCGTTAACTCCCTCTCCGATCACTACGTAGCTACTCTTCCTCTCGGTGTTGAAGTTAATTTCACTGTATATGCAGTAGACGCGGCAGGTAACGTACTTGCAGTTGGCTCTGTTGACATTACAGCTGACCACTCATGGAATATTACCGTAGTTGCTCCTACCTGTGTAGATGACGGTTTGGCAACATATGTATGTAAGCATTGTGATGAGACCAAGGAAGAGGTTCTCTCCGCTCTCGGTCACACCGAGGCTGCTCCTGTAACCGAGAATAACATAGCTCCCGATTGTGTAACTGACGGTAGCTATGACACCGTAGTTTACTGCTCTGTATGCGACGTAGAGCTCGACAGAGATACTACCGTTGTTCCCAAGCTCGGACACACCGAGGCTGCTCCTGTAACCGAGAATAACGT
>JAFVYL010000005.1 GCA_017508665.1 Clostridia bacterium | reverse complement strand
GCATCTCCAAAGGAGAAGAATCGATATTTTTCGTTTACCGCCTCCTCATAAGCGTGCATTATAAATTCCTTATCTGCCAGAGCACTGACGAGCATTATCAATGTGCTTTCGGGAAGGTGGAAGTTAGTAATAAGGGCGTCTACCGCCTTGAATTTATATCCGGGATAGATAAATATCGAGGTCTCGCCGTCTATGGCGTGTACCTTGCCGTCGGGAGTGCTGACGCTCTCCAAAACTCTACACGATGTAGTACCCACGGCAATGATCCTGCCTCCTTTCGCACGACGCTCATTTATCTCTCGAGCTACCTCGTCGGTGATATGGAAGTACTCGCCGTGCATGAGGTGCTCTTCTATCTTATCCACCTTTACAGGACGGAATGTGCCGAGACCAACGTGTAGAGTGACCTCACCGTATCCGACACCCTTTGCCTTGATGCGCTCAAGCAACTCGTCTGTGAAATGAAGTCCCGCGGTAGGAGCGGCAGCAGAGCCCTCCTCCTTGGCGTATACCGTCTGATAGTCGCTCTTGTTTTCAAGCTTTTTTGTTATGTAAGGCGGCAGAGGCATATTGCCTATCGCATCAAGCACCTCATACACCGTCTTGTACTTATCGGTATCATAGTCGAATCTGACCACACGGTTGCCACCGTCGACAACGTCGGTAACTGTAGCTCTGAGAATATCGCCAAATTTGAACACCGAGCCTATCTTAGCCCTTTTGCCGGGGCGGACAAGTGTCTCCCATTCGCCACCGTCAAGCATACGGAGAAGCAAAAGCTCTATAGAAGCGCCTGTCTTTTCGGTAACTCCGAGAAGTCTTGCAGGT
The DNA here is from genome assembly GCA_017508665.1 of Clostridia bacterium. Classification (GTDB taxonomy): domain Bacteria; phylum Bacillota; class Clostridia; order Oscillospirales; family CAG-272; genus UBA1740. Next base: position 54,069 of record JAFVYL010000005.1, on the reverse strand, counting down.
ATTACCTTAGATGAATTCACCACAAGCATATCCTCGGGCTTTAAATAGTCGATTATATCTCTGAACACCTTGTGATCTACAGTGCGCGCCTTTCTGTCTAAGACCATAAGTCTGCACATATCTCTTTCCGCCGACGGAAACTGAGCTATCAATTCCTCGGGGAGATCATAATAAAAATCGTGTGTTGTAAGAGAAGTTTCCACTCTCTCATTTACAATAGTTTCATTAAGCTTTTCCATTTATCCTCACATATCAAAAAAACGCTCTCGCGCATAAGATAATAATGCGCATACGTGTTCATTTTTACTATTATATAACATATTTTTACTTTTTGCAAGTGCATACGCGCAAAAATTAGGAGGCTGAATGAAAAAGACAGAAATTTTCAGGGGTGTCGGAACTGCTTTGATCACTCCGTTCAAGAATAACAAGATCGACTTCGACACCTTGGAGTGCTTGATAGAAAGTCAGATAAGCGCAGGCATCGACGCGCTGATCATAGGCGGCACTACCGCCGAGGCTGCCACGCTTGCAGACGATGAGAGATACGAGCTTTTCAGACGCGCAAGAGACGTAATACAGAGAAGATGCAAGCTCATATTCGGCACAGGAACCAACGACACACGCGTCGCGGTAAAGCATACGGAATTCGCGTCAGATCTTGGATGTGACGGAGTGCTTGTCGTGACTCCGTATTATAACAAAGGAACCAGCGAAGGAATAGTACGCCACTACGAAAAAATAGCCGAAGCGAGCAACGTACCCGTACTTTTATACAACGTCCCCTCCAGGACAGGCGTAAATCTCAGTATTGATACACTAAAACGTCTCGGCGAAAACGAGAAGATCGTAGGAATCAAAGAAGCAGCCGACTCACTCGACCGATTGGTAGCTATATCGAGGCTTGACGGACTCGCACTTTATTCGGGAAACGACTCACAAATATATCCGGTTTTGTCGCTCGGAGGACTTGGAGTAATATCCGTAGTGTCAAACCTTTATCCACGAGAAACTATGGACATTTGCAAACAATACTTCACAAACAACCATATTACCAGCCTAAAATTGCAACAAGATCTATTGCCTGTCATCAACGCACTTTTCATAGAAACCAACCCTGCGCCGATAAAATATGCCATGTCAGTACGAGGACTGTGTACAGGTGATATGAGGCTACCTATGTGGCCGGTGACCAAGGAATCACGGACAAAAATTGACAACGCGATAAGCGAATATGAAAGAGGATTATCCTCTCCGAATATCCGATGAACTTTTACCAAGCATTTACGTATTGACACAAGCGCGGTGTAACCTTTTAGAAACCGTGTGCAATCGGTCATCATCTAAGTCCGTATTAAAAACCGTAACAAATAACGAAAAGCGTGATACCCGACCAAGAGTATCACGCTATTACTATACGGTATTCAATTAAATCAGTCTTATCACGTTGGAGTCCATGATCTCAACGTACATATCGGGATCAAGTCTGTGTAAAAGGGTCTGGAAGAACTGAGTCACAGGGTGCTCGGTGAAGAAGTGTCCTGCCTCAAGAAGATTGATACCCATCTCTCCTGCCTCAGCCATTACGTTATATCCGATTCTGCCGGATACGAAGGTATCAGCACCTGCTCTGAGGGCGGCAGATACGTAGGACTTTCCGTCACCGCCAACGACCGCAACTCTCTGCACGGGAATAAGCGCATCCGAAACCTTGACACCGTCACAGTCGAGAAGTCCCTTGAGAAGATAGGAGAAGTCCTCCATGTTAAGCTCCTCTTTAAGAGTACCTATTCTGCCGAGATCTCCCTCACCGAAGGGCTCAACGTCCTTCATACCGAGAATGTCAGCGAGAATATCGTTTACTCCACCTTCGACCTTGTCAGCTCTTGTATGGAATGACATAACCGAGATGTCATTCTTTATGAGCTTGATAACCTTTCTCGCAACGTGAGAGTCCTCTGTTACAGATGCAAGAGGCTTAAATATCAATGGGTGATGGGAAACTATAAGATCGATATCGTGCGATATCGCATAATCAACTATATCTTCTGTCACGTCAAGAGTGATGAGAGCACGCTTTACCTCTCTGCCGTCGTCGGACGAGCACATAAGGCCGTCATTGTCCCACGCCTCGCGCAGCTCCTCTGGTATGCGTTCACAAAGCTTTTCATATATGGTTCTTACTGTCATAGCTGTCTCCTGTTTATTTATTCGCTGCTATTCTTTCTTCTATCCTGGCAATAGTCTCTTCATCGGCAGAAGTATCGTATCCGCCCGCCTTTTTGCCATTTAATGCTTTCCTCGCGGCTTTCAATTTGCCATCTAAAAAGCCCAAATACTCGACACGGTCGCGCTCGTGTGTGACTTCCGCACCAAGCTCAGCCTCGCCGTCAGAGATATCCCGACATTCTCCCGTATATTCGGCGAGCAGCGTAACGTAGTATTTACCCGAATCCTCGGAGAAGCGTTCATCAATCACACAAAATCCTACCGAGGCAAGATAACGTCTGAGATGCTCCTGCTTAGTCATAGGCTGAAGTATCAGTCTTATTCCGCTCGCTCTAAGGTGAGGTGCATCCTCTATAATTCTCGATATGAGCTCTCCGCCCATACCGCATATCGCATAGTCTGTTATCCCCTTGCCCGCAAGCGCTCTCGCACCGTCCGTAAGTATAAACTCACATTTGTCTGAAAATCCCTCGGCACGCACATTGTGCTCAGCGGACGAAAGAGGTCCGGGATTCACGTCGGAGAGGTACGCTCGCTCTATTCTTCCCGACTTCAAAAGAAAAAGGGGCAGGTAGCCGTGGTCGGTGCCTATATCGGCAAAGACGGCACCCGCCCGCACATAGTCGGCGCAAGACAAGAGTCGTTTGTCAAGCGAACTATTTATCATTTGTTTCCGAAGTACTCGTTGAGAGCCTTAACAAGCTCGTCAGCATTTACGCCGTGAGCAAGACAAGCATCGCCTATAGACTCGCTCCTTGCATGAGGACAACCGGTGCAAAACATACCGTTCATGTGGAAGATCTTCGCAGCATTGGGATCAAAGTCGATAACCGCGCCGATAATAGTATCTTTTGTTACAAGCATTTTATTTTACCTCGCTTTATTTATAGTGAGGTTATTATATCATAATACAATTAAAAAATCAACACATATTTTCTACTTTTCTCTTTACATTTTTAGAAATTTATGTTATTATATCGTAGATAATGATATAATGAGAAATATGCGCAATTTTGAGAGTAAAAGTAAAAATGCGCTTATGCCCTGCCGCAGAGGCTATTGACTACCGCGCGGCCGATTAGAAAGGAGCAAATATGATAGTTGCGCTTGAAGAAGCAAAAAGAAGGCTGGTAGCACTTGAGGACGTACTCAAGGAGCTCGGTAACCAGCTCAGAATAGATGAGGCAAGAGAACGCGCCGCAGATCTCGAGAGAGAGACCATGGTGCAGGATTTCTGGAACGATGCCGAAAAGTCATCAAAGAAGCTCCGCGAAATAAAGCAGCTTAAGGACAAGGTTGAGAGCTACGAGGAGCTCCTCTCAAGACTTGAGGATGCGACCGTGCTTTGCGAGATGGCAATAGAGGCTAATGATGAGGATTCTGCCGACGAGGTAGTATCAGAGACAGATTTTATAGAGGAAGAGGCTGAAAGAAAAAGAATAGAGGTGCTCCTCTCCGGTCCTTACGACAAGAGCAACGCTATCCTTTCCTTCCACCCCGGAGCCGGCGGTACAGAGGCTCAGGACTGGGCATCCATGCTTTACCGCATGTACACCAGATGGGGTGAAAAGCACGGATATAATGTCAAGCTCATCGACTGGCTTGACGGTGACGAGGCGGGACTCAAGTCTGCGACGATCATGATCGAGGGTATCAACGCATACGGGTATCTCAAGAGTGAAAACGGAGTGCACAGACTTGTGCGAGTATCCCCGTTTGACGCATCCGGCAGACGTCACACTTCATTCTCCTCCGTAGAGGTTATGCCCGAATTTGAGGATGATGCGGAAATAGTGCTCAAGGACGAGGATCTCGAAATTACCGCTCACCGTTCAAGCGGTGCGGGCGGTCAGCACATCAACAAAACAGACTCTGCCATTAGAATCGTTCACAAGCCCACAGGCATCGTAGTAGGCTGTCAGACCGAAAGAAGCCAGCTTCAGAACAAGGAAACGGCTCTCAAGATGCTTAAAGCGAAGCTCATGGAGATCAAGATCCGCGAGAAGCTCGACAAAATTGAGGATATCCAGGGCAACAAGGCCAACATCGAATGGGGCAGCCAGATCCGAAGCTACGTATTCATGCCCTACACTCTCGCAAAGGACACAAGAACAGGCTTTGAGGACGGAAATATCGACTCAGTAATGGACGGAAATATCGATGGATTTATAAACGCTTATCTCAAGCATCTCTCAAAAGAAGAGAACAAATAAGCCTATAATTGTAAATTTTAATTAGCATATACGCAAAAAAAGAACCTTGCATCAGGCAAGGTTCTTTTTATTTAACTGTTAGATCTCATTTGTGTGATTCCACGTTTTAAAGAGAGTCTTAAAAACGTCAAGATGTGCCTCGCAATCGAGATAATGAGCAAAGTGCTCTTCTTTCTCAGAATGGTCGATAGTATGTCTGGCTACATCCATATACACGGGCATAATGTCCGAGTGACAGAAACGCTCCCAGCCGTCAAGCCAACGCCCATCGGACAGCTCCGCATTTCTATCTTCAAATTCCGATATTATCTTATCCTTCTGCTCTCCCTCTGCCAAATCGCAACCGCATCCCGTGTCAACTATCGGAATAAACTCAATATCGATCTTATCGGTTACATCGAGAATCACTAACAAAGCCGTTTTCCAGCATTCTCTTCTCTTGCTGTGTTCAGGATATGAGAAGTTAAAATTGCCCTGGCCGTAGAGAATATGCGCCCCTTCAAATTTCTCGTAGCATCCAACACAGTGGCTGTGCTGAGTAATAACAGCATCCGCACCGCAATACACCATCTCTCGACACAGATTGCGAAGTCTTGGCGAAGGATAGCCGGAATACTCCTTGCCACCGTGGTAAAGCACTATAAGAAAATCAGCCTCAGATTTAGCGGCTCTGATATCCTGCATCGTAAGAAACGGATCGAAGGGATTTGCGCCCATTCTGTTAGGGAGCGCATAAGTGTACTCATGCTCACACACGTTTATGACAGCAATTCTTTTTCCCTCCGCCTCAAAGAAATACGGGCGACGGGAATCGGTATCATTCTCACCTATTCCGAAGTAAGGAAGCCCGGCAGAATCAAGAGCTGCGACAGTGTCCTTCAGTCCCTCTATGCCGTAATCAAAAACGTGATTATTGGCAAGGGCAACATCGGTTACGCCCAAAGCCTTCATGGTATCTGCGGTTTTTGCAGGTCCTTTAAGATTAGGGCCGAATTTTCTTATCGCGTTCTCGCTTTCGGTCAAAGCGCACTCAAGGTTGACAATAAATCTATCGCAATCATCAGCAACATCCTTTACACCGCCGAAGAGCTTTTTTACATTACCGTTGGCAAAATAGGCGGCCGTCTGCGATGTCGGAACAAGATCAGCAGCAATCAATATTTTCATAATATTCCCCAAAAATTATTCTGCGTTAAGAAGTTTGATATAGTCTATTAAATCATCAAATTTGCCATGCGGATAAAGAGAAAGGTCCACACCCGTGTTATTTATTAAGCCCTCCGTAAGAACAAACACCGGAATGCCGAGCGCGTGCGCAGCAAAATCGTCACGGGTGTCATTACCTATCATAACGCACTCATCGGCTGAAAGACCAAGCTTTGCAAGCAACTCGGTAAAATAATCCGGATTTGGCTTGCAATAGCTACTGTTTTCATAGGCGGTGATATACTCAAAGTCTGAGGGACTCATACCTCCAAGCCTTATGCGGGCGTGCGTAGCAACGGCGGGAAAAAGTGGATTTGTAGCAAGAACGGCCCTTAATCCGCGCTCCTTTGCCGTATTTATGATCTCCATCGCTCTCGGATAAGGATAACAGCTGCCCTCAAGCACTTTGACAAACTCTTTTACATAAAACTCGAGTAGAGTATTGGAGAGCTCGTCGGAAAGGCCTCCTACAGCCTCTCCGAAGGTCTGCCAGAAGCGTTGCTCGTTACTCATCTCCCCGTTATTCCGCTTGGTAAGATATATAGCCTTTTCAAGCGACTCATACATCTTACACTTATCATATCCCAATGCGGCAAGCTTATCGAGAATGGCAATAAAGTAGAGTCTTATAAACTCATCCTGATCCATACCGATAAGCGTACCGTCAAGGTCGAAAAGTACAGTAGTTATTTTTTTCATACAAATTACAGTCCGTAGTTAACAAGAAGATATCCGTCTCTGAATCTTGAGAGCACGTCGTGGCAGTCAGCTCCGACTCCGGGGGCATGCTCAAATACATTCGATTCCTTGTAGAAGAGTCCGGGATATACCCATCTCTGCTCATCAAACTCAAGATGATGCGGTCCCATCATATTTCTGAGATTGTTTACCAAGGTCACTTCAACGGTGTTTTTACCCTTGTTCAGATATTCATTTAATTCCACACGGTACGGAGGATAAAGCTTAGTGGCAACGTGTTTACCGTTTACTTTAAGGCGTATAGCATTCATACCTCTGCCTTCCAGATGTACGTGGTAATTCGTCTCATCAAGCTCAAACTCGCGCTTAAGAGTAAGCTCACCGGCAAACTCGGCAAAGCCACAGTAATCGAGCTTGGAGGCATCGACCACCGTAGGAGCTTCAACGATTATCGGCTGCTTTTTGACACGGTAAGCGTTGTTTTCAAGCATCTCTATATCACCGTCTAATCCGAGTCCGAAACTGCCGACTATGTAAATAGGCTCTATCTCCATATCGTAAGAAAGGCAGTTTTTCATACTCTCAAACGTCCATGAGTTGGAAATGTGATTATAGCAAGCAGGCGACTGCTCTATAACCGACTTAAATCGGATCTCGTTCTCACCTATGGTAACATACGGAACAATGTCAAGCATTCTGAATGCGCTGTCACGGAAATATCCGCAATCGGTCTTGTCGATCTTGCATCCGTTTACCGAGATCTCAAATATCTCGGGAGTCTCTGTGGCGAGGAATATATTTTCAGGTACGGATTTTGCTGTAAATCTGTACACCTGCTCGAGATTGACTGCTCTCTCAAGCGCATTGATTCTCGGAAGAATATTCAGCACGTACCCGTCCTTCTCGACAAGCTGACCGTCAAAGTAATAATCGCAGGTGTCAAGTGTCAGGGAGTTGGGAGTAAAGTCCTCTACCTGCCATTCACCGAGCAGGTCAAGTCTCTTTGAGTTGCATACTGTATCCTCTGCACATCTCTCTTCGTGAGTGTCAATAATAACTATCGACTCATAGGGAGCAAAGGTATGGCGGCCCGAGAAAGGAATCAGCTCTCCTGTCTCCATAACCATAAGCTTGTTACCGTACTTGAACGTAGCGCCGATCTCATTATTGTCCGTATTTACAACATAGTACATATCGAACTCATCGAACGTACGTGAGGTAACAGAAAGTCTTGAAGGCTCGGTAATATCGCTCGCCTCTACCTCTCCTACCGTGATAATTCTTCCGCCCGCCGCGCGGAACTCATCGAGGAGTTGCTCGGTAAAGGGAAGAAACTTTTTATACATAGATGGTAGCACCACCGTCTTGTATCTCATATTACCGATGACAAGCTCATCTCCCTCCACTCTTGCATGGCGGCGCATCAGAGTCTCGTCTCCAAGATGATATTCGACGTGCTTATCTTCTATAGAACGCATATCCGCAAGGAACGAGTCGTGATATCTGCGGATCTCCCTTGAGGATTCCGCAGAAAACTCAAATCCGTTATAGATCATCCAAGCGGTAGTCTGAGGATGGATCAGGAGAGTATCAACGTTAACTCTGCCCTCCGAGATTAACATTCCGACACGGGACATGGCATCAAAGAACACCTTCATATCCGCCCACCATGGCTGCTGATAATACATTGCCGGAGGATAGTCGCGCTTTCTGATGCCTCTGAGAGAATACCCCTCAAGGTGAGTACATAGCAAATTTATGCCGTGTACCATCTGCCATTCGAGAATACGCTTCAGCTCGCCGTGAGTGACACTGTGTCCGGACGCGGCATAGGTCTCTGTAAGGATCTGCTTTTTACCAAGCTGTGCCGATGCGGACGAGAGCTGCATAGGGGTGAGGCACTCACTAACAGGTCTGCCAAGCCAGTCCATGCCCGGAATGTGGAAGTATTCGTAATGAGGCATACACGCTCCGTTGGAAACGATCTGAGACATCAGATCCTCCTCAAGCACAAGATGACCTGTGAGCTTGTATCCGTGCGCGTCACACCAATCGTATATCTGCTTAAAGAATGCCTCTGAGAAAAGGTCGGTAACGAGCTGCCAATAATCTAGTCTGACATTCTCACATCCATCCTTGTCGCAGAACAGCATATCAAGGTTCTCAACAAGGCTGTATCCGTATCTGTCCTTAAAGCTCTCTTCAAGAATAAAGCTCCACGGATATCCGTCTCCTCTCAATATCTGGGGCTCGTCTGTAAAGAATCCGTCGAAGGCAGATCCGAATTTTTCGTAGTATTTTGCGTATATTTCATCAACGAATTTCTTAATTACCTTCTTATCCAGGGTATCTACGTAAAATTCGTTGACGCGGTAGAAATATCTCGTACCGTCTTTAACAAGCAGAGTGTTTTCGTCATCCTTATTTTCGTCGGTAAGAGGCTCAGCGTGTAAGCTCTTCTGCTGATATTCAACTCCAAGTCCGTTTACCTTACCGAATCCGAAGCCGGATGGCCATCCGTTCTCGTCGTATGCCCAGGAGTGCATTCCGAGCCTGTCACCCTCTTCGATAGAGGCCTTAACGTTCTCAAACCACTTATCTCCCATATATTCGGTGGCGAGTCCGCCGCGAGCGTGCATAAAATAGCCGCCTATGCCTGCCTCATCCATTATTCTTATCTGACGCTTAGTTTCCTCAACGTCAAGCTTCTCATTCCATGACCAAAACGGTATGGGACGGTATTTTTTATCCACATGCTTAAAATCCATATAGCACTCTCCCAAATATCGATATCGGTCATATTTTATCACAGTTTTTTGATGATTTCAATACCTCGCGCGTATTTTATTAAATGTTACGGTGAGTTGCGTTATGCATCTTGCCGCATGCGGTCGACATTTTTTATACAAAGTGGCATACGGCAGACGATACTCGAGAATATTTTATAAAAACGTCCTTGACATATATCCTGAAGTGCAATATAATTATGTTACTGTAAGTCAAAGCCAAATCGGAGGACACCATGTATCAACCTCATTTACCGAAAAAAACTGTCGCGTCAGTCCACGTAGCAACCGTATGCCTGCTCATCGTGCTCGCGCTGATCTTCAGCTTTTTGCCCATAATCACCATAAGAACTAACGATGCAAATACCGCCTCGGGAATTATGAATATTGTACTGAAATTCGGCGGCAACGTGAAGCTCGATGACCTTGACGAAATAAACGTATCAGCTCCTAAGCTGTTAAGCAGCATATTCGTCATATCCGATGTCGCAAAGGTGGTAAAGGAGGGCGGACGGGCTTCCGCAGAGGACAAAGCAAACCTCAGAGAAAAAATGGAAAGCAAGCAGGGCAAGGATACCGTTCTGATATGCGCAGCTATAGTATACACTATCACTTCTCCCTTCAAGGAGCAAAGCAAGAGCGAATCCTACAGTCTGATAAACGTCATATTCAATATGCTCATAGCCATAGTTGCTCTGCTCTATCTGCTCGGTATAGCCGTAGCAATGCCTGTAATTTTCATAATACTGTCGGTCAAGGCCCTCATACCCGTGCTGAAAAATCTGAGAGATCTTGATTTGAACACAGCATCCGTGGCAAATAAATTACCGGAAAAGCTGGCAATACTTATGACCGTAATGCTGCTCCAATGCCTACTCCCGTCTGTAAGCTACGGCAGCGGAACTCTCGGCCTTCTCATCATAACAATGATATGCGTGTTTCTCAATTTCACAGCAACGCGTCTTACCGCATATGACAAGGAGGACTTCATTTATCTGAATATCGTCCAAGGAGCTTCTCTGCTCTCAATGGTCGGATTTTTCATGTTCTTCTTCAACGTGCTTGAAGCAAATATTTTCTCTACATTTACACACGGCAGCTGGGGTGGCTATGTATCCAAGGTGATAAGAAGCGGATCAAGCTCCGATGCTCCTAAGGGATATATCTTCGATGCAATTCTTATTCTGCTTTATCTTGCGGCTGTTATCCCATGTGTAAAAGCACTTCCGAAATGCGCAAACCGATTCTCCTGCGCCATGAACGTTAAGCCGAAAAAGGCCTCTCTCCTCATCGAATCCATAGCTCTGCTCCCGGTCTATATTTTGCCTAAAATCGTAGCCGGAAGAGACAGCAGATATATCGATCCCCTCGATAAGTCATCCGGAGCTATAGGCTCTTTCTTAGAGCTCAGCAAGGAGCAAACGTCCGCGCTAAACGGAGCTCTCATAGGTATTGTCATTATGATAGCCTCAGAGATAGCCTTTATTGTACTCGACAAGGTGTTCTGCTACGAGATGAGTGACGAGGCAAAGGAAGCCGTGCTCGGCAACACCTGTGAGCCCTATGTGTTTGAGGAAATATCCGTGATCACTCCTCCGGAAAGAAATACGAATGACGAAAATTCGGAAGTGGGCGAGAACGATGAGATCAGCGAGGAAACGGATGACAAGATGACCGAGGCAACTCCTGACTCAGCAAGTACCGAAGACGAAAGCAAACAGACGGAACTCACATCCGAAGCACCAACAGATGTTCCCGCGGAAGAAATTTCTCCCATGACAAAATCGGAAGAAACCGCCTTATAAATTAAAAGAACTGAGCCGCATCTCCATCCGGAGCATACGGCTCAGTTTTGTTTTTAGTCTATCGACTTATCTATTTTGAATCTTGTTATCTTCTTCGAGGTGTTCTTCGGGAATTCCTCGTGTCTTATCTTAACTTTGCCTACCTTCTTGTAGGAAACGTTCTTTGCGTTGATGGAAAGAATAGCATCGTCAAAGTGCTTCTGAACGTCGGTAATGCCGTGAAGCTCAAGCGCGTCGAAATCGGGGAATATCTCAGCAACTATGACCTCGCGCTGAGGATCGGATCTGCTCTCACCTGCATATACAACAACCTCGTTTACACCGTACACGCCCTGGATATCTGTCTCGATCTCCTCGGGATATACGTTCTTACCGTTAGAGAAGATGATAAGGTTCTTGAGTCTTCCCGTAATGTAGATCCACTGATCATCACCCTCCATAACAACCTTACCGTAATCACCGGTCTTAAAGTAGCCGTCCTCGGTAAATGCCGCCTTGGTAGCTTCATCATCGTTGTAGTATCCCATCATTACGTTAGGACCCTTGTAGCAGATCTCTCCCTCTCCGTTCTCATCGGGATTAAGTATCTTGACGTGGCCGCCAATAATAGGCAGACCGACAGATCCGGTCTTACGGTACTCATTTCTGTTACAGGATATAAGGGGTGCGCACTCGGTTATACCGTATCCGTTGAGAATGGTTACGCCTATTGACTCAAAGAAATCGATTATATCCTGGTTGAGCGCTGCGCCGCCGCAGATTATCATCTCAAGCTCGCCGCCAAAGTTTGAAAGTACACTCTCGCCGAAGAGCTTACGTCTTGCATCTATACCAAACTTGCGGAGAAGGTTGGATATTTTGATACCCTTTTTGAGTTTTTCAAGCTTTCCGCTCTTTTCAGCGGCAGACATAATTCTCTTATAGAAGGTTTCAACAAAAAGAGGAACAAGCACAAGGTGAGTAGGCTTGAAGGTCTTAAGCTCGTTCATAATATACTTGAGACCCGAGGAAATGTATATCTCGCATCCCTGCGCATAGTGACCTACAAAGTTAACCGTAGATCCAAAGGTATGGTGAGGAGGAAGAACACACATAGTGCGCTCTGTAATATTGAAGTTATACATACCCTGCTGCATATCCATACAGATATTCTCAGTGGTAAGCATAACGCCCTTACCCTTACCGGTAGTTCCGGAAGTGAATACTATAGAAGCAAGCTTTTTCGGATCGATCTCATAATCATAGTAGGAATTGTCGCCGCTATTGAACTTCTCTTCTCCGCGAACACGGACGGTGTCGAGATTTACGGCAAACTCCTCACATCCGTCTCCCATCTCAACAAAGGTATGAAGACTGGGTACAAGCTCGCGTATCGTCTTTATTTTCTCGGAAATAACCGTCGAATATACAACAAACGGACAGGCAGCGGTATTGAGTATGGATGCCATATCCTCAACGGGAAGTTCTTTGTCGATCGGTACCGTGACAGCACCTATAGACATCAGAGCAAAATAGCTGAATACCCATTCCGGACTTGCCTCGCCTATTATCGCAACGTTGCAATCGCGCATACCCATAGATATAAATTCGGTAGCAATCGAGCGGATAAATGCTCTGCCCTCTGAATAGGTGTAGTGAAGTGTTTCCTTAGATGTGGGCTTTTTCTTATAGCTGATAGCATTTTTATCGGGATATCTATCCGCGACATTCTCAGTCATAACACGAATATTTTCAAACATTGTAGTCTCGTAAAGAGGATAATTCTTCTTTCGATTTTTAAATGCCATAATTAGTTTCTCCTTTCGGTTTTACCCCTATTCAACTCAATTTTATCACTTTAACCCCTCAAAGTCAACAGAATATAAGCCCAAATATGTTACAAAAATTATCAATTTGTAAATTTTTGGAACAAAGATACGGACTTTTAATCGAATTATGCGCTTAATCCGCAAAAAGATTGACTTTAATACTCAAATAATGTATACTCTATGTGTGAATTCTACAAAAAAGGGTGAAAATGCATGATTCCCGAAGCCTTTAAAACAAAAATGCAATCTATTCTCGGGGATGAATACCCCGTTTTTATTGAAGCGCTCGAAACAAAGCCTGCTGTACGCGGTATGAGAGCAAATCTCATAAAGACATCACCTAAAAAGCTCATAGAAGACGGCGAATTCCGTCTTGAAGCACTGAGCTACGCGGATAACGGCTTTATACTCCGAGAGGAACGGGCGATGGGCGCGTCACCTTACCATCACGCAGGTATGGTGTATATGCAGGACCCGGGCGCTATGGCAAGTGCGGCAGCTATCGACATTGAGCCCGAGTGGTGGGTAGCAGACCTATGTGCAGCTCCCGGAGGAAAATCCTCCCAGATAGCCGAGAGGCTTGGAGAAGACGGATTTATTCTGTCAAACGAATACGTGCCGAAGAGAGCAAAGATAATCGTCGGCAATTTTGAGCGGCTCGGTGTAAGAAACGCGATAGTCACATCACTCGATACCGCAAGACTCGCCGAGATGTACGAAGGAATATTCGACCTTGTCGTTGTGGACGCGCCCTGCTCCGGAGAAGGTATGTTCCGAAAGAGCGAGGATGCGGTCAACGATTGGAGCGAAGATAACGTGCGCATATCCGCAGGCAGGCAGAGAGAAATACTCTCCAATGCGCGCACACTCGTAAAGCCGGGTGGATATCTGCTCTACTCTACATGCACCTACTCTCCCGAGGAAAATGAGGAAAACGTCGAGGATTTCCTTATCGCAAACCCGGACTTTCACTTGGTAAAAGTAAAGGATGCTATTATAAAAAATACGTGTCCCGGGCTTAACAGATTTGCCGAAAGAATAGATAATATAGAATACGCCAGACGCTTCTATCCACACGTAAGCGACGGAGAAGGACAATTCCTTGCTCTTATGCAAAGAGATGAAAACTCGGATATAAAGCAAAGAATACTTTACAAAGATGAAGCTAAACAACTGTCAAAGCAGGAAAGCACAGTTGTCCTGCAATTCTTTAAAGAGGCACTTGAAAGCGCACCTCAGGGCCGTGTGGTAAAGGTCGGTGAGAACATTGTTCTTGTCGGTCACAAATGCCCTATCCCGAAAGGATCGGTGTTTATGTCAGGTGTTATGCTCGGCGAGATCAAGGGGACGACTCTTGTACCTCACCACCAATTCTTCTCTGCTTACGGAGAACTGTTTAAGAACAAAATCTACCTCGGACGCGATGACTCGAGAGTTGAAAAATACATAGCAGGCGAGGAGATCGATGAATACGACGGACTCAAAGGATGGTGCGCTGTATTCTTCGAGGGTGCTGCGCTTGGCGGAGGAAAGGCATCCGGAGGGAAAATTAAAAATCACTACCCTAAAGGACTCAGAACAAGATAATAATTTAAAGGAGATATAAAAATGGATAAGATCTTAGCTAAGGTCGGTGCTCTCACCGTAACCGAAAACGAAGTAAACGAATTTCTCGCGGAGCTTGGCGCACGCGCTCAGGGCTACAACACCCCCGAGGGCAGACGCGCTATCCTCGAAGAGATAATCGGATCAAAGCTCTTGCTTCTTGATGCAAGACACAACCTTCTCGAGACAGAGCCCGAGTTCAAGGCTGAACTTGCCAAGCTGCGTGAAAATCTGCTTATTAACTACGCCGGCAACAAGATCATCACCGCGGTAAAGGTAAGCGACGAGGACGTAAAAAAATACTACGAGGATAACATTGACAGATTCAAGCAGGGCGAGACGGTGAATGCCGATCACATTCTTGTTGACAGCGAGGAAAAGGCTCTCGAAATATTTGCAAAGATTCAGAGCGGAGAGGTGAGCTTTGCAGATGCTGCCCGTGAATATTCCTCCTGCCCCTCCGGACAGAGAGGCGGAAACCTCGGTGATTTCGGCAGAGGTCAGATGGTGCCCGAGTTCGACAAGGCTGTCTTTGAGCTTGAGGTAGGACAGGTAACCGAAGTTCCGGTTCAAACTCAGTTCGGATATCATCTCATCAAGCTAAACTCCAAGTCTGACGAGAGCGTTATGTCTTTTGAACAGATAGCTCCTCAGCTCAAAGATATGGTACTTGGCGAAAAGAGACGCGAGGCGTACGAAAAAAGAATAAACCAACTCAAAATACTCTACCCTGTTGAGCTTATCTGATGAGTGACGAAGTTGAGCTTTTGAAAAAGCGCTTCCGTGAGCTATACGAAAAGGCTGACCGTGGCGGATATTTCACCTTCACCGACTTTCTCGGTCTGTCAGAGCAATCGGCACTCGGTGAGGTATCGTCCAAATTCCGAGGTGCATCGGTTACACGCTTTGGCGGAGCTGTCGGAGCTGAGAGGATCATGGTACGCTTCGGTGATCCCGAAGAGATAGGCTATGATCTTGCATTCCCAATAAAATGTGTAAAGATTGAACCTCTGGCACAGAAATTTGCGGACAAGCTGACTCACCGTGACTTTCTCGGCGCGCTGATGAACCTCGGTATTGAGAGATGCACGCTCGGTGACGTGATAATCAGAGATAACGTGGGCTACGTATTTGCCACCGAAGAGATAGCAAAATTTATCACGGGTGAGCTTTCGAAGGTAAAAAGAACCGACGTAAGGGCAACCGAGATCGACGATGTGCCGAGCGGTGAGCTGTATAAAACCGAAGAAAAACGTATACAGCTACAAAGTGAAAGACTTGATGCCGTAATAGCAAAAACCTACTCACTCTCACGCGATGACGCGCAAATGCTGATCAAACGCTCATTGGTTTTTGTAAACGGAAAAGAGACCTTATCATCATCCTATACTCCAAAGTCAGGAGACAAGATCAGCGTACGCGGACACGGCAGACTCATCTATCTCGGATTTGACTCAACCTCAAGAAAAGGCAAGCTAAACGCCACCGTGTCGGTATACGTGTAAAGAAATCAACATAAAAAGATAGCGGAGCGTCTGAATCGGACGCTCCGCTTTTTGTCGTTTTTACCGTGATGTGAAAGTTATCACCAGTAAAGATCCCACTCGGGATCAAGCATTCTGTGGAGTGCTTCCATATAGAAGTAGTCACCCCAGATATTCATCTCATCCACACCGTTGTTATGAGGCTTGCTGTACGTCGCGTGAAGAAGCAGACCGTTCGCCTCGGGAATATCCTTGGTGGTATAGCTATCGATCAGCGAATTCATAATTCTGTTGCATGCATTCACAAAAACTCTGCGCTGAGGATCATTCTCGTCCATATGCTTGATCGCCTCGAGCATAGCGCAAACCGCAATCGCCGCACTGGAGGAATCTTTAGGCTCGTACGCGCCGTCACCAAAGGAGAGATCCCAATATGCTATATAATCGGAAGGCAAATAGGAGAGATAATAGTTAGCCGCGGATGTAAAGGCTTGAAGAGCTTTTTCATCCTTAACATAAATATACGTGAGCATAGGTCCGTACATTCCCCACGCCTGTCCGCGTGACCAGGTGGAGTCATCACTCGCGCCCTGATGAGTAGCGCCGTAAAGAGGTTGATTGGTATTCGGATCAAAGTAATAGGTGTGATATGTACTTCCGTCCTCTCTGTATGCCACACTGACTGTGGTAAGGAAGTGGTTGTATGCAATATCCCAATACTTCTGGTCGCCCGTAACCTCTGTAGCCCAATAAAGGAGAGGAATATTGAGCAGACAATCAACAATAAGTCTGTAGTTGTCATTAGCACCGACGTTACCCCACGCCTGAATAAACTTAGCTTCCTCGTGGTATCTGGTGATAAGGTGATCCGCCGCCATAAGGGCAGCTTTTTTAGCATGAATATTACCGTCAAGCTTATATGCTGCTACGCAAGACGGAATATAAAGAAAGCCCATATCGTGGTGATTAACCCCGATCTTGCCTTCTATACGATCGTAGAAGGAAGAGATCTGACCGTTTGCAGTCAGCATATACTTGGAATCTCCGGTAAGCTCATATGCATGCCAGAGCATTCCCGTCCAGAATCCGGTATTCCATCCTCCGCTTCCTCCTTGGAGATTAGAATCTACGGAATATACGTTATTCACACTGCTGTGTGATGGGAAATTATTACCGCTGAACGTAGGCATCGCGTAGTCTATCTTCTTTAAAGCCTCAGCAAGAGCTCCCTCGAGCTTCTCGCGAGGAAGCTCAAAATCGGAGTACTTACCGTTTAACATTTCCTGAACATTAAGCGGTGCTTTGATATCCTCCTGGCTCGGAAGCTTATTTGTGTTGTTATTGTCCGTATTATCCTTGCCACCATCATTGTTTGACGGTGCTTCAGGCAGAGGATCAGCCGAGACGCGCTCTTTAATGAAGTCGCACGCGCTAAGCGAAACGGTGCTAAAGATAAGCGAAAAAACAAGCAAAAGCGATACGATAATCTTTTTCATACTCTTTTCCTTTGAAATTAAGATAGTTTTTGTAAATACTAATTGTCATATACCGTGTTATTGGAGATGATTATTATTTTTAACGGTGTATGATCATATATATTCTTCAAGAATGTATACAGTAGACGTATATGTTAAAAACTCTGCACGCCCCTCGACTTGTCGCGATGCGGGTGTGATAAAGGTTATAACAAAATACGCGTAAGGCGTACAGTAAAAGGTAGGCATATAATAGTAAGCAGTACCGCCGGCATCAATATTTGTGTATGCAAAATACGGCACGTCACCATGCATCTGTACACCCACTGAAGCCTCCAAGCCGAATTTATCGAGATAAACTTCAGCAAACTTTTCAGGTGTATAGGTACTGAGAAAACCATACTCGAAGCAATCCACGAATGAATATCTTCTGATACCGACTACCGTCCTGCCGTCGGAATATGTCGCATTAAATATTTCGCTTTGATCGTAGGGCTCAAAACCTTCACTAAGAACTATACCAAGCTCACAGTATTCTACCCGCACGGTATTATCCTTTTTGCAGGAGAAGGTAGCAAGCGATAAAGTGGTCAGAAGAATAAGGGATAATACTTTCTTCATACAGCCTCACTTATCAAACCGAGAATTTCACTCGCTCGCTCAACGACAGCATCTGCGCCGGCAGCTATCAGCTCTTCACGGCTTCTGAATCCCCAGGCAACGCCCACGGATAAGGATGCCCCCATATTTTTAGCGGTGAATATATCTACGTCGGTATCTCCGACAAATGCGCATTCGGATGCATCAATACCAAAGGAAGCGATCAATCTGAGTGACTCAGTGGGATCAGGCTTAAGTATTATGCCATCGCCTCCGCCCCTTACAAAGGCGAACCTACCCGGGAAGAAGCTATCTATCAGCTTTTGGGCGGTCGGATGCGGCTTGTTCGTTACAACTCCGAGTACAAACCCTCGGCTGTAAAGTTCATCAACAAGTTCACATATACCGTCATACGGCGCGGTGTGTGGTAGGGGATCAGCATCATATGCTCTGTTGTACTCTTCCAAAACCATTGATACGGTCGCATCATCGTATACACCGTTTTTCGCAAGCGCACGGGTAACAAGCTTTCTTGCTCCGTTGCCGATAAACTGTCTGGTATCCTCCAATGTTACTCCGCCGAGTGAACGTTCGGATATCACGGAATCAAGGTGATATGTTATCGTACTCAGAGTGGAAAGTAACGTCCCGTCAAGGTCAAACAGAACGCATTTAATCATTTTATTATTCTCTTTCAATTTTATATAAAGTTATACAGTTTGGTTGATTTGCACGTGATAATCTTTGAAAAATACCATTTTGCGGTCAACTTGACAAAGCACGTGAGCTTTCTTATATTTTCTTCAGCTTGGCAAAGGTAGCCATGAGCTTCTTGGTTTGTCCGTTATCAAAGCGCACCTCATAGAGAACGTCACCGCCCATATCACGCGAGGATAAAACCTCGCCCTCGCCAAACATAGCGTGCGACACCCTATCGCCAGCGCCCAACTTTTCAACTCCAAACTTCTCCGCCCCGCGCTTAACACTCGGCGCATTTCCGACAGAGGGACGTCTTGAAAGCTCATCCGATGTCTTGGCGGCAGGAGTAAATCCGCTTTCACGGTAAGGTGAGTAGTAACTTGTGCGTCTCGGCGGTTCTCTCCTCGGTACGTCGCGTACGGTTAACTCTACGGGCAATTCTTCTCTTATAAAGCAGGAGAGCCTGCCCGGAAGTGTTCTGCCATATAACATTCTTTCCTTTGCATAGCTGATATACAGCATTTCTTTAGCTCTGGTTATAGCAACGTAGGCAAGTCTGCGCTCCTCGCTCATTTCCTTATCATTTCCTACTGCTTGTTCAGATGGGAATATTCCATCCTCCATTCCGGCAAGGAATACCACGGGAAATTCAAGGCCTTTTGCTGCATGAATAGTCATAAGCGTAACTTTATCAGCATTCTCATCATACTCATCGACACTACTTACTATAAAAATCTCTTCAAGAAAACCTGCCAGTGTTGGCTCTTCATCGCTCTCGATAATACGCTTCTCATATTCAAGAGCAGCGGTTATAAGCTCGTTGATATTTTCTATCTTGCCTTCGCCCTCAAATCCCTCTGATTTCAGCATATCGTGATATCCGGACTTGTCAAACAATGCAATAAGCATATCTGACGGAAGCTTGCACGTAGCCTTTACATTCTCTATAAGAGCTACGAATGACATCAGCTTATCCCTACTCTTGGAAAGTACCGGATAATCGTCTATTCTTTCAATTATATTATACATAGACAGGCCATTTGATTCAGCGAGACTCTCAATAGCCTCTACCGTAGCCGCGCCTATCTTGCGCTTGGGCTCGTTTATTATCCTTTTTAAACGGAGATTATCACCCGAGTATGATACCACAGAGAGATACGCAATCATATCCTTTACTTCTTTTCGTCCATAAAAGTCCACATTCCCTATCACATGGAAGGGAATACCGCTATTCACTAGACTGGTTTGAAGAGTTCGTCCAAGCATATCACGGCTACGTTGATCACGTCCAAGCGCGTTGATTCTGTATAAAACTGCAAAATCAGAATATTTACGCCCATCCATTCTCACACCTTTTATTATCTTATCCGCAATAAATCGGCCTTCATCACCCTGATCCATTACCTCTTTAATGATAATTTTCTCGCCGTCACCCTTGGCGCACCAGAGTTTTTTCGAGTGTCTGTCCTTATTGTTGGAGATTATCGCGTTAGCAGCCGCAAGAATATTAGCGGTAGAGCGGTAATTCTGCTCTAACTTTATAACAGCAGCATCGGGATATGTAGTATCAAAATTAAGTATATTTTCTATAGTTGCTCCGCGGAAACGGTAAATGCTCTGGTCATCGTCACCCACAACCATTATATTGCGTCTGCCGTCGGCAAGCAGCTTTGTAAGAACAAACTGTGCGTAATTTGTATCCTGATACTCGTCAACGAGCACGTATCTGAACTTATTTTGATAATATTCAAGCACGTCGGGATTGTCCCGAAGAAGCTCAACGCACATCATAATAATATCATCGAAATCTACCGCGTTGTTAGCTCGCATCTTCTTCTGATAGAGCTCGTAAACAGCTCTGATATCACCAAGGCGGGGATCGAGAGATGCTCCCATTGTCTGAGGGCTTTGAAGTTTATCTTTGCAACTACTTATAGCAGATACAACAGTTTTGAGTTTTAATTGCTTCTCATCTAAATCCAACTCTTTCATGCAATCTGTCACCAATCGCTTCGTGTCATCGGTATCGTAGATCGAGAAGCCCTCTCTGAGTCCTACACGGTCATACCATTTTCGCAATATGCGCAGGCAGATTGAATGGAATGTTCCCGCCCATACGCTCTTGGCAACGTCAGCATCGCCGAAAACATCGAGAAGTCTGTTTTTGATCTCCCCGGCCGCCTTGTTGGTAAATGTGATCGCAAGGACAGACCACGGAGGGCACGGATCGGTTATAAACTGCGGCAATATCTCGGATATATCCTCAATCGGCATATCAGCGGCAAAACGGAGCGCCTCAACAGTATCTGCATCAACTCCGTCCGGAATATCCTCGGAATAGTAAGCGTTACCGTATTTAATTATATAAGCTACTCGGTTTACAAGCACGGTAGTCTTACCTGAGCCTGCTCCGGCAAGAACGAGCACAGGCCCGTTTACGGTGAATACCGCACGTCTCTGCTCGGGATTCAGAAACTCTGAGTACACCTTATCAAAGAGCGTCCTCTTTGCTTTTATAAATTCTTGTTTAATTAAATTTCTATCCATTATTCTTCCTATAGAAAGATTTTTAACCGTCATTTTACGGGGTTATTTATACAGTTCGTAAAAAATGCGCAATTAAAATCGCAAAAAGTCTTGAAAATCTCGTTTTTATTTTCTTAGAAACAGTCTTAAAACTCGTTATAAACTCCAAAATTCCCCATTTCCTCATAAGAGAACTTACACTTATTAAAAAGTTATCAACATTTTCAAGTGTGGAAAATGTGGAAAATCCCCTGTCGAAAAAAGCCGAATTTTTAGGGTTTGTCCGCAGTTCAAGAGTGAAACCCACATGTTATCAACATTTTCTCTGTTGAATGTGTTGAAAACATATCGTTATATAAAAAACTCCACTTTTCCGTTATTTAAAACCATTGTATATTTTCGGAAAGATCTGCACGTTTTTAAAGAAGTCGGCGCTCTGCTTCGTTTTTTTGTTTTTCTCCTTTCGACAAAATTACGAACAAGTAGCGCAATTCCTCTCTTTATCACTTAGCAAGTCTTCCAAACGGAGTTTTTTCCGTTCTGTGCATCTATTATCAGCGTTTTACCGACTTCGAGCCTGTTTTTGTACCTCTTTGGGTTACATTTGCGCCTTTTTTCGAAGGCGGTGTCTGTCCCTTTGATACTCTCGAACGTCCGTTTTTCCTGTCGTCGTCCAAAATACGAGCACTTTCTATGCGTATTCTTGCAGCATCGTCGCCGAAAATTCGCTCAAGCTTACTCTTTTTAGGCTTCTTGGCATCCAGAATCGGTTGATAATACTTATCCTTTTGAGCGTTTGAGCCTTTGTAAGATGTATTGCCCTTTCCGGATTGTTTAGTGCCTTTAGCCACAGAATGACTACTTTTGTTTCCTTTTTTAGGCGGAATATATCTGCTGTGACCATCCTGACCGAATGCAGGTCTCACAAGGCACTCAGGACCGTTGCCTATAAGATCCTCACGCCCTGCTATCTTAAGCGCCTCTCTGACAAGGTTGGCATTCTCCGGACGCGAGTACTGGAGGAGTGCTCTCTGCAGCTGCTTCTCGTGATAATCCGTCGTAACGTACACGTTTTTGCCGGTCATAGGATGTATACCTGTGTAATACATAACCGTTGATATTGTTCCCGGTGTGGGATAAAAATCCTGCACCTGCTCGGGAGAATATCCCCACTGCTTTAGCCAAAGTGCCATATCGACCGCATCATTCATTGTAGAGCCGGGATGGCTGGACATAAGATACGGTACAAGATACTGCTCAAGTCCTGCTTCCTCACTGAGCTTAAAGAACTTCTTTTTAAATCTTTCAAAGACCTCAACCGGAGGCTTGCCCATCATAGTCAGCGCATTCAAAGCGCAGTGCTCTGGAGCAACCTTGAGCTGTCCCGAAGTGTGATGTGTAACAAGCTGACGGAAGAATGTATCATCCTCGTCAAGTATCAGATAGTCAAACCGTATGCCGGATCTGACGAATACCTTTTTCACGCCCTTGATTTTTTCTATCTCGCGCAGCATATGCGCATATTCTGTGTGATCTACCTTAAGATTTTTGCACGGTGTCGGAGCAAGGCATTTCTTTCCCGGACATACACCGCACTCCGCCTGCTTATCACATGAAGGATATCTGAAATTAGCAGTAGGACCGCCGACGTCATTTATGTACCCCTTAAAGTCAGGCATCGAGGCTATTATTTCAGCCTCCTTAATTACGCTTTCTTCACTTCTTGAGCGTACCGCTCTGCCTTGGTGGAATGCTATGGCGCAGAAATTACACGCGCCGAAGCATCCGCGATTGTGAGTTATCGAGAATTTGACCTCTGTGATAGCAGGAACACCGCCCTCGGCAATATAATCCGGATGGAAATCTCTGGCGTACGGAAGCGAGTAAACTCTGTCAAGCTCCTCCCTCTCCAGCGGGGGCATCGGAGGATTCTGTACAAGCATTTTATCGCCGTAATATTCGATTATAGCCTTGCCGTGTACGGAATCCGTGTTTTTATACTGTATGGAGAACGCTCTCGCGTAAGCTCTCTTATCGCTCTTAAGCTCGTCATAATCTCCGACCTCAAGGCTATCGAAATGTACATTTTCTCCGCGCTTAGCGAGATACACGGTGCCGCGGACGTCCCGTATTTTCTTCACGGGTACGCCCTTATCGAGCAGCTTCGCTATCCTTATAAGAATATTCTCGCCCATACCGTAAGTCAGTATATCAGCTCTCGAATCCACAAGAATACTGCGTCTGACACGATCATCCCAATAGTCATAGTGAGCAAAACGGCGAAGCGAAGCTTCAAGACCTCCGATAATGATCGGCACGTCACCGTAAGCCTCTCTTATTCTGTTGCAATACACGATGACGGCACGGTCAGGCCTCTTGCCCATCTTACCGCCCGCAGTATAGTAATCGTATGAGCGTCTTTTCTTCGACACGGTGTAATGCGCGACCATCGAATCTATATTACCGCCCGTTACAAGGAAGCCAAGTCTCGGACGCCCAAAGCGCTTGAATTCATCACACGATCTGAAATCCGGCTGTGAAAGAATAGCCACTCTGAAGCCCTCAGCCTCAAGCACGCGGGATATAATAGACACGCCAAAGGACGGATGATCAACGTATGCATCACCCGTTACGTATACAAAATCGACGTCCGACCAATTCCGAGCCTCAACATCCGCTCTGCTTACCGGTAAAAAAGAAGTTCTCTCTGCCATTTCTCCATTCCTCGGCAAATACTTGCCATATATACGTACAGGAGCGGAAGATATCCCGCTCCCGTTCAGTTAATTAAATTTCGATAAAATAGGTACTGAGCTCTTAAAGAGTAAAGGAATCAAGCTTAACCTCTGTCTGAGAGCCATCTCCCATATTCTTGAGCTGCGCAACACCCGCATCGATCTCGGAATCTCCGATGATGAGAGTGTACTTAGCGCCGATCTTATTGGCATACTTCATCTGCGCCTTGAGGCTTCTGCCAACTATGTCGCACTCTACGTATCTGCCCTCGCCACGCAGTCTCTCGGTTATCGCGAGAGCCTCAACTGTAGCGCGCTCACCAAGAGCGGCTATATAAAGATCTGGCGTAGGAATCTCAACGTCCGCAATACCAAGCTCCTTCATAGCTAAAATAAGTCTGGTTATGCCCATACCGAATCCGATACCGGAAAGAGCCGGGCCACCGAGTGACTCAACAAGACCGTCATATCTTCCGCCGCCGCAAACCGTGGACTGAGCGCCAATACCTTCAGCTATAAACTCAAATACCGCACCCGTGTAATAATCAAGGCCTCTTACAATAGAGGGATCTATCACGTAATCTATCTTCATAGCGTCAAGCGCTTTGCAAAGCATATTAAACTTAGATGCACAATCATCACAAAGATGATCTACTGTTCTCGGAGCATCGGCGGCTATCTTTGCGCAGTCGGGGTTCTTGCAATCGAGAAGTCTGAGGGGATTCTTATCAAGTCTTGACTTACAAGTATCGCAAAGACACTCCTTCTTACCGCCAAAATGTTCAACGAGCGCGGCTCTGTAATTAGGTCTGCAGTTCTTACATCCTATCGAATTAAGATGAAGAGTAACATTGGTAAGTCCGAGTCTTCTGAGAACGGAAGCTGCAAGAGCTATAGCGGTAGCATCGGCAGCAGGGCTCTCCGAGCCGAACATCTCCGTACCGAACTGGAAGAACTCACGGCTTCTTCCGGCCTGAGGCTTCTCGTGACGGAAGCAGGAGATTATATAATAGTACTTAAGCGGCATCGGATCCGAGCACTTACCGTTTTCAATAATCGCTCTTGCTACGGATGCAGTACCCTCGGGGCGAAGAGATATGGAACGGTTCTCGTCTCTATCCGCAAAGGTGTACATCTCCTTCTGTACAACGTCGGTAGTATCACCGACACCGCGTACAAAAAGCTCGGTATTTTCAAAAGTGGGTGTACGGATCTCTCCGTATCCGTATTTCTCGGCCTCCTCTCTCATTATCCCCTCGATGTATCTGAAAAGGGGAGTTTCGTTCGGAAGTATATCCATTGTACCTTTAATTTTCTGTATCATTTTCATTCTCCTTATGAGCTTCTTTTAAAAGTTCCTCGAGTCTTTCCTCATCTTTTATCCACACAAGCATACCTATCAAAGCCTCAAAGCCTGTGGCATATCTGTAATCCGTAACGCTCGCGTGCTTTGGTCTGTTTAAGTGTGTGGAGTTGGCAGCGCGCCTGAATACATCTCTCTCGTCATCAAGAAGCAGATGTTCTATTCTTCTGTACATTTCCGCCTGCGCCTCTGCGGTAACGTATTTAAGGGTTTCTCTGTTTAGATCCTTAGCTTTAGACAGTCCGCGCTCAACGAGCATACGTCTGACGAAAAGCGAATAGGCGGCATCGCCGAGATACGCGAGAGCCTGTGTAGATGGGAGCATAGCTCCGGTTATCTTATCGTGCAAAGCCTTATCTCCTTAGTAGTATTCATCGTAGAGCTCGGTCATTCGACGTGTAACGTCGTTTATAAGAGAGTCGATCTCAGCAAGCCTTTTTTCCTTCTCTGCAGTAAGCAACGCGAGACGCTCGAAATAAAGCTCAAACCTCACTCTGGTATCTTCTATCCTGCAAACCTCTATTTTCCCCGCCTCTATTGATGCGCGGAAGGAATTAAGCATTCTTCCGAATTTGTCCCGTCTCTGCTCGTCATTCTCACTCTCTCCGTCTATCGAGAAGAAAGAAGTGCGCGAATCCTCAGCCGAGCGTCCGAAGTTTATCTCGAAGAGCGCGTATCCGCAGTCGGTCTCCACGCGCTGCTTGAGTCGGGTCGACTCGCCGAGCCATCTCCATCCGATACGGCCGGGGTGCCATACACCGTCGGGGTTGCTCTGCTCAATATATCTGAGCTCCTCCTCACCGCTGTGCACCGCGTTCTCTATGCCGTGCTGCAAAAGTATTTCATCGAAAGCTTTTGTATATACACCGCCAGCAAATATAATATTTTGAGGCAATTCTATCTCCATGCCGCCAAGTAAGGTTTGCATACGCTCTATAAAGTCTGCAAGCTCTCCCTCGCCATTCCAATAGAGAGCATTACCCCAGCCTGCTGAAATGAGCTCGTTATACTGATCTATGCTTATGTTACCTGTCATTCCGGGTAGCTCGTCCTCGGATAAGGCCACAATGCCGACGAGGTCTGCCTCGTTCTCCGCAGACATCATCGGATACACGTCTGTATACAGCTCCGCATCGATTTCCACAAAAACAAAGCTCATAAACGAGGCGTTGCCAAGCTCCTTTTCCATTACGGAATCGAGCTGATTTTTCTCGTTGATCAGCATTTGCTTTTCATAAATCAGATCGGCTAACTTCTTTTCATATTCAGCATTATAGCTGCTGCGCTTACACGACGCAAACGAAAGCGTCAAAGATACTGCAACAAGCAGTAAAACGCAGGCCTTAAACATTCTGAATCGTCCGCTCAAAGCGCCCTCCTTCCGACGGTTTTTAAAAATGCGTATAATCCGCCATTATAAATAATTCTATTATTTAGTATAATATATGCGACTCGTTTTGTCAAGTGAAAACGACTTATAAAATAAAAAAATAAAATGCGCGAAAATACTTGCAAAGATTAAAATACTTTGCTATAATATTGAGTAGGAAAGTATGTTTTGTCATACTCGAAAGGTAAGGCGATATGAGCGAATACGAATACGTAAAGGAAAACTACGAAAAACTCATTCGCGAGATCGACGAATACGGAAAGCTGTACGGAAGAAGCATCACGGTGGTTGCCGTAACAAAAAGCGGAACCGATGAGGAACTTACCGCACTGGCATCCGCGGGAGCATCCGATCTGGCAGAAAACCGACCGACAGAGCTTAAGCGCCGTTCGGAACTTTTGCAAAGCGTCGGCTACACGCCGAGATTTCACGAAATAGGAAATCTTCAGAGAAACAAGGTCAAGCTGATAATCGGCACAGCCTCTCTGATACATTCGGTAGATAGGTACGAGCTCGCGGAGGAAATCAGCCGACAGGCAATCCGTCTTGGCATCACAGCCAACGTACTAATCGAAATAAACAGCGCAAGAGAAAGCCTCAAGGGGGGTGTCCTGCCTGAAGATGCCGAGGAACTGTTCCTCAAGGTAAGAGAATTGCCGGGCATATCGGTAAAAGGACTTATGACCATGGGCCCTGCTCTTTCAAACGCTGAGGGTATGCGCCCGTATTTCAAGCTCACCAAAGAAATATTTGACAAAATAAGCGAAAAGCACGGCTTTGACGGTCCCGGTATACTCTCAATGGGTATGAGTGACAGCTATGCCGTTGCTATAGAGGAAGGCTCGACCTTAATACGAGTCGGAAGAAAACTTTTTGAAAAAACGAAGGGAGACAGATAAAATGTTTGAAAAGTTCATGGAAAAGTTCGCTAAGAGAGAGGCCGAGAAGGACGAGATGGAATTCAAGCCCTTTGAGCAGGCACAGAGAGCTGAGGTATCAGCCCCTCAGAAAGCAGAAGAGGATGAGCCCGCAAAGGATACTCGCTCTAACGGAGTTGAGCTTAAGGTAATTCGTCCCGAGTCCTACGAGGAGGTAAGAACCGTTGCAGATAATCTCATCGCAGGCTGCACCGTAGTGCTTAACGTAGAGGCTCTTGATAAGCCTGTAATCTTCAGAATGCTCGACTTCCTTAACGGAGTTACATATTGCCAGGACGGTGAGATAAAGAGAGTTGCGCCCAGCACCTTTATCATCACTCCCCACAACAACGTTGATATTTCCGATATGTAATATCGGAATTTATAATCGAAAACAACATATAGTTCCGTACCGACGGTTTTCTGTGCGGTACGGGACTTTCGATATAAAGGAAAAGTAATGGAAGCTGTTTTCTACATAACCGCAAAGGTAATTTCTATCTTTCTGAGCGCGGTATCCTTTGCCATGCTCGTAAGAGTAATACTGCAGCTGGTGTCGATGCTGACTTCGTTTAACGCAGAGGAAAACAAATTTTACATTTTCTGCTTTGCCATAACCGAGATCTTCGTGACACCGATCAGATATCTGTGCGAAAGGTTTAATCTATTTACCAATACACCGATAGACGCCCCCTTCTTCATAGCATATCTCTTAATTTCTATCCTGCAAAGCTTTTTACCTATAATCTGATCGAATTGGAAATACGAAATGAAACTTCAGGACTTATTTAAGAAAAAAGCGCTCGCCGACTATATAACCTATGCGTCTATTCTCTTCGCGGGCGTACTCATCGACCAGCTGACAAAATGGCTTGTCGTTAAAAATATGGATATGGATGAATACATCCCCGTGATAAAATTCGGAAACACTCATATCGCTTCGCTATACCATACTACGAATGACGGCGCGGCATTCGGAATGTTCGACAACGTTCCGTGGTTATTCAACACAGTATCCATAATTGCAATAGCCGCGATGGTCGCGTTCCTCTTCTGCGGACACGCGGAATCCAGGCTTTCCGGAATTGCTCTGAGCATGATGATATCCGGCGGTATCGGAAACATGATAGACAGAATCAGATTCCGCTACGTTGTGGATATGATCTACCTTGATATGTTTGACTTCACCGGAATCAACACGATATTTAACGGTGCGGACTCCTTTGTCTGCATCGGAGCCGGTCTGCTCATTCTCGCTCTCATTCTTGAAATGAAGGAAGAGGTAAAGCGCGAAAAGAACAAAAAGGAAATGACGGCAAACGTCGAGAATGAGGATAAGGAATGACCTATACCGTAAAGTCAGAAGACAAGGGTAAACGGCTTGACGCGTACGTAGCCGAAGCGACGGAGCTCTCAAGAAGCGCCGCAGCTAAGCTGATCGAATCGGGTGACGTCACGGTCAACGGCAAAAAAAGCGAAAAAAAGTATCCCGTCAAGGAAAATGACGAGATAGCCGTTATTATCCCGGAGGCAGAGGAATACGAGGCTCAGCCGGAAAACATCCCTTTAAACGTGGTTTACGAAGATGCCGATATCATTGTCATAAACAAGCCATCCGGCATGGTAGTCCATCCGGCTCCCGGAAATTACACGGGTACGCTGGTCAATGCCCTGCTCTATCACTGCAAAGACAGTCTTTCGGGCATTGGCGGAGTAATGCGCCCCGGCATAGTGCACAGAATTGACAAGGACACCTCTGGGCTTCTCGTGGTGGCAAAAAACGATCAGGCACACCGAGCACTTTCGGAAGAACTCGGCTATCATGGGATAGAGCGAGAATATCACGCGCTTGTACGCGGCGGATTCAGAGAACCGTCCGGAACTGTTGATCTGCCCATAGGCAGACACCCCATCGACAGAAAGAAGATGGCGGTGATCAAAAGCGGTGAGAACGCACGTGAGGCAGTCACTCACTATGAGGTGATAAGAGCTTACGGGCAGATAACTTATCTGAAGCTGAAGCTCGAAACCGGCAGGACACATCAAATAAGAGTGCATATGTCGTATCTCGGACATGCCCTGCTCGGTGATGAAGTGTATGCAAGTACAAAAACGCTGTTTGAAAAACAGCACGCCCCCCTATTTGACGGTCAGATATTGCACGCAAAGAAGCTCTCCTTGACTCACCCGAGAACAAACGAGAGAATGACTTTTGAGTGTGAGCTGCCGGACAATTTTAAGAAGCTAATCGAAATACTTGAAAAACAATAAAACGAGGTAACAAAAATGCTTAAGACGAAAATCATTTCCTCTCTCTCAAGGGTGTTTATCGACAGTAAGCTCGATGACTTCAAGCCTCTCGAAAGAATCTCTGCTCTCAAAGGCGAGAGAATATCCTTCCAGCTTGTTCATCAGCGTTTTTTAGATGAAGGTGAGGGGATATATGCTTACAGAGAAAACTTCACTCCAAAATTCTCAGGCGCACTCGCAAAATACATAACTGTCAGAGAGGTTCAGCACGTAGGTGTCGACCTTCCCATTATCGTCGGTGACAGTGACCCCTACTACGAGCGTACAGAACCCGGACTTTACCCCGATGTTTTAAGACCTCTTCACTATGGAGGACAAACAATCGCAAAAACAGCATTTCCCACCTCTCTTTGGATAGACCTTACCATTCCCAAGGATGCGTCCGAGGTCGGACAGACAGATATCAAAATTGAAATGGTCAACGACGCCGGAGAAGTCAAGAGCTCAGAGGTTCTGACCGTAGATCTTATCAATGCCGCTCTCCCCGAGCAAACTCTGATACTCACTCAGTGGTTCCATTGCGACTCTCTTGCAAACTACTATGACGTAGAGGTATGGAGCGAGAAGCATTGGCAGATCGTAGAAAACTTCGCACGTGTAGCGGTAAAGAACGGTATCAACCTCCTTCTCACACCCACCTTCACTCCTCCTCTTGACACCAAGGTCGGAGGCGAAAGACTCACCACACAGCTCGTTGGCGTAACCGTAGAAAACGGAAAGTACACCTTTAACTTCGACCTGCTCGACAGATGGGTCGACATGTGTGACAGAATTGGCATTAAGTACTTTGAGATAGCTCATCTCTTCACACAGTGGGGAGCAAAGCATGCGCCCAAGGTAATGGCTACCGTAGACGGTGAGTACAAGAAGATATTCGGCTGGGAGACCGACGCGGTATCCGAGGAGTACGTCACATTCCTGCGCCAGTTCCTCACCGAGCTTATCGCTCACATGAAGAAAAACGGTAACGATAAGCGTTGCTTCTTCCACATCTCCGACGAGCCTCAGCTCGAGCATATTGAATCTTATAAAGCAGCCAAAAATTCCGTCGAGGATATTCTCAAGGGATATGTTATCATGGATGCTCTTTCAGATTACGAGTTCTTTAAGATGGGCATCGTCGATCTTCCGATCCCCTGTAACGATCATATCAGTCACTTTATCGAGAACAATGTGCCTAACCTTTGGACATACTACTGCTGCGGTCAGAGAGTCAACGTATCCAACAGACTTATTTCTATGCCCTCTTGGCGTAACCGCTCAATTGGTATGCAGATGTACAAGTACGATATCGTCGGCTTCCTTCAGTGGGGCTATAACTTCTACAATAACCAGTTCTCGGTTGACGAGATCGAACCATACACCGACGTTTCCGGTGAGCATTGGGTACCCGCGGGCGATACCTTCTCGGTGTATCCCGCACCTCACGGTAAGGTACACGAGTCACTCAGAATCGTTGTATTCCATGATGCGCTCCAGGATATCAGCGCAATGAAGCTCTGCGAGAGTCTCTATTCCAAGGATGAGGTAATCGCCGAGGTAGAAAAGATCATGGGCGAGGAGCTCAGATTTGACGTGTGCGCTAAATCCGAAGCAACTATGCTTGCGGTACGCGAGAGAATCAACGAAATGATCAAAGCAAAGTTATAAAACACAAAGCGCCGTCTGAGTGTCAGACGGCGCTTTACAATATGAAAGGGACGTGAAATCAATACACGTCCCTTATGCTTTTTATCAAAGCACCTTAGATAAAAATTCTCGAAGTCTCTGATTTTTCGGATTGCCGAACACTTCCTCGGGAGTGCCCTCTTCCTGTATTTTTCCCTCATCCACGAACAGAATACGGTCCGCTACCTCACGCGCAAATCCCATCTCGTGAGTAACGATGACCATCGTCATACCCTCGTTTGCGAGCTGCTTCATAAGATCGAGAACCTCGCCTACCATCTCGGGGTCGAGTGCCGACGTAGGCTCATCAAAGAGCATAACCTTGGGATCCATAGCCAACGCTCTGGCTATAGCGATTCTCTGCTTCTGTCCTCCGGACAAGGTCGCGGGATATATGTCAGCCTTGTCCTCAAGACCGATTCTCTTAAGAAGCGAGATAGCCTTTTCGTAAGCCTCAGTCTTGATCTCGGACTTGGTTTTGTTTATTTCGATAAGCTGTGTTTTTTCCTTTTTGAATATGTTGGTAAAGGATATCCACGCATTCTTAAGCTTCTTTTTCCTGAGCTTTTTGAGTCCGAGATGGACCGGCGCCATCATAATGTTGGCAATAACCGTTTTGTTATTGAACAAATTGAACTGCTGGAAAACCATGCCTATATTTTCACGGTGCTTGTTGATATCTATCCTCATATCGGCGATATCGTCACCGTCAAAATAAATGGAGCCGCCGGTGGGATCCTCCATACAGTTAAGGCAGCGAAGGAGCGTTGACTTACCGGAGCCCGAGGCGCCGAGGATAACTACCTTCTCCCCCTCCCCAATATCGAGGTCTATGCCGTTAAGAACCGTGATGCCATCCTCGAAGGTCTTTTCAAGACCTCTTACACTTATTACGTTATTGTTGCTCACAAGCGGCCTCCTTCACATTTTTCTTAACCTTCGCAGTATTGGTCGTTTTCTTTTTATCGCTTTTTGTAAAGATGTTTTCCAGTATTTTGACAAGTATAGTTATCATAAGCACGAGAATTATATAGATAGCCGCCATCACAAGGTACGGGACCATTTTCTCATAATTCTTACTTCCTATAGTACTGAGTGCCGTGTACAGATCGTATACGGTTATAAAGCTCAGGACAGAGGTTTCCTTGATAAGAGTTATAAACTCGTTGCCAAGAGTAGGCAAAATGTTTTTGATTGCCTGAGGTATAACCACCTTTAACATGGTGGTGCTATAGCTAAGTCCGAGAGCGCGTCCCGCCTCCATCTGTCCTTTATCCACAGAGTTGAGTCCGCCACGCATTATCTCTGATACATACGCGCCGCTGTTCATTCCAAACACTATCATTCCTACGCTCAGAGCATTTACACCCTTTATACCTATGGACGGTAGTATAACGTAATATGCAAGCAGAAGTTGCACTACTATCGGTGTGCCTCGGAAGATTGCCACGTAAACGGAACAAATTCTGTCAAGTATGCGAGTTATCAGCTTGTACTTAGGTGCAACCTTTACTATAGCTATCACAGTTCCTATAAATATACCGATGAAAAGTCCGATAACCGCAACCTTAACGGTGTTTAAAAGGCCGTCAACAAGCAATTTGCGGAAATACTGACTTTTCATTGTAGAGGCAAAAAGCTCAAGCTTTACGGACCATTTGACATTCGATGCATTTACAAGCGCAGAGCCCGGAGCTTCATCAACTACAACAGCATAAATGTTACCGTTAATAAGATCCTGTAATGCATCCTGTGCGGTCGCATATCCCTTGCCCTCTATGTTAGCAAATCCGTCATATCCCCAATCAGCATCACCGTTGATGTACAAGCCACCGGTAGTGCCTGTCTGATAACCTATCTTCTTTCCGTTTAATGATTTGAGGACGTCCTCCACCTCAGTAGCTGTAGAACAACCGTCGAAGTCCGAGTTATCCTTGGAAACAATAATCTTCTGTGAAGCAGCATAGTAAGTATGCGTAAAATCATAGATTTTCGCACGGTCTTCGCTTACCGTAATACCGGCCATACCTATATCAGCATAGCCTGCCTCAACCTGAGTAAATATAGCATCAAAATCAATATTTCTTATAACAAGCTGAAGATCGTTCATCTCGGCATAAAGAGCCGCAATTTCAATATCAAGTCCGTAAATCTTACCGTCGTTACCTATATACTCAAACGGTTCGAACGGGCAGTTTGTAACTACAATGAAGTTTTCGGGAGTGTTCTGTACGTTTTCCGTAGTAACGTCATATCCCTGTTTTTTACCCTCGCCCTTAAAATACTTATCAACGTACAGATCAAACGTTCCATCCGCCTTTATATCAGAAAGAAACTTATTGAAGCTGCCAACGAGCTGATTATTTCCTTTTTTACAGACGAATGCATATTCCTCATCGGTTAGCTTAACGTCTATCATCTTTGCCGATGACTCCTGCTTTTTCGAAGAATTCGGATGACAGGATGTCAAGGCTGTAGCGCAAATAACCAGAAGAATAAAGACCATAGCTGCAAATCTTTTCATATTTTATTCCCTCTTTGTCGTATATCCTGTTATTTTTTCTTTTAAACAACGTGATTATTATACACTTTAAAATGCACCGTGTCAACATTTTTATGAAAAATAATTCATTTTTGTTGCATTTTTATTCATACATTCTCTGAACGCTGTGCTTGTTGTTCATATTAAACAAAAAATGGCATACTCAATACAATTTGCGCATCATAGAAAAATGTTTCGCGCGTTTTTTGGAATATTCCCGTCGTAATTCGTCTTTGAAGCTTGAATATATGCGTGTTTGAATGAATATTTATGCAAATAATTGTGAATATATGCTTTCCCAGATGCTAAGACCGTACAAATCGGTAATACTTGACATAATATCGCAAAAATGATACAATTTAATTTAGTTTTGTTATATACATTTCAATCAAAGAAACACGCTACACGAACAAGGAGATATAATGATAGCACTTTCCACGCAGGACGTCTGCCTCTCATACGGCACAGACGTCATTCTTAAGGATATATCCTTTGCTGTAAACGACGGTGACAGAGTGGGAATAATTGGCGTAAACGGTGCCGGTAAAACCTCACTCTTCCGTATTATAGCCGGGGTAAACGAGGCCGATTCGGGAGCTGTATATATACAAAAAGGACACACCGTAGGTATGCTCGAGCAAAATCCCGATCTCTCTGCCCTGCCAGGCGAGCTAACCTGCCTTGAATATATGTACACAGCATTTCCGGAGCTGATCGAGCTCGAGTCGGCAATAACACGTACCGAAGCTCTGCTCAACCAGGCTGCCAACAAAAATGATCACACCCTTGCAGTAGAGCTCACCGAAAGACTGACCGAGCAAAACCGTATATTCGCTGAAAAAGGGGGACTTGAATTCCGCTCGCGCTGTCGCGGTATGCTTATGCGCCTTGGATTTGAGGAGCACCTCATACATCAGAGAATACGCACCCTATCCGGAGGACAGTATACAAGACTCGCTCTGGCAAGGCTGCTCGCGACCGAGCCGGATATTCTCATGCTCGACGAGCCTACCAACCATCTCGACATTGACGCTCTCGAGTGGCTTGAGAGCTACATCTCGTCATATAAAAAGACGGTACTTATAATATCTCACGACAGATATTTTCTTGACCGTACAACAAACAAAACTCTGCATATTCAATACTCAAGGGCAAAGCTCTTCCGCGGCTCTTACTCACAGTGTAAGGAGCAGCAGGAGGCCGAAGCTGCATCTCTTGAAAAGCGGTACAAGGAGCAGCAAAAGGAAATTGCCCGCATCAAAGCGAATATCGAATTTCAGCGCAGATGCAACAGAGAGCACAACTTCGTAACCATACGTTCCAAAGAAAAGCAGTTAGCGAGAATGGAGCTTGTGGAGCTTGCTCCGAAAGCGCCAAAGGATATCCGTGTAAGATTTTCCGCCGAGGAGGATTCGGCAGGAGACGTTATGGAGGTCAAGGAGCTGACGTTTGACTATGGCACGAAGCCTCTGATCAGAAACCTCTCATTCCTTATAAGACGCGACGAGCGAGTAATGTTCCTCGGTCCTAACGGCTCGGGAAAATCAACGCTTATGAAGCTGATGAACTCTATGCTTGTACCAAAAACCGGCCGTATCACACTCGGGTACAATATAAAAATTGGTTATTACGATCAGGAAAACCGCGGGCTCGACGATACCAAAACCGTATTCGATGAGATGCACGACGAGTATCCCGAGAAGACCGATCTGGAAATAAGAAGCACTCTTGCCCTCTTTCTCTTCGGTGCTGACGATATTGACAAGAGGATATCCACCCTATCCGGCGGAGAGAGAGCAAGACTCACTCTTGCAAAGCTCATATTAAAGAAGGTAAATCTGCTGATAATGGACGAGCCTACAAACCATCTTGATATAGGCTCATGCGAGGCTTTGGAGAGCGCACTTATAGCCTTCCCCGGAACGATAATTGCCGTCTCGCACGACAGATACTTCATAAACAAGGTTGCTACACGAATCATCGAGCTTGATCCGACGGGGGACAAGGGCATGCGCGACTATGAGCTCGAGGACTATGACGATGCCTTTTCAGAATATATGCGCATGCGTCAGATAATAAAGGAAAGAAATCTCGGAGCTGCAAGCGTCGTTAAATCCTCGGATTCCAAGAGCGACTACGAGGAGAGGAAGCGTGAAAATGCAAAGCGCAAAGGAGAAGAAAGACGGCTGCAAAAGGCGAAGGAAAGAATCCCCGTGCTTGAAGCAAGACTTGCAGAGCTCGAGGAGGAGCTCTTCGGTGAAGCGGCTTCAAACTATATGAGAGCGGCAGAGATAGAAGAAGAAAAGGAGAAGATCGAGGAAGAATTGCTCGCGCTCTATGAAATGGTAATTACATAATTCTAAGGAGTAAGGATGACAAACCGTCCTTACTCTTTTTATTTTCCGAAAAATGCTCAAAAAAAGAGCGTTTTCTGACCACACCGATTTTCGGTGTGTCAAAATGGGTGTTTTTTTGTTAGTATTGCACAAGCGACAGGCTTCTTGCCTGCCGTTTTTTGTATCGGTACTTTACTTACTTTTTCTCAGAGGTAAGATATAATGAATTTGCCGATGAGGAAACAGACCTTCGCCGAGTCATGAACGGCGGAATAACAGGGCGCTTAAGAGCCCCGGAATACATCGGCAGGAAGGATATGACAGAATGAAGAAAAATCACTCAAAATACACAAATGACCTTCCTCGCAGACTATACACCTTTTTCCTTAGTTTTGACGGTGTCGGAGCTCCGAGCTTCTCAAAATTTGCCAGAAGCATCGGTGCGACTCTCAGCGATATTGAGCGTTTCAGAAGACACGGTGAATTTGAGAGGGCTTACCAAGAGTGCAGCGAAATCCGCAGAGATTATCTGATTGACAATGGGCTGGTAAAACGGTTTGACTCTTCATTCACCAAGTTTCTTTTGAGCACCGAATACAGCATGGGAGTCTCATCCGATGCCGACGATGACAAGGAAATCAAGGTGACGCTTGAGGTGATCGGTGATGAGACTTGATATTAAGGTTACCAAGAAGCAGAAAAGGTTCATCGATGCAAGAGAAAACGAGGTTCTCTTCGGCGGGGCTGCCGGAGGGGGGAAATCCTACGGACAAATCGTCGATGCCCTACTCTTCGCGCTGAAATATCCGGGCTCAAAGCAGTTAATACTCAGACGTACCTTCTCAGAGCTCGATAAGTCACTGATAAGAACAAGTCTCAGTATGTATCCAAAGGAGATCTACACCTTCAACTCGTCAACTCACACGGGACGCTTCAAAAACGGCTCGTGCATAGACTTCGGATACTGTGCAAACGAAAACGACGTATATCAATATCAAAGCGCAGAATACGACTGTATAAGATTTGATGAGCTGACGCATTTCACCGAAATGCAATATGTGTATCTTATTTCAAGAGTGAGGGGCGCAAATGCCTTTCCGAAACAGATCAAATCCTCCACCAACCCGGGAGGCGTGGGGCACTCCTGGGTCAAGTCCAGATTCGTTGATCCGTCCCCGAGCGGAGAAAGCTTTATCGGCGAGGGAGAAATGTCGCGCGTATTTCTCCCTTCTTTGCTCAAGGACAACGACTTTCTGAACAAGCGCGATCCAAACTACCGTTTAAGACTCGAGGCTCTGCCTGAGAGGGAGAAAAAAGCTCTGCTGTATGGCGACTGGAACATTTTTGAAGGTCAGTACTTCACCGAGTTTTCCACCTCAAAGCACGTGTGCGAGCCGTTCGAGATACCAGCGTCATGGAGAAAATACCGGACGATTGACTACGGACTCGACCGTCTCGCGGTGCTGTGGATAGCTGTAGCACCCGACGGACGTGTTTATGTATACAGGGAATATTGCGAATCAGCTCTGCCGATAAGCGCAGCTGCCAAAGCAATAAGTGAAAGGACTCCGATCGGCGAGGATATTTATGCCACTTTAGCTCCTCCCGACCTTTTCTCAAGAACGCAGGAGTCGGGAAAGACAAAGGCGCTCATTTTTCAGGAGTTCGGCGTAACCTTCACAAAGACCTCAAATGACAGAGAATGCGGATGGTTGGCTATAAAAGAGCTCTTATGCGACACGGGACGCGGGGTAAGACTTCAGATATTCAAAAATTGCACCGAGATCATAAAGTGTCTTCCGGCTCTTAATATAGACAGAATACGCCCCACGGATTGCGCTAACGAACCCCACGAAATTACACACGCCCCGGACGCTCTGCGTGGCTTTGCCATCTTCCACACCCGTCCCAATGACAGCACCGCAAGTACCAAGCGATCAAGGTGGACAAGGGATATGTGGGAGGACTATTACACCGCAGACGAGGGCGGCAAAAAATACTTAAAGCAAAAATACGGAGAACCGCAGTGAAAATTGAAAATAAAAACGAGGCGCTGAAGCTGGAGTTCTTCAAAGCACTCTACCAATGCGCCGAAAATGCATATGCGCCAAAGCTCGAAGCGTTTGAACGAGCTATGAAGCAGTATAAGGGCTCAACCGAAATTGACGGCTCCGAGGAATCTGCAATCACCGTGCGTAATATCACTTATGAAATTGTAGAAAGCCAAGTAAGTTCAGATATTCCGTCTCCCAAGGCGGATGCCACGTCATACAGCGAAAAAAGAGGACGAAACGCTACCTCAATAGAGCGTCTGTGCCGCTCTATAAGACAAAGACTTCCCTTTGACGAGATGAACGATATGGACGAGCGATATACGTACATATACGGCGGAAGCGTCTGGTATGTGGATTGGGATAACGAATCCGAGTATATGGGTGAGGTAGGCGGTGTACGTGTCGAATGTATATCCCCGTGCGACTTTATACCTCAGCCAAGCATCTACAATATAGAGGATATGGAGTACTGCTTCTTAAAGTTTGTGACAACAAAAAGCGAGCTTACAAGAAGATACGGTATCCCCGAGGAAAATACGGTGCTCGCCGATTTTGAATACGAGTATGACGGAGAGGCGGATGCTTCGGATACTGTAAAGACAGTAACCTGCTTCTACAGGGATGAGGACGGAGAGATAGGACGATTCATCTTTTCGGGAGATCTCATACTGTCCGACCTACCACGCTACTATATGAGAAAAAAGAGAGTGTGTCGTGAGTGCGGCGAAGAAGAGGCACTCTGCCGTTGTAAAAACGGAAAAACAGAGAGCTGCGACGTGGAATACGAGCATATTGTGAGATCGCACGACAGCGCGGGTGAGCCGTGCACTATAGATATCCCCTACTACGTGCCGCGCATTTTCCCTATAGTTATAAGGAAAAACACCTCGGCGGAAAAACAACTCTTCGGTCAGTCCGACTGTGACTATATAAGACCGGAACAGCAGGCAATCAACAAGATTGAATCGAGAATACTCCAGAAGCTTTTGCGAGCAGGAATCACACCCATCGTTCCCGAGGATGCCAGCATATCACTCAACAACTCCGTCTTCGGTCAGGTGATCAAGATGAAGCCCGGAGAAAGCGTTGCGCAATACGGAAAGGTCGATACAACCCCCAATATATCACAGGATATAGCAGAGGCAGAGAGACTTTATGATCACGCAAAGAGGGTTATCGGAATATCCGATGCCTTCCAAGGCGTCGACACGGGCGCATATGCCGAGTCGGGCTATGCAAAGCAGCTCAGGATCAACCAGGCATCCGGCAGACTTCAGTCTAAAAAGAAAATGAAGCATGCCGCTTATGCGCGAATAGACAAAATCATCTTTTCTCTTCATCTTGCTTTTGCCGATGAGCCACGAAGACTCTCGTATAGGGATGCATACGGCAGAATTCACGAGTCGGAGTTCTCAAGATACGACTTCATCGAACTCGATATAGCAAAAGGCAGATATTTCTATGACGATGCCTACCTGTTCTCCGTCGATCTTAACGGCGGAAACGAGTACCAGAGAGAGGCACTGTGGCAGAGAAATCTTGAAAATCTGAAGGCCGGAACTCTCGGTAATCCGACCGAACCCGCCACTCTGCTCAGATATTGGCAGTGTCAGGAAAGGGCGCACTACCCGTACGCAAGAGAAAACGTAGAGTATTTCACCGATTGCAATTCAGGAACGGAGGTGAGGACTTTTGGCAAAACTGACCTCACTTGAGGATCTCATAAAGAATCATCTCGATAAGATCGGCACTAACGGAAAGCCGGACTCATACGACCTTTATAAGCATAAGAATTCACTCTCGGGCGTAAAGAGCTACTCCGATGCGGTAAATTCTCTCTATGCATCTTCCAAGAAAAGCATGTCGTCCTACGGTGCAAATAAACGCTATATTCACAACAAAGGTTTACAAAACAGCGGATATGCATCATATATAGACGATGCATCTCAAAAAACATTTGAGACAGGTCTTGAAAAACTCAAGGACACCTATGCGCAAAAAGAGGGTGATAACCGCGCATCCTACGCCTCATATCTCGAGAAGTACAGCGACAAGCAGATGCAGATAAAGAAGGACGTAATGTCTCACCTTATAAGTAATGATATCGTAGATATTAACACCGCAATAGCATACGGTATGCACGCAGGTCTCTCAAGAGAAGATGCGGAAGCTATCGGACAGAGCGCGTACAATATAACGAAGCAAAAGGTACTCAATAAAATCTTAGAACAAGCGGTATCACTCGGCCTGGACAAGGATGGGGCTAAGCTGCTTGCACTGAAGATGGGTATCACCGAAAGCGATGCTGACGCCATCGCATCCGAGGTAGGCGATCTTATGAATTACTATCGTGATATATCCGATGACTATCTTGATTTTCTCGAGCAAAGAGCAAACCAATAATCCATAAAGAAAGGAAAACAAAATGAACAAGAAAGTAAAGAATACCAACGACAAGAGTACTCCGTACAGAAATCTGGGCCTCAACAAAGTGACCGCCCCGGTCACTCCCGAAAACGAGCCCAAGTGCAGAGTTATAAAAACC
The DNA here is from genome assembly GCA_017508665.1 of Clostridia bacterium. Taxonomy (GTDB): domain Bacteria; phylum Bacillota; class Clostridia; order Oscillospirales; family CAG-272; genus UBA1740. The sequence goes on along the minus strand of JAFVYL010000005.1, from coordinate 13,074 downwards.
GATAACGATCTCAGAGTCAGACGGGGTAAGTAATCATGGAAGAGCTTTACAATGTTGATGAAACGGCTGATCTCGATGTCGAGGACGCAAAATCCGACGTAACCGAAGAGCCGCTTTGCGAGGAGGCATCGGAAGAATCACCCGAGAGTGAAGCTACCGACAAAGATGCCGGCGTGGACTACGAAGCCCTGATCGCAAGTGACCTCGAAAAGCTCAGAGCAGAATTCCCCGAGCTCAGAGGGATAAGCGACATAACCGATCTTAACAACCCCCTTCGCTACGCCGCCCTGCGCGATCTCGGACTCACCCCGGAGGAAGCGTATATGGCAACTGCCAAAAGGAGAGTCAGCGACACCAGATCGCATCTGAGAAGTGCGCACGGCAAAGGCGCGGTAACATCGGTGGGAATGATGTCACAGCACGAGCTCGCAACCGCAAGAGAGCTCTTCCCCGGTATGAGCGACTCGGAATTACAGCGTCTTTACAAAAAGGTGACTAAGTAAAGAGAAAGGAATAAAAAATGTTCAGACTCGTAAAAGTATTAAACTCTAACAATCAATGCGAAGTATCGCGTCTTAAGGTAGCAAGCGCAGCCAATTTTGGTCCGGGATGCGCCCTCACCTGTTCTTCGGGATCACTATCATCAGCCGCAGTTGCTATGATGCCGGATTATATTTCGATGGTAGGAAGTAAGGATGCCGAAGACGGAAAGATCGACGCAATGTTCGTGACAGAGGATATGGTATTCAAGGTTGAATTCACGGGAGTCGCCACGCCGTATCCCGGTATGCCGGTGGGACTTTCCTCAAAAAAACAAAAAATGGACTCGGTAACATACAGTTCGACCGGAAAAGGAATGATCATTGCTGTCGACGATAACCCTAATCTCGTATATGTAAGATTCCGCAGATAAACAAAGGAGATAAATATGATAATTTATTCTAAAAATTCAAATGTTAACAACGCCGCTTTCGGTAAGATCCAGCTCCCAATCAAGATGGTAATCGAAAACGAAAGCGATCTTTTAAGCAAAAAGGGCGGTATACGCGACTGGCTCTTCAACGTAGAAAAGAGCAATAAGTTCGGCGAAACCATAGTGATGCAAAACGAATTCGGCATCTTCAAGTCGGTAAGTGAAGGCGGAGGTGCGGAAAGCGATACCGTATCCGAAACCGGTACAAAGTTCATTGAACACGTGCAGTACATGAAGGAATTCGTCGTGACCGCAGAGATGGTAGAGGACTGTAACTACGGCCTGGCTATCGATGCAAAGCGCAGAGCAGAAAACTTTACCAGAGCTTACTACAAAACCATGAACAAGCTCTGCGAAGCAGCTCTTGCGAATGCAACCGAGGCAAACTTCACCTTTGCAGGCTCACAGATAGACCTGACAACCGCAGATACAAGACCTCTCTTCTCCGCCTATCATACATGGGGCGGCGCAGCAGGTGCGACAGGTACGCAGTCCAACTATTATTACGGTGACATCTTCTCCACCGGTACGGCAGATGCAAGAGTCGCAAGCACCGAGGTGTTCGAGGAATCTCTCGCTGCCCTCTCGGTCAAGCTCAGAAATATGAAGGATGAAAACGGCGAGGCACTCGGATATACCGCAGACACCTTAATCCTTCCCGGCAACAAGCCCAAAATCGAGCAGATCGTAAAGAAGGTGTGCGGCTCTGAAGGCGCGCTCGGCAACGGCTACAACGATATCAATCTACACTACGGAAATTGGAACATCGTAATTCTCCCCAACTGGCAGCCCGCCGATAACAGAATTATGATCATGTCCAGCGAGGCCAACAAGAATCTCTCGGGCAACATGTTCTTCAACCGTATCCCTCTCACCGTTTCCAACTGGGTAGATAACCACACCGGTAACTATTATTGGAACGGCAGATGCAGATTTGGTGTAGGCTTCGGTTCTTATAAGCACATTCTTCTTGCCGTAGATTCTGAAAGCTCCATAGATACCTCTACACAGCTCTGATAAAATAAAAATCCCACGCACCGGGGCTTTCTTACATTATTCGAATGCCCCGCGTGGGACATTGCAATTAAAAGAAAGGACTGTATATGACACTTAACGAATTAAAAACCGATGTAGCGCAGCTTGGATTTGAAAAGTACGTTGAGGATGAAGACTGCTTCATCGCCTCGGCAAACCGCGCGCTCTCCATCATATACGTCGACAGGCCCGTATCAAAAAGCGCGGTGATATTCTTCAGAGGCCCGAGAATAAGTATGGCAAAGGAATTTATAGAGCACCGATCCGGAGAGACCGTTACAATACCGTTCACCGGCAAGGCCATCTCGTTCCGTACAAGCGGAAACGGATCCTGTGTAATACGAGACAGTACAGGCGCAAGCAGTATTCCGCTGTCCGGTGAGGGACAGCTCGTAAGACAATTCGTTTACGGCGATGCAAGCGTAACATTTTTCGGTGATTGTTATTTTACAGTAAGCAACCTTGCCGTGTTCGACGACGTGCTGAGCGACAAAATAACCGATATTCCCGAATACTCTCCGATAAGAGAGATCGATCCGCAGGATTACTGCGACGATTTCCGCGCATTCTGTACTCAGCCGCGTGATAAAAACGGAAACATCATTTCCTCTTTACAGTTGGTAGACGGAAGAATATTAGCCCCTTACGATTACAGAGGGGAGCTCTATCTGACTTACTACAGAAAGCCGAGAGAAATAGACAAATCACGCCCGCATGAGCTCATCGATATATCGGGTGAATGTTCTCCGATGCTGCCGCTTCTGACCGCCGCGTTCATGTGGCTTGACGATGACGCCGGCAAAGCACAGTACTATATGAGCCTCTACCGTGATCTCGTAGCAAACACAAAACGATATTCCAGCAATAAAATCGACACGGTATACCGTGTTAACGGGTGGGCATGATGGCAAACAGATACAGAAACCTGATTTATTCAACAGCTGAATACACCCATACGTACAGAAACTTCAGAGGAATTGAGCGCAGCGCAAGCTCGATAACCGGCTCACCGTCTAGACTCGCGTATTCACAGAATATGTACAAGGATTACGACGGAGACGGATCAGACGTTCTCGAGAGCATACCGGGGTTTAGGTGCTTTGCCTTTTACGGCAGGAAAATACACGCTATATATTATCAAAGATCCCCCTTTGGCAGAGAGGATCACCTGCTTGTACACGTGGGAGATAAGATAATGCGACACCCAATTTCGGATATAAGATCGGCAAATGCTACGGGAGTCGAAATCGCAACCGTGCGCGACGGCAAGAGCTTCGGCTTTGAATACGGCCGCTGCTTCTACATAATGGACACAGAAAAGCTCCTGCAGATAAACGACGAGGGCGTGTGTAAGGAAGTAGGAACAAACGGCGCTCTCCCCTACGTGCCGACCGTCTATGTATCGGGAGAAGCCTATGAGCAGCGAAATCTTTTATCAGACGACTTCAAGGAGGAATACTACGTGGCTGATCCGTCAGCATATCTTTATGCAAATGACGGGTTGACCTACAGCGTGACAGACCCGAACAACAGATACTGCTCGGTATGCGGCATAGAGGATTTTAATGGCGGAGAGATATACGTGCCCGCTTACGTAAGCATAGCGGGTATAAAGCACAAGGTCGTAACGGTTGAGGCTAACGCGTTTTCCAACAACGCGCTTATTACCGCGCTGTATTTACCCGAGGGTATCATTTCAATAGGCGCATACGCCTTTTCGGGTTGCTCATCACTTAACACGGTAGTCACCCCATCCACTCTTGTGCGCATTGACGATAACGCATTTCTCGAGTGCGGCGCTCTCTCAACTCTGTATCTCGGAGCGGCTCTTAACCGTATAGGAAAAGACTCGTTTAAAAACTGCGGCTCGCTTTTGACAGTGGATTATGCCCTTGGACAAAGTGAGCTTGAAGCGGTGAGCGGTTCCGAAATAATCGTGGCAAGAAGCATAAGATATCATTCGGAATATGAGCCTATCAAAATCGCCCTGCCGCTCCACGATAAAACCTTGAGTATCAGATCCGTGGAGATAGACGGCAAGAGCACAGTATGGGACACAAACAGTAAGGACGGTGCTGTATCAAGCGTCAACATTCAATTTTCCAAGGCGAGTGATGCAACCGGTATAAAAGTTTCCGTTACGGGAACTCTTGCGCCGCTAGGTGAGGAGTGGTCGAGGGAGATGAACGCTCTGAACAGCTCCACACCGTACGAGGCTATCGTGAGCTGTACCACAGCAGAAGTGTTTGACGGCAGAATATTCTTCTCGGGCAATCCTTCTTTGCCGAACACGGTATTCTACACAGAAAGACCGAACCAAGGACAGGATGATGCTCTTTATGTGGGAAAATACAATTACTTCAATGACGGAGTCGGCAGCTACAAGGTCACGTCTATGCTGGCAGTCAGAAATATGCTTGCAGTCTTTAAGGAGGGTGACGACGGTTCGGGTAGCATCTTCTATCATACAGCGGAGGGGGTTAGCCTCGGAGATATCGATACCGTTTATCCTGTCGCGTACGTACACTCCGGAATATGCTCTGCGGGAAGCTGTCTATCCTTCCTCGACGATCCCGTCTTTCTGACAGGAGAAGGGTTAATGGCGCTGAACCACGAAAATATCAATTACCAGCGCAACGTCGTGTGTAGATCCCATAATGTAAATTATTCTTTACTGAAAGAAGATTTATCCAAGGCGCACATGTGTGAATGGCTGGGCTATCTTGCTGTCGGTGTAAACGGAAAAATATTTCTTGCGGACTCCAGAGCGATCTTCACTCATGCGACCGGATCAAGAGAATACGAATGGTTTATGCTCACGGATATAGGCGCATACCGTAATGATCTTCGGGTATACCGATACGCCGCCGACTCATATGCCGATACCGTCGCGCATCCAACCCTTGTTGGCGAGGCGGCAGACTCAAGATCGGTATACAGCGTGACCGATGATGGCGGCATCAATTATTATTACACGGAAAATGACGGAGTCAAGTACAGCGTCATACCCACCGAGGAGTTCAGCGGAGGAGAATTCTCAGCAGCAACCTCGTTCATGTCTCACGGAAAGCTCCTTTTCTTCTCCACAGATCTTGGACATCTCTGTGTTTTCAATAACGATATGCGCGGAGAGGCGCCGGATTACCTGAAGGAGTCTCCCGATTACAGCGAAACCGAGTATGCAAAAGTAATGGGCGATAAGCTCCATCCGTATTATTACAGCTTTGTCGGCCACGCGCCGAAATATATGCTTAAAACCCCTGTCGATGACTGCGGAGTGCCGCACCTGACTAAGAATACCGTCAAAAAATCTCTGGTTATAAAGGCTAAAGCGACCTTACCGGATACGATACGGTGCGAGGTTATAGCCGATGCAGAGGACTCGGTACACGTCGGTAATCTGCCCCCGGCATCCGTCGGATTCGATGAATTCGATTTCAGCACTGCGCCGTGGTACGTAAGCAGATACACGTCTGTTGCTCTCAATGAAAATGAAAAACGTTGGGTGGAAAAGCAGATCATACTCACCGCAGAGCGATTTGCTTCACCCATCTCAGTCTACTCAATAAGCTACCGATACACGATAAAGGGCAAGATAAAAAACAATACCTGATGCGCCATGCGCAAAAGAAAGGACATTAAATGAAAGCAAAGAAAATACTAAACTCCGACATTGAGCACATTCTCATCTCTTCTCTGCCCACACATCCTACAGCTCCGCGATCACTCGGTGGAAGAGGTTATAGTGCGAGCGAGATGAAGGAAGCGTTTGACAAGCTGCCGCTGTATATAATCGAGCATTACAATGCTTTGATAGGAGACGTACACAGCTTTGGCGAAAACTCGTTGGCATCGGCTGTCCCCAGCGGTATCAAAGACGGACACACCCTCCACAATCTCTTTGAGGATATAAAATCCGGCGAGCTTGCAGCCTATTTCGGAATACTCGGAAAAAGCCTGCTTGCACACCTTATAACCATATATGCCGAGATCGATACCCTGAAAAACAAAATTGAAGTCGCAGAAAGTAAAGGAGAGGACGTGTAAGATGAAAATACGCTATATTACTTCACACGGTATCGCCGAGTGGGTAGAATTCAACGAGGGCGACAGGGATACTCTCATTCTTTCATTCACCCCGCAGCACGCCGGAGCTCTTCTCATCGGAGGCAAGATACTTCCCCTGTGTGAGGGCGAAGTAGAGATCCCCATCTCTTCACTCAGAGACGGAGAATATTCGCCGAGGCTCGAATCCGACTCCGGTGTGTATGCTGTTGAAAGCTTCACGAAGCACGGAAAAAGCATAACGCTTAAGGATGACGGCTCACTCGCGCGCAGACTTCTCAAGCGATGCTGCGATCTCGAAGCAGAAATTATAAATCTCCGTACAAGAACGCAAAAGCTCGAAATATCCTGTAACGGACATCAAATTTTCGATTTTGAAAGGAAGGAAAAATGAAAAACAAGCTCAAATACCTATTTGTTACAGCCTTACTTATAGCGCTGACGGTATGCTTTACCGTATCGGCATCAGCCGCAGATATGCAGACTGACGAGCTTACCGAGACCGAAGATGCCGAGAATAGCAATATGTTCTCCAAGGCGTATGCGGAAATAACCGCATATGCAGGTGAGATACTCTGCGCTATGACCTTTGCAGGCTCGCTGGTGCTTGCCGTGGCTTATAAAAAGGGCTTGCTACCGCTTCTGAAGGGCTCTCTCATAAGTATAGGAAATGCGGTCAGCAAAATAAAAGAAGATACAAGCGAAAGCATAGAAAAGCACTCGCAGCTCACAGACGGGCTCGAGGGCGCTAAGAATATCCTCGAGGGACTTACTGAAAAGGTTGACACGCTTGACCTCATGCTCAAGGAGCGTCTTGAGGACGAATCACGCGCAGAGAGAGAAAAGGCGGCCTTCAAGCTCATTCTCAGCTCCCAGATAGATATGCTTTACGATATCTTTATGGCATCGGCACTGCCTCAGTATCAGAAGGATGCAGTAGGCGAAAGGATCGCCGCTATGAAGGGAGAGTTGCTTCAGAATGACCCCGGAGATTAATCCAAGCAAGAGGCTGCTTTTTAACGCGCTCGGACTTGCGATATCGGTTATTCCCGTAACCGTGTCGATTTTTTCATACTTTCCACTCTGGATTGAAAGAGAAGATGCAAGTATACTCTCCGGCATCTCTCTCATTCTTATAGGCCTTGCGGCTGTACCTCTTTATAAGTATTTCAAGCAGATTCTGCGCTCTCCGTCAGCACCCGTAATGTGGCTGATCTCATTCATACTGTTTCTCTCGCTCTCGAGGATAGCGGACGAAATGACGGTGATATCCTTTGTAGGCCTTATATCCAATCTGATCGGATCTCTCATTTTCAAGCTCGCGAGAAGATACGGAAAAGAGGACGTAAAGAATGAATGACGGACTTGATCTCGGAATCATTGCCTCAGGCAATCTTGTAAAACGCGGATACTCTTTTCTGGTAGCAAACGTCGGCAAAGCGGTAGCCGTTATCACCTTGATAATAACGGCGCTGATATCATTCACCGAGATTGGCTTCTCGGACTTTCGCGGCGAGAGCTTCACCTCTACGCTATTAATGATGCTTATCGCATCCTACGTTATGTATTTTTCTCTTGAGGATGCGGGCGAAAAGCTCGGACGCGAGGGAGATGAGTACAAGGCGGCAAGCGAAAAATTCAACGCGCTCAGAGACAAAATATGCGGAGACGATATAGTTTCTCTCAGGAAATTCTGCCTTGACTACAGAGAGGCGGATCTTGAGTATAGAAGGAGTAATCTGCTCTTCTCACTCGGGTATACAAAGGATGAGTATCAAAGATACCTAAAGGGTGAGAACTTAGGCAAAAAATCCACAAAAGAGCTAAGACGTGTCGAAAAAATCAAGTGTGCTGAGCTCGATGCGGCAAATCTCCTCTCCCGGGATCACCGCTCAGACACAGAGCTAAGAAACCCCGAAAGCTCACGCCTTATACATATGATCCTCAGACTTATTCCGTCTACCGTGTGTATGATATTCACCGTTTCGGTGATGATCAAAACGCGCGACAATCTGAGCGCAGCAGGAGTTATAGAGGCGTTGATCAAGCTCTCCACCCTACCCATCATAGGACTTAAGGGATACGCTGCAGGATATCAGTATGCAACCGAAAGCGAAAAAGGCTGGCTCGAGATAAAGTCACGACTCCTTGACTCGTTTCTCGGCAAACGCAACTAAAAAACAAGAAAACGCACCTTGTTTTCACCGCCGCTATTTTGCGGCGGTGTTTTTCCGTATTCTGTTGACTTTAGTATAATTTTATAGTAAAATATACGTATAAAAACAAACACGGAGGCAGGGTATGAAGCATATAGCAAGTGAAAACCGAATACTTATTCCCCTTGATGAATTCATATCCGTCGCCAGGAGAAGAATTTCCCCTACGCTCCCCACCGACGAGTGCGAGCCGGATCTGAAAGGGGCATCCCGTATTTTCCTCTCATCGCTCGGGATCACCGATGGTGAGAAATTGACCTTTGACTTTTCGCACAGCGGCATAGATTACCGCATTTTCGGCTATGCCGACAGGATCGAGAGTAGCGAGATAACCTTAGTAAAAAGCAGCACGGGTGTGACTAAGGCTGCAAGAAAGCACGAAATCGCGCAGGCAAGAGGTGAGGGCTTTGTCCTCGGCAAGATCCTCTCAGACACAAGGGGGCTCACCGCTGTAGATCTCAAAATAATCTACGTAAACGAGTCAAGCGGAGCTATCGAGACTACCACGGAGACAGTAGAGAAATCGGCTCTCGACTCCTTCTTCAAAAAATGCGCGGATGCGATCTCGATTTTTGCCCAGCCGGAAATAGAGCGTGTCACCGAGCGACTCCCGTCAATGAAGGCTATACGCTTCCCTTACACCGACGTACGCGAAGGACAGGATGAATTCATACGTCGCGCATACAGAGCTCTGACAAAGGGCAACACCCTGCTCGCATGCGCCCCAACAGGAACGGGTAAGACGGTTTCGGTAATATACCCTGCCCTCAAAGCAATAGCGGACGAAAAATGCGATAAGGCCTTTTACCTTACTCCAAAAGGAACAACCGCGGAGGCAGCACGTGACTGTCTCAAGCTGTTTTCGCAAAACGGAGCCAAGATCAAAGCTATAATACTCACCTCAAAGGAAAAAAGCTGCCCTTTAAAGCTCGTATGTCGCGAGAGCCTCAGCATGTGCGAAATGGCAAAATGCAACAAGCTCGCCGAAGCTGTAATGGCCGTGCACTCACTTGGAAAATGCGTAATTGATATCAACGATATCAGGGATATAGCCATCTGTTATTCGGTATGTCCTTATGAGCTTGAGCTTGCTTACTCGGAGCTGTGCGACTTTATAATCTGCGACTTCAACTATCTCTTTGACCCCGTGGTATATATCCGCCGTTTCTTTACAGAGGGCGGACGCTATGCATTCCTAATCGACGAGGCGCACAACTTAGCCGACAGAAGCCGCGAGATGTATTCATCTGAGCTTTCACTCAAGGATATAGACGAATTGCTTTCACGAGATGAGATCGGCGCGCTCTCTAAGCTGCGCGAGACCTTGCCAAAGCTAAAAGAGGAAATTTTCGACACTCTCTTCCCTGCCGTAAAGGATGAAATAAGGCGTAACGACAAAGGAGAAGAGCTCGGCGCGACAACTCTATCCTACGTACCCGGTAATCTCTACGATATAATTGCACGGCTCTACTCGTCGCTCGAGGACGAGGAAGAAGCAGCTGTAAAAGCGCACGACTGTGAAAAAAATGCACGTCTCAAGATCATACGTGATCTTTACTACAAGGTTAAAAAGCTTGTAAAAAGCTTAGAATCCTTTGACACGGGGCACCGTTTCCTCATATACTACACCAACGGAGTGATATCCTTTAAGGCGCTGTGTATAGATGCATCCGGCGAAATACAAAAGCGTATATCCAAGGGCGCGGGAGCCGTATTCTTCTCGGCTACTCTCTCGCCCCTCGACTATTACCGATCCATACTGACCGACGACTCTTACGCTGACACTCTCGAGGTAACCTCGCCGTTCAATCCCGAACAGCTTGCGGTCGCAATAATGGACAGAGTAAGCATTCGATACTCCGAGCGAGAGAGAACTCTGCCGGCCGTATGTAGGGTAATTGCGGCAACTCTATCCGCAAAGAGAGGACACTACATGGTCTTTGCTCCGTCCTTTGAATATGCCGAGGCTATATACCATGAATTCAGCGCAAAATACCCAAAGGTAAAATCAATGCTCCAGCGACCTGATATGAGCAAGGATGAAAAGGAAGCGTTTCTCTCTGCTTTTTCCGAAAACTCAGAGTCATACCTTGTCGGCTTCTGCGTAATGGGAGGAATATATTCCGAGGGCATCGATCTTGTCGGAGAGCGTCTGATAGGCGCGGTAGTAGTCGGTATAGGTATCCCCTCGCTTTCCTACGAGAGAGAGGTCATATCCGAGTACTTTGAGGAAAAGTATGAGGAGGGCAAGCAGTATGCCTATATTTATCCTGGAATGAATAAAGTCTTTCAGGCGGCAGGGCGAGTTATACGTCGCGAGGACGATAAGGGTGTAATAGTACTTATCGACGACCGCTTTGCAGATCCGATATACAAAAAAAGCATACCCTCGCTTTGGAAGGGTATGCAATATATATCCGATGCTAAGGATCTCAGATGCGAGTTGGATAAGTTCTGGGCAGATCAATAATATCAGCCATGGCGATATTTGTTTCACATATAACAAGAATTTGCCTATCAGAGTTGCCCTGTAACGGAAGTTGTCCTGAGCTTTGACTTTATTAAGGCAAAAGATCAACTCCGCCTGCGCAACGATGAAAACCTTAAATATAAAAAGAGTAAGCACGCAAGACGGTGTCTGTATGCTTACTCTTTTTATATCAATACTTCTCTACCAGCGCAAGTGTAAGCGCCGTAGAAACCTTAACCGCAAGCGGGAGGAAGGTAGGATAGTCCATAGTGGCCTCTCCGTCTGCAGAGTCGGAAATTGCGCGAATAACCGCGCACGGGGTAGTGTTAACAAATGCAGTATGGGCTACAGCGCACCCCTCCATTTCGCAAGCCACAGCGCCAAACGTGTCAACAAGTCTCGCCTTGTCCGTGGTAGCGGAAATGAATTTGTCACCCGTAGCTATAGTACCTACAATGCAACTGACCGAAAGATCTTGTGCCGCGGCAACGAGGATTTCTCTTGCTCTTGGATCGGTATCAAAGTAAACCCTATTGATTCCGGACACGAGTCCTACCGGATCGCCTATAGCAGACGTGTCCATATCGTGCTGAACGAGTTTGTCAGCAAAGACAATGTCAAGAGGACGAAGTCCGCCTGCGAGCGCACCTCCGACACCCGAATTAATTATAAGATCCGGAGAATACTTGATTATCATTGCTTCGGTACATATAGCGGCAAACACCTTGCCTATTCCGCATTTTGCTATTACAACGTTTTTACCGTAAAGTGTACCCGTGTTGAATTCTATACCGCTAACGGTTTCCGTATTTCTATCTTTGAGCTGAGATATTATCTCTCTCACCTCATCGTCCATCGCGCCGATTATTCCGATATTTGCTTTGAAATCCATATTACGCCTCCGGATATCTGAAATTATTATCGGAGCTTCTGAGCACTTCAAGATATTTTCTCGCCTCCGCCTTTGCAGACTCGAGGTCAAGATTCTTGTAATTGCCACACTCCTCGCGCTTAGCGCCGGGCATCTCCCCGTCATGATTGATTATTTTCTCAAGTATATCGAATACTACCTCAAGAGTCTCTTCGTTCTTCGCATCTCTTATAAGAAGATAGAATCCCGTCTGACACCCCATAGGGCCGAAATAAATGACACGGGTACCGATTTTACTGTTTCTGACATAGGTGGCAAAAAGGTGCTCAAACGAGTGCATCACGAGGTTTGACATATAGTCGTCATCCTTATTGTTGGGCACTCTCGTTCTCATATCGTATGTAGTAACGTCTCCATCAATACGAGATACGTATATTCCCTCGGTAACATAGTCGTGGTTTACCGAAAAAGAGGCTATGCGTGTTAAATTATCCATATTGATTCCTCTATTCAAAGGAGCTGCCGAAAATTACCGACAGCTCCGTTTTTTTTATTAGAACTTAAGTCTTTCTCTGATGTATTCCTTAACCTCGGATACAGGGATACGAACCTGCTCCATAGTATCTCTGTCACGAACGGTTACGCAACCGTCATTCTCGGTGTCGAAGTCATAGGTAATGCAGAAGGGAGTACCGATCTCATCCTCACGGCGATATCTCTTACCGATAGATCCGGTCTCATCGAAATCGCAAGCAAACTCCTTGGAAAGCTCGTCATAAAGCTCAAGAGCCTTATCGGAAAGCTTCTTGGAAAGAGGAAGGATTGCAGCCTTAACGGGTGCAAGTGCGGGATGAAGATGAAGAACAACTCTTACGTCACCCTCACCGAGAGTCTCCTCGTCATATGCATCAACAAGGAATGCAAGAGCAACTCTGTCTGCGCCGAGAGAGGGCTCTACTACGTAAGGAATATAGTGCTCGTTGGTTTCGGGATCGAAGTAGGTGAGATCCTTGCCGGAGTGCTCCTGGTGCTGACCGAGATCGTAATCTGTTCTGTCAGCTATTCCCCAAAGCTCGCCCCAACCGAACGGGAAGAGGAACTCAAAGTCTGTGGTAGCCTTGGAATAGAAGCAAAGCTCCTCGGGATCGTGGTCACGGAGTCTGAGGTTCTCAGCCTTCATGCCGAGATTGAGAAGCCACTGATGGCAGAAGTTCTTCCAATAGGCGAACCACTCAAGGTCTGTACCGGGCTTGCAGAAGAACTCAAGCTCCATCTGCTCAAACTCACGGGTACGGAATACAAAGTTGCCGGGAGTGATCTCGTTTCTGAAGGACTTACCTATCTGAGCTACACCGAAGGGGAGCTTCTTTCTGGTAGAACGCTGTACGGAGGAGAAGTTAACAAAGATACCCTGAGCGGTCTCGGGACGAAGGTAAACCGTGTT
>JAFVYL010000001.1 GCA_017508665.1 Clostridia bacterium | reverse complement strand
CCTAAAACACTTTTGCGGAATCTGTCGTTAATTAACAACAGACCCCGCAAATGCTTAAATTATATTTCTGCTCAGGATTCTTGGAACTTAGAATTGCAAAATCTTTCTTAAAAGTGTTGCACTTCTATTGACAATTCACCTTAGCTATCGTTTTTGCTTGAGATTAATCTAATTAACTATAGAAATTTCATTGCATTTTGTAAATGTAATTCAGTAATTCGCCTTCCCTATGAATAAAGATAAATCCTGATCGCTCAAACGTTTTTATTGACGCCTTATTTTTTTCATCAATGGAAACCTGAATCTTATGATAATTAAGTTTCAAAGCATCTGCTTGAAGATCCTTAACTATTTTGGTTCCCAAACCATTTCTTTGAAACTTAGGGAAAATCAAAATATCCATATACAAAGTTTCTGCGAACATTTCAAGATGTATTGCGCCAATCAGCTTGTCATATTGATAAACCTTGTAGAAATACACTTTTTCAGTATGTATAACGTAATTGAAATAATTATCACTAACACTTATGAAACACGAAATGTCAGGATGATTATACATCTTTAACAGATATGGAATATCAGGATCGCTTACTGAAGTTACTCGTTTATATACTAAATCATCCATCGATTAAATATTAATCTTTACGTCTTTCTGCCAGGCTGTTTCTGTACTTCTGATAGAACTCCTCATATCTTCCCTCGTCAAGGGCATCACGGATCTTCTGCATCAGGTCGTTATAGAAGTAAAGATTATGCAAAACCGCAAGACGCATACCAAGGGCCTCCTTGGCTTTGAAAAGATGTCTGATATAAGCTCTGGAATAATGCTTACATGCAGGACAGTCGCACTCAGGCGCAATAGGACGCGCATCGTCTATATACTTCTCGTTAAGCAGATTTATCTTACCTTCCCATGTAAAGAGATTGCCGTGGCGCGCATTTCTTGAAGGCATTACGCAATCAAAGAAATCAACTCCGCGATAAACTGCCTCAACTATATTCTGAGGAGTACCTACCCCCATCAGATATCTCGGCTTGTCAGTAGGCATATGAGGCTCTACAACGTCGATAACGTGATACATAACGTCCGCAGATTCGCCTACAGCGAGTCCGCCAATCGCATAACCGTCGCACTCGATCTCTTTTATAGCCTCCATATTTCTCACACGGAGATCATCATATGTACCGCCTTGATTTATACCAAACAGAAGCTGATGAGGATTAACCGTGCCCTCCATAGCATTAAGTCTGTCCATCTCTTCTCTGCAACGCTTAAGCCAACGGACAGTGCGCTCCTCCGACGCCTTAACATACGGATACGGAGACGGATTCTCCACGCACTCGTCGAATGCCATAGCGATAGTAGAGCCAAGATGCGACTGAATACGCATTGATTCTTCGGGCCCCATAAAAATGCGCTTTCCGTCTATGTGTGAATTAAAGGAAACGCCTTCTTCGGTAATCTTGCGGAGCTTTGCAAGTGAAAATACCTGGAATCCTCCGGAATCGGTGAGAACAGGTCTATCCCAGTTGAAGAATTTATGAAGTCCGCCCATCTTATAAATAAGATCATCACCGGGTCTGACGTGTAAATGATAGGTGTTGGAAAGCTCGACCTGACATTTAACGTCGCGAAGATCGTTGGTAGATATACCGCCCTTAATAGCTGCCGATGTACCAACGTTCATGAACACAGGAGTTTCTATAGTGCCGTGCACGGTTTCAAATCTGCCGCGTCTTGCACATCCTTCCTGTTTTAACAGTGTATATTTTGCCATTTAAGTCCCTTTCTTTATTTTAATCTCTCAAACTGTCTGTCGAGCTCGTTCTTTGTAAGTCTGAATGCGACAGGTCTGCCATGGGGACATACAGTAATGTCGGGGATAAGAAGCAGCTTTTTTATAAGCCAATGGAGTATCTCCTTGGTATATACTCGGCCTCCCTTGATAGCCGCTTTGCAGGCAACCTGATAGAGTGCCTTTTCCCGTCTTACCGCATCGGTAATAGCCGGCTTTCCTCTGCCCTCTATTATCTCATCAAGCATTTTCACAAACAACGCCTCTGCATCATCAGTGCTAATAGCTTCCGGTATAGCCGTAATATCAACAGCAGAACCGCTGACGGAATAATCAAAACCTACTGCCTGTAATTCACTCATATATTCCGTAGCGCATGCGAGCTCCTCATGTCCAAGTAGAACAGTGAGCGGAAGCATAAGCAACTGATTTGCGATCCTCTTGTCCGCCTCACGTTGTTTTTTGAGGTCCTCGAATATTACTCTCTCATGAGCTGCGTGTTTGTCTATAACAAGAAGAGCGCCTTCGTACTCTACCATAACATAACAGTCGAATGCTTCACCGATAAATTTGTACTCAGGTGTATCCTCAATACGTATTACGGGTGAGGTGTGTACATGCTCAACCTCTTTAGCCTGAGTATTCTCTCTGTACTTTTTCAGCAACTCAACAGAATCTCTCGGTGTCATAGAAGGCATAGAGGTATTTTTGAGTCCGTATTCGCCGCCGCTGACAGCCGCAACCTTTAAAGGCTTATCAAAATCATACTTGGTAGAATCGGTCTTAAATGATACGGTAGACTGTCTTTTAGGCTCATCAAATACAGGCTGCTTAACGTAAGCAGGAACGCTCATCTTAAGCTGCTCTCCCTTTGTATCGGCCCCAATAGGAACAAACGCGCCCGCTAAATTTTTCTCGGGCTTTGACCTAGCAAGCTCCATTTCGGGCCTGTACTGATGCTTTTCAAGAGCATTTTTAACGGTATAATAAACAATCTCAAATACCGTTCTCTCATCAGCAAATTTAACCTCAAGCTTTGCGGGATGAACGTTTACATCAACCAAAGTGGGATTTATATCAATGAAAAGAACGCAGGTCGGGAAAGCCTCCGGAGCAATATACGAGGTGTATGCTCTCTCAATTGCCGCCTGTGCGGTGAGACTCTTTACGTATCTTCCGTTAATGAAAACATTCATAAGATTTCTGTTTTTCTTAACGTTATCGCTTCTTCCAACGTATCCTCTAACGTGTATACCGTCGGCCTCTCCGTCAATTTCAATGAGCTTGGAAGAGAAATCTTTTCCGAAAATTGCGTAGATAGTATTGAGCAGATTGTTATCTCCGGGAGTCTTGAACTTTTCCTCGCCATCTATAAGAAGCTGTATGGAAATGTCGGGACGTGAAAGTGCAACCTTTTCAACGAGAGCTGATACGTTCATAGCTTCGGTTGCATCCTTTTTCAAAAACTTACGTCTTGCAGGAACATTGTAAAAGAGATTGTTGACGACAACGGTAGTGCCGTCGGCCGCAAGCACTTCGGATATATCCACTACCCGTCCCGCCTCAGCGCTAAGCATAGTAGCACTTTGAGCAGTCTTTGTCTTGGATATGATTGTCATCTCGGATACCGAGGAAATCGCTGCAAGCGCCTCTCCGCGGAAACCAAGCGTCATAATACTCGCGAGATCGTCCTTTTCACGTATTTTGCTTGTAGCGTGTCTCTGTATAGCGACGGGCAGATCATCTCGTTCAATACCTGAACCGTTATCGGTAACTCTTATAAGAGAAACTCCGCCGCGCTTTATCTCGGCAACGATTTGAGTAGCACCTGAATCTATAGAATTTTCAAGCAATTCTTTGAGTACCGATGAAGGTCTCTCCACAACCTCGCCCGCCGCAATCAAATTGGCTATTTCAAAGCTTAAAACATTAATTTTTCCCATAATATTATTCCTTGAGCATTTTCTTAAGCTCGAATAAAAGATTCATAGCTTCTATTGGTGTCATCGTGTTGATATCAACCGTTCGCAGTTTATCCGCTACTTCATCGTTTACCGAAGTAACAAAACCTGCAAACAAATCGTCTGTATCATCTTTTTTTACCACATTATGACCTACCGCTATATGTGAGCCGGATTCAATGTCCTTGAGGATCTCTCTTGCTCTCTTTACAACCTCATTGGGAACACCGGCAAGCTTAGCAACCTCTATACCGTAAGAATCATCAGTACCGCCTCTTACGATCTTTCTGAGGAAAGTAATAGAGTCACCGCGCTTCTTAGCGGCTATGTTGTAATTAACAATTCCGGGGAACTCTTCCTCCATATCCGTCAGCTCGTGATAATGCGTAGCAAACAAGGTCTTAGCACCTATTTTCTTTGAATATGTGTATTCAACAACCGAACGAGCTATTGACATACCGTCAAAGGTACTTGTACCGCGTCCTACTTCATCATAAATGATCAAGGACCGTTTCGTAGCATTTTTAAGTATCGCGGCAACCTCATTCATTTCAAGCATAAAGGTGGATTGTCCGGATGCGAGGTCGTCTGAAGCTCCAACTCTGGTAAATACTTTGTCCACAATTCCGATGCGTGCATCCTTAGCCGGTACGTAGCTACCTATCTGTGCCATTATTGTGATAATAGCAACCTGGCGCATATACGTGGACTTACCGGCCATATTGGGACCTGTTATGATCATAACCTTATTATCCGTAACATCAAGGACAGTGTCGTTAGGTACAAAATAGCTATCGGTAACGAACTTCTCAACTACAGGGTGACGTCCGTCCTTGATCACAAGATCGTACGAAAGATCCACCTCAGGACACACATATCCATTCTTATCCGCAACCTCTGCGAATGATCGGTAAACGTCGATCTCGGCGATTAGAGCCGCGGTGTTTCTGATACGCTCGTTATTCTCTGCTATGACCTCGCGAAGCCCTGAGAAGAGCTCGTACTCAAGTCCAACTATTTTCTCGTCCGCGGAGAAAATAGTGTTCTCCATTTCCTTGAGTTCTCCGGTAATATATCTCTCGCAGTTGGTAAGAGTCTGCTTTCTGACGTATCTGTCAGGCACCTGGTCGATAAGTGACTTTGTCACCTCTATGTAGTAGCCAAATACTTTATTGTAATCGACCTTGAGCGTTTTAATACCCGTTTCTTCTCTTTCCTTCTGCTCGATCGATGTCATAATATTTGTACCGTTGGTTTTGATACCACGGTAATAATCAAGGTCTTCATTAAATCCGTCGCGGATCATTCCACCCTCGCGAATAGTATAAGGAGGGTTGTCCACTATTGATTTTCCGAGAAGATCTGCAATATCATCAAGGGTGTCAATGCGTGATGCAAGCTCTTTGAGATTTTCGCTTTTTTGCATAATAACAGACTTAATTGCAGGCAGTCTTTCTATACTAAGAAAAATTGATCTGAGATCTCTTGCATTGGCAGTGCCGTAAACAGCCTTTGCGGTAAGTCGCTCAAGGTCAAGAGAGTTTGAAAGAAGTTCGGTAAGCTCATCTCTTAGCATCCTGTTCTTAACAAGGTCACCAACGGCAGCCTGTCTCTTGCCTATCTGTACGGGATTTAGCAGGGGCTTAAGTAACCATGATCTTAAAAGTCTTGCGCCCATAGCCGTTTTTGTCTTGTCAAGCACCCAGAGAAGCGATCCTTTCTTCTCCTTGTTTCTCATAGACTCAGTGAGCTCGAGATTTCTTCTCGTATTATAGTCAAATTCAAGATACTGTCCCTTAGAGTACACTTTTATCTCTCTTGCAAAGGTTATCTCGCACTTCTGTGTTTCCTTGATATATGCAAGAAGAGCGCCTACAGCCATAACGTGCTCGGGATTTGCAAGTCTGTCTATCTCATCTGCAAACACACTCTTTACAAGCTCACGGCATTTATCGTAGGCAAAGAGTCGTCGCATACCGGTATTTACAAGAGAATGTGATTTATCTTTGAGGAACTCAACGATTTCGGCACAGTCCTGATCCGCTACGTTAATGATTGCCTCGGAAGGATTGTAAGCGGAGATCTCGTTTTTAAGTCTCTGAACTGTGTCGTTTCCGTCAATATAGGTTGTGAAGACGTCACCTGTGGATATATCCGCAAAGCAGAGCCCTGCGCACTCATTACCGAAATAGATCGATGCGAGGAAATTATTCTGTCCCTCTCGCAAAAGCTCTGCATCGGTAACAGTACCGGGTGTTACTACACGTATCACCTCACGCTTAACAAGTCCCACAGCCTGCTTGGGATCTTCCACCTGCTCGCAAATTCCTACCTTATACCCCTGCTCCACAAGCTTTCCTATAAACACATCTGCTTTATGGAAAGGAACACCGCACATAGCCGCTCTCTTTCCATCACCGCATTCTCTGCCTGTAAGAACAAGATCAAGCACCTTAGATGCTACTACTGCATCCTCGAAAAAGCACTCGTAGAAATCTCCAAGTCTATAAAAGAGAATGTATCCCTCATACTCTGCCTTGATCTCCAGATACTGCTTCATCATAGGCGTAACGGTGGTCAATTCACTTCTTTTTTCTATTACAACTGCTGCCATAAGTCAGCACCTCCGTAAAATAAGGAATTGTTATATATCAGTGACAACCTGAACAGGTAGAACAATCGTGTGTACAATTATCCCTCTCGCCCGTAATACAGAATTTGATCTCAGCATTAACGTCAGCCATAAGCTTATTCATATTCTGCTGAGCATTCGCAAAAGCGATATATATAGGATTCTTAGATATTTCTTTGGTAAGCTCCTCTATTCTCGCTCTGAGATCGGCTATAGCCTTCTCATCGATCTCCGAGTTATTCTTGGAGAACTCCTGACCTAGAAGAACTCTGTCAGCCTCGTATTCACTCATCAGAGCCTGAAGCTCTGCATCGGAATCGAAAGCATCCTTTGTTTCGTTAAGCGCTTTGATCTCATCGCTCTTTGCAATCTCTACACCAAGCTGGTGTGCAAGTTCAATAATTTTTGTCATTTTTATATACCTCTCAAATTAATCATTATTATTTTTGTCAGCATAAAGCTCGTAAATACCCGCTCGGTCAATCTTTACCTGCATATATTTACCAATCATAGACTCGTCACCTTCAAAATGAACGAGTTTATTTCCGTATGTTCTTGCGTTGACAGTATTTTTATCCTTGCGCTTCGATAAGGAATCTACAAGCACTGTCATTACCGAGCCCACATATTTCTCATTGTTCGAATACGAAATAGCATCCTGCATCTTAAGTAGTCTTGCTATTCTCTCTTCCTTAATATCCATAGATATCTGCTCGCTCATTTTTGCCGCAGGAGTTCCCTCTCGCGGCGAATACTTGAATGCATATACCATATCAAATTTAGCCTTATCAAGAATATCAAGGGTATCCCTGAAATCTTCCTCCGTCTCACTCGGGAATCCGACTATGACATCCGTGGACAAGCAAATGTCGGGAATTTTAGCGCGCAGCTTGTCTACTATAGACAAAAATCTCTCCCTGTTATAGGTTCTGTTCATCGCCTTAAGAATTCTGTCGCTTCCCGACTGGAGCGGAAGATGGAAATACGGAGCGATCTTGGGAGAATATCTGCTCATCACGTCAATAAGACCGTCAGAGACATCCTTGGGATGACTCGTCATAAATCTGATTATAAAATCCCCTTCAATCGCAGCAATCCTTTCAAGTAAGGAGGCAAAATCGCATTCACCTCTGTAGGAGTTTACATTTTGTCCGAGAAGCGTTATCTCTTTAACACCGTCCTCTACCAGTGCTTTGCATTCATTGAGAATATCATTTACGGATCTGCTTCGCTCTCTGCCTCTTACGTAAGGAACTATGCAGTAAGAGCAGAAATTATTGCAACCGTACATAATGGATACCCACGCCTTGTGGCCAAATCTTCGGGTCATAGGCATTCCTTCTACTACGTCGCCTCGGTCTTCGCCTATCACAAAGCTGCGTTTGCCTTCAACGAGAGACTTGTAAACCAGTTCGGGAATTCTATGCAGCATATTAGGCTCGAGTGTAAAGGTGACGTAATGGAAGTCGGTTTTAAGCATATTCTTTATATGCTCCTCTGCTGCCATACAACCGCAGACACCGACTATAAGCGAATTGTTTTTTCTTTTAAGTGATTTAAACCTGCCCAACATCGAGAGAGCTTTTTCCTCGGCGTGCTGCCTGATTGCGCAGGTATTCAGAATTATCATATCGGCCTCGTCGGGATCGTCGGTCTTATCGTATCCCATCGCATTTGCCATACCGAGTATCTTCTCGCTGTCAGCCTCATTCTGCTGACATCCAAAGGTAAAAATATATACCTTTTTGTTTTCACTCGAGTTTAAAGCTCTGACACGGTCTGTATATTCCGAAAAATCACAATCTTTTGCGTTATATATCATTTTATCCTCTGATTTAGAAATATGCGGCAAGCTTTTCTGCGGACAATCCTACGTAATCGTAAAGATCGCATTTTTCCGCAGGATTTGCAAAGCCGTCATCAATAGCGGCAATATCGAAGCGCACTCCGTTGAGTGCACCTCTTTCGAAGAGGAGATCGCGAGTTATCATAGCCGCGCCTCCGTTTTTAATACCCTCCTCAACATATACCGAGTGTGATCCCGATGAGAGTATACTCTCGAGGAAGTTTACGGTATTGTCATAAGGCTTTATTTTCTCTACAAGAACAATGCCGATGTCTACTCCGCGCTCAGCAAGTATAGACTTGGCATCAATCACGCGCTCCGCTACAGAACCGTAAGTTACGAACAGATTTGCGGGAGGACGTGAGGGATCGAAATCAAGTTTTATACCCGTCTCATCGCACGAACGAATGAAATTCGAATTGATTTTTTCGCTTTCCGGAGAGTTTGGATACCTTACCGCGATAGGGGTATCTACGGAATATGCATAAGTAATACTCTTTCTGAGAGATTCGTAATCGGAGGGAGCTATAATCTCGATCTCGGGAATGTGCGAAAGGAAGGAAACGTCGAAAATACCGTGATGCGTAGCACCGTCCGAAACCGCGAGACCTGCCCTATCTATAAACATTTTTACAGGTAACCTCTGCAAAGCTACATCATGCAGGATACTGTCATAAGCGCGCTGAAGGAAGGTCGAATATATAGCTACGAAAGGCTTACGCCCGTTTGCGGCAAGCCCTGCAGAGAAGGTCAATGCATGCGCCTCGGCTATCCCTACATCAAAATATCTATTCGGATAGCTTCTCTCAAACTCCGCAAGTCCTGTGCCAAGTCCCATAGCCGCAGTTACGGCAACGATATCCTCATTATCCTTCGCTAAATCGATAAGCGAGTCGGCAAAAATTGAATGGAAGGTAGTGCTTCCGGACTTGGATTTCGCAACAGAGTGGAATTTCTCGGGATGCATCTCCGCCTCGGAGCATCCTCTGCCCTTTTTGGTTTTAATGTGCACTATAACAGACTGATTAAGCTCCTTAGCTCTCTGCAAAGCACGCTCGAGCTTGGATGTGTCGTGTCCGTCTACTACACCGATATAATAAAGTCCGAGATCTTCGAAGTAGTTAGTCTTATATACAAGGCGCTTAAGCAAGTTTTTTACTGCGGAAATGCCGTTTGCGACAGGCTTTCCTATGAGCGGTATTCTGTTAAGGAATGATCTCGTGGTTTTTTTAGCGGCAATATACTTCTTAGACGTTCTGAACTCCGAGAGATAGGACGCAAATGCTCCGTTAGTGCTGGATATAGACATTCCGTTCTCGTTCAGTATTATAACGAGTCTGAGATCGGGCTTGCAATTATTGATCGCCTCGTGAATAAGTCCACCGGTGAAAGCTCCGTCGCCAACAACGGCAACAGTATAGCTGTCATTACCGCAAAGCTTATCACTCTCGGCAAATCCAAGGGCAGCGGATATAGACGTAGAGCTATGTCCGGCGCCAAATGCATCGTGCTCGCTTTCACGGCGCGACGTGAATCCGGAGAGACCGCCCGGTCTTCTCAATTCATCGAACATATCGCGTCTTCCCGTTAGTAGCTTATGAACATAGCACTGATGTCCCACGTCAAAAATAAAATGGTCCTTGGGAGAATCAAAAACGCGATGCATTGCCACGCTGAGCTCGACAATGCCGAGATTAGAGGCGAGATGTCCGCCGCTCTGCGTTACCTTTTCTATGAGAAACTGACGTATTTCATAGCAGAGCTTTTCGAGATCGCTCTCCGAAACAGCCTTCAGATCCGCTGTCGAATTTATACTTTTCAAAAGCTTATAATCCATCTTTGCTTTTCCTTCCATACTTTATGCGGTAGGCGATTTGCCGATGATCTTCACGTATGCCCTGTAAAAGGCGGAATAATCACCAAAGCCTACCTTGTATGCCGCCCCTGAAGCGGTCTCTCCCTGCTCGATAAGCTGCTTGGCATATAAAACGCGCTTATGATTTACATATCCGTGTACCGAAACGCCGTTATGCTTCTTAAATGCACGGCACAAATAGTATTTGCTGACAAAGAATCGTCTGGCAAGTGTATCAAGAC
The DNA here is from genome assembly GCA_017508665.1 of Clostridia bacterium. Taxonomy (GTDB): domain Bacteria; phylum Bacillota; class Clostridia; order Oscillospirales; family CAG-272; genus UBA1740. The sequence goes on along the minus strand of JAFVYL010000001.1, from coordinate 4,762 downwards.
TAATGTTGCGATAAATATTCTCGTTCAGATATCTTATTACTCGAGCTCCAAGCTCAGCTTCGTTTATCGAAATCTGTTCTCCGCCCGAGATAGACAAAAATACCATCATCTCGGAAAGTAAAGTTTTAACGTATATTATTTTTTCGTTAACAGGCAACGAGCCTGCCATATCAAATCGCTCGAATACCGGAAGAATATTGCTGGAAAGTGACGGAGCGGTGTAAAGCTTACCGCTGCCCTCCGCGTCAGATAAAATAGTCTTGAGCAGATTTTTAGCATCATCCACCATATGCACGTCGGCAAAATGAATGACGTATCTTTCGTAGACAGAATCGGGATTTAGCTGCATCGAATGATATTCGAAGGGTCTGATAATAATAAGTGTCCCGGGCTTTATAGCAAATGAAGTGCCTTCAACCACAAAACGGCCCGAGCCGCTAAGAACGTATAATATCTCGTAGGTATCGTGACAGTGCCTTTCATCAAGTCTTTCAGGTCGCTCTTTGTCTATAGCATAAGCGAAGTCAAAATTCCCCATCGAATACGAGCATATATTAGCCATTTCTCCCCCTTTCCGACAAATTAGCTTTAGCATTCGTCTTATATCGCACAATAATCTATTTTACATTATAGCATACCCGAGCAATTTTTGCAATAGTTTTTACAATCCTTGCAATAAAAAATATATATATATTTATTGCATTTGCAAAAAATATGTGTTAAAATTTACTTAGAATCAAAACATGGAGGCAAAAAATGAAACTTGGAGCTCAATTTTATTCAATACGTGACAACACAACAACCCCGGAAGATCTCAAGTCAGCCTTTGAAAAAATCAAGAAAATAGGCTACGAAATTTCTCAGATGTCGGCCATATGCGAAATAGATCCGCAGCTTTTAAAGTCGTACGCTGATGATTATGCCCTTCCTATTACCTGCACCCACTCTCCGTATGACAGGATAGTAAATGATACCGAAGCACTGATACGTGATCATAAGACCTACGGATGTCCTACGATCGGACTCGGCTATATGCCCAATGAATTTCACGGCGAGGGTGTATATAATTTCATAGAATCGTTAAAAGAACCGCTCCAAAAAATCAAAGCGGCAGGTCTCGATCTCGCATATCATAACCATGCCTTTGAATTTGAGAAGGTAAACGGAAAGCTTATATACGATATACTTATCGACGAATTACCTGAGCTTAACTTCATAATCGACACTTATTGGGTAAAGTATGCCGGATACGATTCCATCGACTACATAAAAAGAATTGGTGCGGATCGAATCAAAAACATACACCTCAAAGATATGAAATCAGAACCTCAGGGCCCAATATGCGCATGCGGCGACGGTATAATTGACTTCGCACCGATTATAGATCTATGCAACGAGTTAGGTATCGAAAATGCGCTTGTCGAGCAGGATAATGCCCCGGATACGGGTGATTCGATCGCGCAGATGAAAATTAGCTATGACAATCTAAAAGAATTATTTTAAGGAGTAATATATGGCAAAATTTATTCTTTCCGCATTTGCCGATGAGGCCGGCACTTCTCTTGATGAGCAGATAGCCGCGCTTAAAAGAAACGGCATTGATTTTATTGAGCCGAGGAACATAAACGGCAAACCTATTCTCACACTCACCGATGAAGAACTTAGCGATGTAAAACACGAGCTCGACAAAAACGGTATAAAGGTAAACTCTCTCGGATCACCTATAGGAAAATATCCCATCAAAGAGCCATTCGACAAGCATCTTGTCGATTTTGAACGCGCAATCGAGGTATGCAAAGCCCTCGGAACCGATAAAATGAGAATGTTCAGCTTCTTCACCGAACAGAGCGAGCTCTCGGAATATCGCGACGAAGTGCTCAGAAGACTTAACAAAATGTGCAGTATTGCCGCAGAGCACGGCATCACACTCTGTCATGAGAATGAATCGGATATTTACGGACAGAATCCCGCAGAAATGCTCGACCTTATGAAAAATGTAGAAGGTCTAAAAGGTATATTTGATCCTGCAAACTACCGTATGAACGGTTGTGACGTTATGGCGGGTATAGAGGCTACTCTCATTGACCTCGCATATTTGCATATTAAGGATGCGATTTATGAATCTCAACTTATTGTTCCAGCGGGTGACGGCGAAGGAAGAATCGCAGATATACTCGATATAGTCAACAAGGCAACCGACGAGGTGGTTTACCTCACAGTAGAGCCGCATTTATTCCTTTTCGATGCATATAAGGGCATCGACAAGCACGAACTTAAGGGAAAATATTCATTTAAGAATAACAGCGAATCATTCGATTTCGCGGTAAACGCACTTAAAAAGCTTCTAATAGAAAACGGATACGAAAAGGACGGAAACAACGTATGGAAAAAGTAAGATTCGGCATTGTCGGATGCGGCAATATGGGTACAGGACATTCAAAAAGCTTCCGCGAGGAAAAGGTTGAAAACGGTGTACTGACCGCAGTTTGCGACATAAATCCAAAAAAGCTCGACGGCTTTAAAGAGAGATTCGGAGACAGCATAGCATACTTCGATAACGCCGAGGATATGTTCAAATCCGGTCTTTGCGACTGTGTAATAATCTGCACTCCTCACTACTCACATACCGATCTGGCAATTTCGGCACTCGACCACGAGCTCAACTGTATCGTTGAAAAGCCCGCAGGTGTATATACTCTTCAGGTCAAGGAAATGCTTGCGAGAGCTGAAAAATCCGACAAAATACTCGGTATTATGTTCAATCAGAGAACAAACCCAGCGTTCAAGGCTATGAAAAAAATGATCGCGGACGGCAAAATCGGCGAAATCAAGCGTACAAACTGGATCATCACCGACTGGTACAGAACTCAGTATTACTATGACACAGGTGCTTGGAGAGCAACGTGGGCAGGCGAAGGCGGAGGCGTTCTTTACAATCAAGCCCCCCATCAGCTCGACCTCTTCCAGTGGATAATAGGTATGCAGCCCTCTAAGGTGCACGCATTCTGCCATTACGGAAAATGGCACGATATCGAGGTCGAGGACGACGTAACCTGCTACGTTGAATATCCCAACGGAGCAACCGGCGTATTTATCACAACAACAGCGGACACCCCCGGTACAAACCGTTTTGAGGTAACCGGCACGCTCGGTACACTTATTTTTGAAGACAACAAGCTCTATTACAAACAGCTCCTCACAGACGAAAGAGTTCACTGCAAGGAAGCAACAAAAGGCTTTGAGCCTCCGGAAGCCCTCCCCACAGTCGAGGTAGAGCTCATTGGAGATAACCCTCAGCACGTTGGAATTCTAAACAATATAGCCAATGCTATACTCGGCCTTGAGCCTGTATATGCCCCCGCTAAGGACGGCCTTGCAGGTGTTCAGCTTGCAAACGCTATGCACCTCTCATCTTGGCTCGGAGAATCGGTTACCCTACCGATAAACGACGAGTTATTCTTTGAAGAGCTCAAGAAACGTATCGCGGTATCTAAGGTGAGAACGGTAGTCAACGACGATAAGGTAGAGGCGCAGGGATAATTCTATCACGCGTTGGCGGTGTATAAATCGCATCAATAATGCAAAGCTTATATAAGTAATTTCATCAAATAATATCTTACCAAATAATCATTCTGCCACGTTTTAATGCGAAGTTATTTAATAAAACACATTAAGATATCTATCAAAAATTCAACGACGAAAATATACGAAAGGAAATATAATGAACAACTTTAATCTTGATCTTACCGGAAAGGTTGCGGTAGTTACCGGAGCCGGCGGTGTTCTCTGCTCCGACTTCGCAAAAGCTATTGCAAAGTGCGGTGCTAAGGTAGCACTTCTCGACATTAATCTCGAGGCGGCAAGCGCCTTCGCTAAGGAGATAAACGATGATGGCGGCATTGCTATCGCAGTTAAAGCCAACTGTCTTGAAAAAGCTTCGCTTGAGGAAGCAAGACTCGAGGTAAACAGTAAGCTTGGTCCTTGTGACATCCTCATAAACGGAGCGGGCGGAAACAACCCCAGAGCTACTACAGCAAACGAGTATTTTGATGAAGCACTCATCGACAATCCGGACGTTAAGGATTTCTTCGGCCTCACTCCTGAGGGATTCAAGTTCGTACTCGATCTCAACGTAACAGCAGCTTTTCTAACAACGCAGGTATTTGCGCTTGATATGGCAAAGGCAGGCCACGGAAATATTATCAATATCTCCTCTATGAATGCTTTCAGACCTCTTACCAAGATTCCCGCATATTCAGCCGCTAAGGCAGGTGTATCCAACTTTACACAGTGGCTCGCGGTTCACTTTGCAAATGCAGGCATCAGAGTTAACGCCCTTGCCCCCGGATTCTTCGTTTCCAACCAGAACAGAGCACTTCTCTTCAATCCCGACGGCACACCTACTGCAAGAACCGAAAAGATACTCCGCGGTACTCCCATGGGACGTTTCGGCGATTCCTCAGAGCTTCTCGGCGGTCTTCTCTTCTTCCTCAACGATGAGGCATCGAGCTTCATTACAGGTGTAGTTCTCCCGATTGACGGTGGCTTCTCAGCATATTCCGGAGTATAAACAAATAAATCCCCTCAAAACGAGGGGATTTATTATTTTCGGATATTTTATAAAAATAAAGATCCCCCCGTCAAACGGGGGGTATTTCAGTTTCGGGTAAAACCCTAAATGTTACTGGCTACGCACAAGTGCGTTTTAGATTGGCCTGCCAGCCATGCAACTTTTACTTACTACCCATAAATGGGTCCCGTG
>JAFVYL010000042.1 GCA_017508665.1 Clostridia bacterium | reverse complement strand
ATGGCGAATTAGCTCAGTTGGCTAGAGCGTCCGGTTCATACCCGGCAGGTCGTTGGTTCAAGTCCGACATTCGCTACCAGGCTCGTTGGTCAAGCGGTTAAGACACGGCCCTTTCACGGCTGTAACATGGGTTCGATTCCCGTACGAGTCACCAAAAACCACCTAATCCGAACTCGGATTGGGTGGTTTTTCTTTTGGTGACTCGTACGAGGAATCTCACCCGGCGACGAAGTCGCTGGGTTCGCATACCGCCTTTGGCGGTATCTTGCGTCATTTGTCGTGTCCGACCGACAAATAGCAAATTCCCGTTTCTACCCCTCGTCCGAGAGGTTTTTTCTATCCTATGGTGCCTCGTACGAGGAATCTCCCCCTGTGGGTGTTGCCGCTCGACCACACTCTCTTCCATTCGTTCCTCGGCATACAATTCACACTAACATCTGCTCGCATGGCAAGATACCGCAAGCGGTATGCGTAACATTGCTCCGTCCTTCTCGTTGCGGCTCGGTCACAGAACGGCTCTGGTGTTATTAACACCATTCACTACCGTTCTGCCGCTTCGCTACCCGTGGAGAGCTTGCAAGGCGGGGCAAATTCCGGTACAAATGTGCCGCATAAGAAAAAACTACATAAATATTAAATTTATCATAATTTACGTACGCTTATATATCCAACGGTGTTGAAAACTCAATTCAAGTATGATATAATAGTTTAACTTCATTTTTGGTGGTGGATATGGAAAATATAAGCCTAAACTTCAAAAGACTCTGTCAAGACGACTACTCACCTGAACAGCTTTTCAAGCCGAGCACGTACGACTGGCCCGGTGACTGGGAGGGACGCGCACTTCTCGCATTTATGTGTCACTACGAAATAAACGGCAGTGAAGTCCCGGGATTGCATACCTTTTTCAGTATGATACCCGAGAGAGTTAACCAATACGGATATTTCGGCGTTCCATTTGACGGGGCGACGGTGGACGAGCAACAATTTTCAGGTCACAACTGGTATCTGAGAGGTCTGTTGAAATACGCGCGAGCATTCGACAGTAAGATTGCTACAGAGCTTGCAAAAAGCACCGTAGAAAACCTATATCTACCGGCGATTTCGTGGTACTCACACTATCCGCTGGAGCGTGGAGAAAAGGGTGGCGACGTTAGCGGCTCGGTCACAGGTGTACAAAACGGCTGGAAGCTCTCGAGTGACATCGGTTGCGCTTTCATGTGCGTTGACGGTCTGGCTCACTATTACAAGGAGACAGGAGACGAGCGTGTCAAGAATTTTCTCGACGAGGTCATAAAGCTATTTGTTTCGGTAGACCTGTTAAAATACAATCTCCAGACGCACACTACCCTGACCTGCCTAAGAGGTATTCTCACTTTGTATCAGTCAACCGGTGAGAAAAGATATCTCGATATTGTAAAGGACAAATTCACCTACTACACTAAGCACGGTATGACACTTACATATGAAAACTTTAATTGGTTTGGCAGAGAGGATACGTGGACAGAGCCGTGTGCTGTAGTAGACAGCTTTATTTTGGCAACCGAGCTGTATAAGGTGACAAAAGACGCGGAGTACAAAACGCTCTCCCGCCGCATATGGTGGTGCGGAATGCAGTTCTGCCAACGTGAAAACGGCGGTGCAGGCCCTAACACTTGTGTGAAAATAGGCCAACCCGTGTTAAAAATCTCAATGTATGAGGCCCCGTTCTGTTGTACTATGAGATATGCTGAGGGACTGCTCGAATATGCCAATAACAGCGAGCTCTTCGTATGGGACGGCACAAAGGAAATGAGTGTGGACGAGCTCGGCAGACGTTTCATCGACGACAAGCTCATAGTAAGCATAAGAGATAAGCAGATGCCTATTTTTTCACTCAACACCGTTTCTATGGAAGAAGCTCTCGCCGTCGAGGTGAAAATTTTCTGACCTTCATATAAAAATGCCATAGCGCACTCGGACGCTATGGCATTTCTTTGTTTAGTTTATCAGTAAAGCGGATACTTCTCACAAAGCTCTCTGACACCCTCTCTTACGGCATCTGCATTTGCCTCGTAGTCCTTGAGAGTCATTGAAATAAGCTTTCCTACCTTGCGAAGATCGTCCTCCTTGAAGCCGCGGGTTGTTACTGCGGCTGTACCGAGTCTGAGTCCGCTGGTCACGGTGGGCTTCTGCACATCGTTAGGGATAGAGTTCTTGTTACAGGTGATGCCTACCTCATCGAGAAGATGCTCACCCTCCTTGCCCGTATCGACCTTCATTCCCGTGAGATCAACGAGCATCAAGTGGTTATCCGTGCCGCCGGAAACGAGTCTGAAGCCCTCCGATACCAAGCTCTCGGCAAGGGCGGCGGTATTCTTTATTATCTGTCTTGCATACTCGGTAAACTCAGGTCTGAGTGCCTCACCGAAGCATACCGCCTTTGCGGCTATCGTGTGCATAAGCGGACCGCCCTGAGTACCCGGGAAGATGGCCTTGTTTATACGCTTGGCGATATCCTCGTCATTGGTAAGAATAAGGCCGCCGCGAGGGCCTCTCAGAGTCTTGTGCGTGGTAGTCGTGGTAACGTCGGCAAAAGGAATAGGCGATGGGTGCTCCCCCGCAGCCACAAGACCGGCAATGTGTGCCATATCCACCATCAGATATGCACCGACCTCCTTGGCAATAGCGGAAAATTTCTCAAAATCTATAACTCTCGGATATGCTGATGCGCCCGCAAGTATGAGCTTCGGACGGCATTCAAGCGCAAGTCTGCGCACCTCATCATAATCAATACACTCGGTATCCTCTGAAACGCCGTAAGGCACAATATTCCAATACTTTCCGGACATATTTACAGGAGAGCCGTGGCTCAGGTGTCCCCCGTGCGCAAGGCTCATGGAAAGAACCGTGTCACCCGGTGTCAAGAGCGCATAGAACACAGCCATATTAGCCTGCGCGCCGGAATGAGGCTGAACGTTTGCAAACTTCGCGCCGAAAAGCTTCTTCGCGCGCTCTATAGCAAGTGTTTCGACAACGTCAACGTGCTCACAGCCGCCGTAATATCTCTTGCCGGGATACCCCTCTGCATATTTATTTGTGAGTATTGTGCTGTTAGCCTCCATTACTGTCTTTGAAACAAAATTTTCCGAAGCAATAAGCTCAATTTTGTTTTCCTGGCGGCAATTCTCTGCCCTTACGGCCTCAAAAAGCTCAGGATCGTTTTCCGCAAGCAGTTTGTATTCAATCATTCTATCGCACCTCCGATTTATTTTCTAAATTTATTATATAAAATTACGGCGGGAATGTCAATATTTTTCGTCTTAGGGGCTTCACTGTATAGAAAAAGCGGCGAGTGAGCGTATATTCATTTATGAAATTCCCGTACGCCTAACTTCTGGTGTCTCGTACGAGGAATCTCACCCTATGGGTGTTGCCGCTTGAAGATAGACAAACTTGTTTGTCAGGCGTAACGCCAGCGAGTATTCGCGTAGCGAATCCCCTGCCAATAAAGGCAAATCCTTGCCAATCGTCTAGCAACAAAACCTCGTAAAACCAGTTGAATCAGCGCATTAAAATAAGCGCAAAAGTGCGATTAGTTCATTTTTTGTTCAAAAATTATTGAATTTGCAGAAAAGGTATGGTATAATAGCCATATAACAAATCCAACTGCAAGGAGAAAGACTTATGCATCCGCTTTTCGGCACCAAACATTTAATAATCATAGCAGTCTCTCTGGCTCTGATCGTAGGGCTGTCTATTTTGGCAAAGAAGCTCAGCTTTGAGCGGCTGTGCCGAGTTTTGCTTTACGTAGGTATTGCTTCCGAGATCACCAAGATCTTCTGTTACATTTGTGCAAACGAAGATACGCACGGCGGCATCCTTCCAAAGACCGATCTTCCCTTCCATCTTTGCTCAATACAGATTCTCTTCATTCTTATAATAAACATATCACAGAACGAAAAGCTCAAGAGATTTATCCTCAGCTTTATGTACCCCAGCTGTCTCATCGGCGGAATTGCCGCAATACTTATCGCGACAGAGTCAGCACGTAACATGTGGGTAATAACCGTTCAGTACTTCATCTACCATATTGCCATCGTCGTATTCTCGATAAGCCTTATGACAAGAAAGGAATTCAAGATCAAATTCTCCGACTACTTAAGCTGTCTTAAGTTCCTTTTGGTAATTATGTTCTTTGCGTTCTATATAAACAGTATTGTATACGACGGCACGAGTGATATAAACTTTATGTACGTGGCATCTCCTCCGCAAAGTGGCCTCCCGTTCCTCACCGAGAAATACGGCTGGCTCGTCTATATTTCTCACTATGCATTCTTAGTTATAACATGTGTCACCCTCTGCTATATCAAGCCCATAATCAGCGCAATCAGATCGCGTATATCGGGCAACGCAGACACCGCAGAAGAGAAAAAAGAACTTGAAACAACCGTTGTATAATAACAATAGTTTACAATAATCGCGATACTATAGTTCAAGGTCGTTACATTTTTTTAGAGAAACAAAAATATTATATTAGATCCCGAGTGCACTTATGCGCTCGGGATCTTTTTTATCTTCCCACCGTTCACTTTCCATTTTCATTTTTTCAGCTTTCCACTTGCTTCCGCATACTCCTCATCCGTCATGCTCGCCGACGCAGTCGTTCGTATGACACCTTCTCCCACAGGAGAAGGCTCGCAAAGGCTCTCCCCTCGGGAGAGTTGTCAGCAACTGCCGACTGCGAGGGCATACCCACAGAAGAAGGCTTATCTAAGCCCCTGATACTTTGAAAAAGAAAAAGGGATAACAAACCGGCTGTAAACCGATTTGCTATCCCTCTTTATATTGGTTTTAGTTTAGAATTTTGCTGTTATCAGAGTTAACTTATCTAACTTGTCGAAAACTCTGCATTATTTGTGGGTGGGATACTTGAGATCAAACGACCATACGTCAGAATCCCAATTTTCCTCTGCGTACTCCATCATATCGGAGTAGGAAGCCTCAGTGCCGTCAGTACAGTACGCATTATCGGTGGCATGGTACTTTGTAAGCACCTGATCCTCGCTTCTGTAGCAACCGGTAATAGTACCGTCGTCGTTTCTGCCGACTAAACCGCCGTTTCTGCTTTGAGCATCTTTATATCCATTAGCGGTAACGTTACCGAATGCAAGAGAGCCTGTAATCGTGCCCTTGTTGTAGCCGGCTAAACCGCCTGCATAAACAAATACGTTCGAAGTTGAAGTTGACGTCGCGTTGCCTGTCGCGTAAGAGTTATTAACGGTAGCTCCGGTATTGACGTAACCTACCAAGCCGCCTACATAAACACTCTGAGTAGCACTTCCGCTTACAGTTGCGTTAGAGTAGCAGTTCTCAACAGTACCGCTGAGATATCCTACAAGTCCTCCGACGTAGCTGTTTGCAGAGCTTGACGTGAGAGTAATTGTACCGGATGCTATACCGAGATCCTTTACAGTACCGCTGACGTAACCGAACAGACCTAAATAGGTTGACGAAGACGTGTTGATGTAAACGTCGATTATCTTCTTTCCGTTACCGTCAAAGATTCCGGCAAACGGAGTAGCGGCTGTTCCGATAGGAGTCCAGCTATAATTGTTCAGATTAACATTTACGTTAAGAACAAAATACTTGCCCTCATAGCTTTCGCCGGAGTTTACAGAGCTTGCGAGGTATGCAAGATCTGCCGCGCTGTTGATCTGATAAGGCGTTTCCTCTGTTCCTTCGCCACTAAGTGATGTGCTCTCGCTGCTTCCATCCCAAACAGAAAGCTTGGGAACGTAGGTCTTATTTACGGTAGCTGCGCAATTCTGATATGCATAATCTCCTTCAGTTGCGCCGGTGGGTAACGTAATCGTTTCAATAAACGAGCAGTTATGGAATGCACCGTAAGGAATAGTGGTATCTACGGTTATCGTGACTCGCTTGATAGACGTAGGAATATAATAGTAATCTGCGTAATAGTAAGAACTGGAAGAATAATTTCTTCCGCTCTCTCCGGAGGTAGGATAGCTGCTACTATACTGACCCCAACCCTGATACGTAGTTCCGGAAGGCTTGGAAGTAGTACTGTTCGTATATCTTCCGAAAATGTGACCAAATACTGCGTATCTATTATTGTTATCAGCTGCACTTCTACCAACAAACGGAAGCGTGATATCTTCAATTGCGTTACATCCGCGGAATGCATATTCATTAATGGTCGTTACACTATCCGGAACTACCACCTTTGTAATCTGTGAAAGATTCTGGAATGCATAAGAGCCGATCGTTTTAAGGCCGTCGGGAAGAATCATCTCACCGTCCGTGTTACTGTTAACTCTCTCAAGAGTGCTACATCCATTAAAGGCATAATTGCCAATAGATGTAACGGAGGCAGGAATTGTAACCTTAGTCATCGCATAACAGTTATAGAACGTTTGCGCCTGAATTACGGTAACGCCTGCAGGAATGTTAAATACTCCATCCTCTGTGCTATTCAAGCGTTTGAGTGACGTACAGCCGTAGAATGCTTGCATTCCTATGCTTGTCACATCAGAAGGAATGGTAATGCTCTCCACATAAGAAAGATTGCTAAACGCTGAGGTCGGAATCGTCGTGACTCTTGTAATTGTAATATTCTTTAACGTATTTGGAACGTAAGATGATTCGCCAAATATCTGGTAGAAATAACTGCTACTTGATGTTGAAGTATTGCCGATAAACGGTAATGAGATCGTTTCAAGCGATGAACATCCATAGAATGCGTAGATTCCTATGCTTTCCACACTGTCGGGAATGTTAAATACACCGTCTGTCGTGCTGTTTATTCTCTTAAGATTGGTACATCCACTGAATGCACGTGAGCTTATGCTCTTCAAGTTAGAAGAAACGGTAATGCTCTCTACGTACGAAAGATTCTGGAATGCATATTCAGGAATTGTAGTATCGGTTGTAATTACAATATTCTTTAACGTACTGGGTACGGAAGATGAACCGAATATATAGCTGAAGTAACCGTTACTTGACGTTGAATTTGCAGAATTTCCGATAAAAGGTACTGTAATAGTTGTAAGTGCAGCGCATCCACGGAATGCCTGCTGACCGATGCTCGTTACACTATCCGGAACAACTACGCTTGTAATCTGTGAAAGATTCTGGAATGCATAAGCGCCGATAGTTTCGAGGCCCTCGGGGAGAATCATCTCACCATCTGTATCGCTGTTGATCTTCTTGATACCGGTACAGCCGGAGAATGCATAAGATCCGATACTTGTCAAGGTTTCGGGTAACTCTATTGCTGTGATGGAAGTACAATTTTGGAATGCATAGTTTCCAATATTTCTCAAGGATTCGGGGAACTCTATAGTCGTAATTGAAGTACATCCATAGAATACATAGTCTCCGATACTTGTCAAAGATTCGGGCAGCTCTATAGCTGTAAGTGAACTACAGTTTTGGAATGCATAACTACCCATACTTATCACGCTGTCGGGGATTTCTATCTCCTCAAGCGAACTACAGCCGGAGAATGCAGAATTTCCGATGGTTGTAACATCCGAAGGAATTGTAATGCTCTCTACGTACGAAAGATTTCGGAATGCATAATCGGGAATTGTAGTATCGATTGTAACAGTAATGTTCTTTAGTGTGCCGGGAACATTAGATGATGAACTGCCGAAGATGCAGTCAAAGTAAGCACTACTTGACGTTGATGTTGCACTGCATCCGGTAAACGGTACTGTTATGGATTCAACAGCGTTGCAGCCGGAGAATGCATAAGATCCGATGCTTGTTACGCTATCCGGAATAACTACGCTTGTGATCTGTGAAAGATTCTGGAATGCATAAGCGCCGATAGTTTCAAGTTCCTCGGGGAGACGGAGCTCTCCATCTGTATCGCTGTTGATCTTCTTGATACCGGTACAGCCGGAGAAGGCATAGCTACCTATACTTGTCACGCTATCGGGTATAACTACCTTGGTGATCTGAGTGAGACCTTGGAATGCGTAAGAGCCAATAGTTTCAAGACCTTCGGGGAGAATGAGCTCACCGGTTGTATCACTGTTGATTCTCTCAAGAGCAGTACAGCCCGAGAATACGTTGCTTCCGATACTTGTCAAGGATTCGGGCAGCTCTATAGCTGTAAGTGAAATACAGTTTTGGAATGCATAGTTTCCTATACTTGTCACGCTGTCGGGGATTTCTATCTCCTCAAGCGAACTACATCCGTAGAATGCAGAGGTTCCGATGCTTGTCACATCCGAAGGAATTGTAATGCTCTCTACGTACGAAAGATTCTGGAATGCACTATCCGGGATCGTGGTGTCTGTTGTGATTGTAATATTCTTTAGCGTGCTGGGTACCGTGCCGAAAATGTAATAGAACTGCGAGGTTGCATCAGCATTAGCACCTACAAACGGTACTGTTATGGATTCAACAGCGTTGCAGCCGGAGAATGCATAATATCCGATGCTTGTTACGCTATCCGGCACAACTACGCTTGTAATCTGTGTAAGATTCTGGAATGCATAAGATCCGATCGTTTCAAGTTCCTCGGGGAGACGGAGCTCTCCATCTGTATCGCTGTTGATCTTCTTGATACCGGTACAGCCGGAAAAGGCATAATCTTCGATGCTTGTCAAGAATTCGGGCAGCTCTACTGCTTCAAGTGAAGTGCAACCGGAGAAGGCGTAGCTGCCAATGCTTGTCAAGGATTCGGGCAATTCTATCGATGTAAGCGAAATACAGCCATAGAATGAATTGCTTCCTATACTTGTCACGCTATCGGGGATGTCTATCTCCTCAAGTGAAATGCAACCGGAGAAAGCAGAGTTTCCTATGCTTCTCACTGTATCGGGAATTTCTATATCTGTAAGCGAGACACAGCTATTAAATGCGTTGTCGCTGATGCTTGTCACGCCCGAAGGAAGCGTAATGCTCTCAACGTACTGGAGATTATAGAATGCCGACTGGGGGATCGTGGTATCTGTAGTGATGATAATTTCAGTCAAGCTCGTAGGAACGTTGCCGAAAATGAAGCTGAAGCCATAGTCAGAATCAGCTCCGCTACCTATAAACGGTACGGTCATCGTCTCAAGCGCGTTGCAATTTGCAAATGCGTTCTGTCCTATGCTTGTCACACTGTCGGGAATAACGAATACTCCGTCGGTCGTGCTGTTTACACGCTTAAGTGAGCTACAGCCCGAGAAGGCATATCTGCTTATTGATTCTACGTTCTCAAGCTGAACTTCCTCAAGCATACTGAAGCCTGCAAAGGCGTAATCACCGATATCACCCGAGGTAACAGTCACCTTACGGAGTGAAGTCGGAACGTAATACGTAGTGGAGTTCTGAGTTGCAGCGGTAGTACCCTCAATACTTGTTGTGCCGAACAAACTGCCCATAGTACTGGTGGCTTGAACTTCTGCGCTGATTATGTTGACGTAAGCGCGGTCATCTCCGCGATTGGCAGTTCCGTCCTTGGAATATTTGCATACAACACTCTCACCTGCGGCAAGACTAATAGTGATAGTAGTGTAACTTGTCTCACCGGAAATGGGAGTTATTAAGTTGCCTCCATTTTTCTGAATGGATAATTTATCACATCCTGACTCAGATGAAACCCTATACTGCAACACTAAAGTCATATTTACTGTTGCCGTTATAGTATAAGTAGCAGTAGAGCTGTGTTGTGACTGATTGTTTGAACGTGAAGTTCCGTTACCGCCAATAGTCCATCTATAAGTTGACGTTGTATACAGGCTTACGTTAGATGATGCCGAGAAGACGGACGGCAAAACAAGCTCTGTCAAGGATGTACATCCTGCAAATATGCCATCGCCCATCTCGGTAACGGTATCGGGAATGATTACCTTAGTGATATTTGTATTACCTGCAAATACGGAATCTGCGATTTCAGTAACGGGTACTGTACCGATATAGGGAGGAACGATAACTACAGTAGCAGTTCCGCTGTAATCTGTAATAGTGATCTCGTCTGTTCCGCTGTAAGTAAAGTCAGAGGGCTTAGCTTCCTCTGTCCACCAAGCGTAAGCTGTAACGTTACCCTCAGGCGCACTCGTCAATTCGAACGAAGTAGTAAGCTCTGCATCAATGAACCAACCGCCAAAGGTATAGCCGTCTCTGGTGGGAACCGCATCTGCGGTAGGTGTCTGACCATATCTGAACGCCTGATTCTCGATATCATCGCCGCCACCGGTCGCGTAGACGATGTAATAGGTAGCTACGTCGTAATAGTATCTTACAACCGTCGAGCCGTCAGCTGCTATGATAACAGTCTCAGCGGTGGGTGATACATAATGAGGATAGGTGTTTACATAAGTGAGGACGCTTGCACCGGTTGTTCCGGTGAATCTATCGGTAGCATGTAAAGTATATCCCTCACCGTTAGAATTCTGCAAATAATGCTCCACGGTATAGGGGGTATTTGTGTTGGGTGTCCACCTTGCAGTCAAGGTAACGTCGTCATCCGCTATCTGCCAAACGCCTTCACTGTCAAACGGAGATGATCCCTTAGACCAGCCTGCGAAGGTATAGCCTACTCTGGTAACGTTTGAGGGAAGAACGTAAGAACCGTCGTATGTAACGGTTATTGTAGTGCTGCCGGACATTGTTCCGCCGTTAAGGTCAAGGGTTACGGTGTATGTGTCAGCTGTCCAGTTAGCAGTATATGTCTTGTTGCCTATAGTTCCAACAGAGACGGTCAGTTCCATAACAGGTGTAGACTGTCCGTCGTAGGTCCAACCGACAAAGGTATAGCCCACCTTTGTAGGAGCTTCAAGCGTGAATTCATCATATACGGTGTATTCATCAGGGTTAGAACCGCTGACAGCTCCACCGTTGAGATTATACGAGATGTCATAAACATCAGTATCCCAACGTGCAACAAGAGTAACGTCAGACTTTAGTGACCAAGTGCCGCTGACGTTGATTCTCTGGCTACCGTTGTACCAGCCTGTAAAGCTGTGGCCTGCCCACGTAGGTGTGGGCAAGGTATAGATCGTATCATATTTCACATTAACGGAGGTTGAAGAAACGGAGCCTCCGTCAGGATTAAGGGTAACGGTGAATTCCTTACCCTCCCACATAGGTGTAAGGGTTACATCGCTTGCAATATTCCATACAGGAGATTCTACCTTGTCCTTGCCGTTATACCAACCTGTCAGAACGTAATCATCTCTGGTTATGGTCGGAAGCGTGTAGGACGAGCCGTATGTAACCTTGATAGTAGCAGATCGCCAATCAGAATATACGTATTCGGGCGAACTATCAGTTCCTACATTGGTAGTATTTTCGAGCCATACTGTATATGTGATAGCCTTATATACAGGCTTGAGTGTAACCTCAAGCATACCGCCCATATAGTCATACATGCTATAGTTATAGCTTTCAAGCTCCCAATACTTAAACGTATAACCGGGCTTGATGGGTGTCGCGAGTCTGTAGAATTCTTCGTCGCTGTAATATACGGTCTCATCGACCTTATCATCGTCAAAGAATCCACCGTCTCTGTTATAGTTAATCTTGACGGGAACGTCTGCAGAAAGTGCCTGCTGGATACCGCCGGTTACGTCGCTGCTAAGAGTGGACATAGCGCGTATAACACCCGCACGCGCATCGCTCATAAAGCGTCCGTCAAGAGACTCGTAAATCTCGAGTGCTTCTTCGTATCTACCCTCACTCATCAGCTTTTCCGCCTTATCGTAGCGGATGTCGGGAAGAATAACGAGTACAAATATAATGGCCAAAACAGCGAGAAGAGCTACACTTCCGGCTATTATCGAAAGAGTAATAGTTCTCTTTTTCTTCTTGCGCTTAGCCTCTGCCTCTGCTTCCTTCTGCTCCTCGAGGCGCTTGGTCTGCTTTTTGACCTGAGCGTCAGCATCCTTATAGCCGCTGAACGCCTTAAGCTCTTCGATAAGCTTTTCAAGATCAGGGGTGGTGATAACCTCTGCGGAAACGCGGGTAAGCAGATCGTTGTATGCCGCCTCCTTACGAGCGCTTTCTCTCTTCTCGGTACAGATAGCGAGCTTCGCCTTAGAGTCCTTGTAGTCCTTCAAAGAGGTGAACAAGACGATGGCTGTGTCATAGTGGCCCGTGTTAAAGGCCTTGATTGCATTATCATAAGAAGTTGCACGGCGTGTTTCTTCTTTGATCTTTTTCGCTTCCTCTGACTTTTGCTTAGAGTCCTTGTACTGCGGTATCTTGTCGAAGCACTTGATTGCCTGATCAAACTTTTTCTCCTGCATCAACTGCACACCGCGAGAATACAACTCCTGATTCTTGGCATCCTCCGGATTTACCGGTGCGCCCCCTGCATCTGCCGTGGCAGGCTGAGAGTTGGCCTCATTCTGCGTCACGGGAGTCTCTGGGGTCTCGGAAGTACCGTTTTGCATCTCGTCAAATGCTTTGGTTTCTTCTGACATTTTTCCCTCCATAGTTTGCCGTGCGGTAACATCGCGCGACATATTTTAATTAAAAAGTTAACTCAAAATAGTTAACTCAATTGTAGCACTCCGTACAGAGAATGTCAACACGCGCGGGTATAGTAGCAAAATCTTTGTAATGTTTTAACAAAATATGAACATAGTATTTGTATGTAACTCCCTATGAATTCTTACATATCGGCCGATTAGCATCTTGATTTATTCTTAGCGGTATGATATAATGGAGCATATTTAAAAGGAGGTGTCCTATGAAAGGCTGGCTTGTTGTAAACGGATTTGTAGATTCGGCAAAGTTTTGCGAATTGTATAGCTTCTTATCCTGCGCGGCAGAAAAGCGCGGTATAGCACTTGAGGTTAGGAAAAGCGACTCATTCTCTGCGCCCCTCGGCGAGAAGATCGCGGATGTTGACCGCCCGGATTTTGTACTGTTCTGGGATAAGGATATAAGACTTGCGGCAAGAATGGAAAAGGAAGGCCTAAGGCTCTTTAATTCCGCATCTGCTATAGAGATATGCGACAGCAAGGCTCTGACCGCGGAGGCGCTCACAGGACACGTACCCACACCGAGAACTCTGATCGCTCCGAAAACTTTTGAAGGTGTCGGATATAACCGTCTTAAATTCTTGGAAAACGCTGCACGGGTGCTTGGTCTACCTATAATAATCAAGGAGGTATACGGCTCATTCGGAGCACAGGTATACCTTGCAGAAAGCCTTGCAGATGCAGAAAAAACGGTATCCGCCCTCGGTCACAAAGAGTTTGTTATGCAGGAGTTTATCGAGGAAAGCCGCGGCCGTGACGTGCGCATAAACGTCGTAGGCGGAGAGGTAGTATCGGCCATGGAAAGATACAACTGTAACGACTTCCGCTCCAATATAACAAACGGCGGAAAAATGAAGCCCGCCGCGCTGACACCCGAAATGGAGGATGCAGCTATCAAAGCATGCGAGCTTATCGGCCTTGACTTTGCCGGAGTGGACGTGCTCTTTGGCAAGGACGGACCTATAGTATGTGAGGTAAACTCAAATCCCCACTTCAAGTCTTCCCTTGAATGTACGGGTGTCGATATGAGTGAAAAAATTATGGATCACATATTGGAGAGGCTGAAATGAGAGGTCTCTTGATCTACGATGAGGCAGGCTACAGGCGCAACAAGTGGTTTGCTGAGAGAATAATTGAGTCGGCCTCCGCCGGCGGAGTACAGATAGATCTCGTCATATACGACGGTGAATGTAGCTTTGACACCGACGTAGACTTTGCCATTGTGCGCACGATAGCGCCGAGTTTAAACGAGCGCCTTGAGTGTCACGGTATTCCTACCTTTAACAACTCGAGGACCTCATTTGTAGCTAACAATAAATGGAACACTTATCTGTTTGCAAAAGAGCTGGGCCTTAGTGTGATGAATACTGTAAAGCCCGAAAAATACACCGACGGTGAGAAGATATTCGGCTATCCGTTTGTAGTAAAATCTATCGACGGGCACGGCGGCGGCGAGGTCTTTTTAGTTGATAACAGGCAAAAATGTAAAGAATTATTTTCTAATTTTGATATAAATCGGTTTATTGCTCAAGAGCTTTCATCAGAGCCCGGAGTGGATATGCGTGTCTATATGCTTGGCGGCAAGGTCCTAACTGCATCAAGACGAAGCTCTAAAACTGATTTTCGCTCTAACTTCTCACTCGGCGGAAATGCCGAAATCGTGGCAGTGCCCGAGGACGTCAAAGCGGTGGCAGAGAGTATATGCCGCGCACTTGGATGCGACCTTGTCGGTATAGACTTCATACGTCATAACGGCGAATGGATTCTCAACGAGATAGAAGACGTAGTAGGCACAAGAATGCTCTACTCTCTCACCGATCTTGACGCAGCGGAGCTGTACGTCAAATACATCATAAATAAATTAAACGCTTGAGAGCACAAAAGGTATAGTTTTTAATCTATACCTTTTTCTTTTCCCCGTTTTGCTTGACAAATCCTTCCTAAAGTGATATTATGATACTATCATAATAAGGAGGATATTATCATGACTTTTAAGAAAATTCTTGCGCTTATGCTCTGCTTATGTATGGCATTTGCATTCGCATCCTGCGACCAACTCACCGAAATTATCGATAAGTTCAAGGGCGGTGAAGATGTAATTCCCGACGATATTGTCGAGGGTATAACAAAGGAGGAGTGGAACTCGGCTATTGCTGAGGAAAAGTTCGATAACGTTACGTTCAAGATACTCGTTACCGATCCCGAGGAATCTACCCCGGTAACTATACTCTGCAAGCTCGACGGAAACAAATCCTATATCAACGATGACGGATACGAGGATTTCGGAGATGCAGAAGTCACAGCGGCTATGCGTAACGTATATATGAATACCGTGCTCGCTATCCTTAACAACTTCGCAGACTTCACCTATGATGCCGAAAAAGAGATTTTCGCCTCTTCCAAGGATATCGTATATAACGTAACCGTAATGGAATACGACGCGAAAATTACCGTAAGCAACGCGAAGGTAAAGATCAACACCGACAAATCTATAGCAGAGATCTCCTGCTATATGAAGCAGGAATATACTGAAAACGGAAAGCCCTGCTCTCTCGAATTTGATGCAGTTTTCAGCTTCTATGACTATGGCAAGACCGTAGTTGAGCTTCCCGGCAACAATACCCCAAAAGAAGAAGGTTTAGCGGCAGCTTATGAGAGCTCCTGCAAATACAGCAATCTCTCAATCTATGCTGAAGCAATCGAAAAGCTTAACGATGGCACGTCGATCCTTGAATACCCCGTGTTCAAGACTACTGCAACCTCTCTCTACATTAACACCGGATCCAACACGTTATACTATTCTATCGAGGATGGAAAAACCTACATGTTCAGAAATACCGGCGCAGGCTGGGAAAAGTACGAGATGTCCAGCCATTCACTTATCGGAGCTCTCGTACAGATGTACGTAGGTCAGTTCGAGCCCATATTTGACTCTATGGTCTATGATGCGGAGAACAACGTATACTACGCTGAAAACGTAGAAATATCCGGTAGCGTGTTTGATTACGTTAGCATCGAGCTAACAAGTGACGGCCTTATATATCAGCTCAAGTACGTGATGGACACTTACAGTTATGAGACAGGCGCACCCGTCGTACAAGGCAAGGGTTACGCTACTATGACCTTCTGTGACTACGGCACAACTGTTGTTGAACTCCCTGTTCTCGGCACCGGCGGCAGCGGCGCACAGGGCGCAATGACTAAGGAAGAGTGGGATTCCGCTTTTGAGAAATCAGGCATGGCATCGAACGTGACTATGACTATGACTTCCACAAGAAATAAATTCGGCGAGGAGTCAATTACGTCAAAAAGTATGCTTAAGACTACCGCAACCGAATCACAGACTATCGACCTTGATAGCGGATATACAACATACCGCTCCATAGAGGACGGAAAATATTATTTCTACTCTCCCGTCGGTGACACCTGGGCAAAACACGACGCAAATCCCGAGAGCTCACCTATCGGAAGTATTGTAATGCAGCAGTATACCACCGTCTTTGCAGGAATCTACGATAATCTTAACTACGACAAGGCAACCGATGCTTACGTAGGCAAGAATTTCGTCATCAATCAGGGCGGACGCGACTTCACTCTACACGATTTTTACGTTAAGTTCGTAGACGGAAAGCTCAGCGAACTTTATTATATTTCCGATATGTATAGCAGCGGCGAGGATGGAGAATTAGTTCTGAGCGGAACCGGAACAGTAAAGCTTACATTCACCGACTACGGCACAACTGTTGTTGAACTCCCCACCGAATATACTGACAATACCACAAACTGATTTTTTCGAAACATATGTACGACGAATTAACCGAAGTTGATATAAAAAAGATGGAGGAAGAGATCCGCTACCGCAGAGTTGAACTTGCTCCAAAGCTGATGGCGGAGATGAAACGTACGCGCGAGTTCGGCGATCTTTCCGAGAATGCGGAATACAAGGAAGCCAAGCGTGAGAAACGCAGAAATGAAGGCAGAATCCGCTACCTCGAGAATATGATAAGAACGGCAAAGGTGATAGAGATCGGCGGAGATGCCGATACCGTGTCCCTGTTTGACCGTGTAAAGATCTTTAACGAGAAGGCCGGTAAGGAGCGCGAGATACAGATAGTCACCACGCTGAGACAGAACGCGCTTGAGGGATATATCAGTAAGGAATCTCCCCTCGGCTCGGCTCTTATGGGACACAAAAAGGACGACAGAATACTCGTTGAGGTAAGTCCGACAATGAGCTACTACGTGCGCATCCTTGAGATAACCAAGGGCGAGGACAATGACGAATTGCCCATCAGCGGATACTGATTATCATCACGCCTTCACTTTCAGTACTATTAAAATGTTAATACGCATATTTTTATATGAATAGCAACTGCAAAAAATTTCATTTTTCTCTTGAAAATGATACAATGCTGTGCTATACTTATCTCAGCAAGTTAATTGCAATATTTTTAAAAGGAGAAAGAAAATGGCATCTAACAATTCGCTCACCTCTGTGTTTGAGGGTCTTCCTAAGATTGCAAAGGTTCTTCTCATCGTTTTCCTCGGTTGGATTGTAGGCGGTATCTACAGAGTTGTCCGCTACACCGAGACCAAGAATACCACAACTCTTGTTGTAGGTCTTCTCGGCTTGATTCCTCCCGTTGATTTCGTAATTTGGGTTGCCGACCTTGTGACCGAAGTTCTTAACGACAGAATTACCTTCTTTGCTGACTAATCAGTACATAAAAAAGGCTTGCCGCTTGGCAAGTCTTTTTTTAGTTTGCTGCAGCTTATACGCTCCATTAATCTCCCCCCTTGACTTTTTACCCGCTTTATTGTATAATATTAAAACTAAGAATTAATCAATCTGAGAAAGGAAGGTATGAAATGTCTAATATCTGGCACGATATATCGCCTAAAAGAATCGCCCCCGAGGATTTCATATGTGTTATTGAGATTTCTAAGGGCAGTAAGAAAAAATATGAGCTTGACAAGGAAACCGGTCTGATAATACTCGACAGAATACTCTACACGTCCACCCACTACCCCGCCAATTACGGCTTCATACCGAGGACCTATGGCGACGATGGAGACCCTCTTGACGTACTTCTGATCTGCGCGGAGCCGCTCGAGCCGATGTCACTCGTGAGAGCCTACCCCATAGGAGTGATCTCGATGATCGACAACGGAAGAAATGACGAGAAAATAATCGCGATCCCCTTCAACGATCCCAACTATAATCAGTATAAGACGATAGATGAACTCCCTAAGCATATCTTCGACGAAATGTGTCACTTCTTCTCCGTATATAAGAATCTCGAGAATAAGGATACCGCAGTAGATGAGGTGTGCTCAAGAGATGATGCAGTAAAAATAATTGCAGAGGCAATCGCACATTATAAGGAGTGCTTCTGTTAGAAAGCGAGTGCTTTATGCGACTTTTGGAATCAGGTGAAATGTACCTCGAAACAATATATCTTCTGACGCAGGAAAATCCCCACGTACGCTCTATTGACGTATGTGAGCATATGGGATTTTCTAAGCCGAGCGTCAGCCGTGCCGTCGGACTCTTGAAGAGCGGCGGATACATCAACGTCGATAAAGACGGATATCTCACACTCACCGACGTAGGACGCGAGGTAGCTGTAAAGATGTACGACCGTCACAAGCTGCTGACAGACTTTTTAGTGAGCCTAGGAGTAGATTCCGAGATAGCCTCGAGTGATGCATGCAAGATAGAGCATCACATTTCCGACGAGTCTTTCGAGGCTTTAAAACGTCATATTTGCAAATAATATTTTGCTTTTATAATAAAAAACACGGAGTTTAAGACTCCGTGTTTTTGTTTGTATTTTTGCAATCACATTTACAGGATGAGCATTTTCCCGTACAAGAGGAGCAACTCGGACATCCGATGCACTTCTTACCGTTTTTCTTTGCTCGGTATATATAGTAAGATGCGCCGCCGATTATAGCCGCTATGATCAGGATAACTACAACGTCAATAGGCTGCATATCAGACAGTCACCCCCTCTTTCTTTGCCCTGAGAGAGGCAACCTCTTTTCTCTTTCTGATGATAGCAACCGAGAAAATCACGCAGATTCCCGCTATTATCGACCAGCCGACTATAGGCATCCAAAGCGCTACGAACGAGCCACCGGTCAAGAGAGTGCCGAAGAAGTATACGAGGAATCCTAACGTAAATCCAACGGAAAGCTGAAGTCCAACGCCTGCAAAGAGCCACGCTTTGCTCTTTATCTCTGCGTTCATCGCGCCTATTGCCGCAAAGCAAGGTGGCGAGAAGAGGTTGAACATAAGGTACGCGAGAGCCGCTACCTGAGTGATAGCCACAACACCGGAGTCTGTGTATCCGATCTCTGCGTTTATCAGATTATCCATACCGACAAGGCATACTGCAAGAGTACCTACTACGTTTTCCTTTGCAATAAATCCGGTAATTGCCGCCGCGGCTAACTGCCATGCAACAACGCCGACTACGGGAGCGATAAGATATGCTATCGGACTTGCGACGGAGGCAAGGATGGACTTGCTTGCATCTTCAACGGGTTGGAGATTCCATCCGAACGACTGCATAAGCTGTACTGCAAAGTTACACACAAGAATAACTGTACCTGCCTTAACTATGTAAGCCCAACCGCGCTGACACATAGATACGGCGGCTTTGCTTATACTTGGACGCTTGTATTCGGGAAGCTCCATTATGAAGAAGCTCTTTCTTGGCTTATAGCCGTTAAGAGCGTTAATGAGCAAGGCGCAAAGAAGAATTATTATAATACCGACGAAGTACATTAAAACTCCGACCCAACGGCGATTCGAAAAGAAGGTCGCGGCAAAGAGCGAAATGACAGGCAGCTTTGCGCCGCAGGGCATGAAAGGAGCCAGCATCGCAGTAGCTCTTCTCTCCCTTTCGTTTCTGATGGTTCTCGACGACATAACGCCGGGAACGGCACAGCCCGTGCCCACAACGAAGGGAATGACCGACTTTCCGGAAAGGCCTACTCTCTTGAAGATGGGATCAAGCACGACGGTAACGCGCGCCATATAGCCGCAGTCCTCAAGAATAGCAAGCAAGAAGTACATAACCATTACGAGGGGTAAAAAGCCCACTACAGCTCCCACTCCCCCTATTATGCCGTCCACAATAACGGAGGTGAGCAAGGGGTTCGCATTTTCCAAAAGGCCGCCTACCCACTCTCCGAACATATCAATAAAGGTTACAAGGCCGGGAATGACAGTTCCGTTTGAAAACTCATAGCCTTCTGCGATCCATGCACCAAGCCATGACTGAGATATCTGGAAGACAAGAAACATCACTACTGCGAAAATCGGTATGCCAAGCCACTTATTGGTAAGCACGTCATCGAGCTTATCCTGTGCATTTTTCTGATTCGTATATATCTTTCTCGTTTCTACACGTTCAACTATAGAATTTACAAAGGAGTATCTGCGTCTGTCAGCTGCCTCAACCGATGCCTTATCTGTAAGGTCTACATCGGTATCAGTATAAGGAGCGATCTGCTTCCCACCCACGCGTTCTACAGCCGCTCTGACAACGTCCGAGAGGCCCTCCGAAGTAGTGGAAACGGTTTCTATTACCGGACAATGCAGAAGCTCTGCGAGAGCCTTCGCATCTATCTTTGTATCCTTTTTCTTATTAGTATCCGTCTTGTTGAGAGCGACCACCATAGGTATACCTATCTCAAGAAGCTGTGTAGTAAAGAAAAGGCTTCTTGAAAGGTTAGTCGCATCCACAATGTTTATGATAACGTCAGGGTTATTTTTCTTGACGTAAGAGGACGCTATGCTTTCCTCCGCTGTGAACGGAGACATAGAGTACGCGCCGGGAAGATCGACTGCTATCAGCTTTTCTTGTCCGGAATATGCTTTTTTTATAGCGTGCTCTTTTTTCTCAACGGTAACACCCGCCCAGTTTCCTACTCTCTCACTACTACCCGTGAGCGCGTTAAACATAGTCGTTTTACCGCTATTAGGGTTTCCTGCCAGAGCTATTCTCATCAGGTTTTCTCCTTTTATATTTGGATAGCTATCAAGTTAGTCTATGCTAACCGATAGGCAAATAGTAAAGTCACCGACGCGCATCAATGACTTGTTATTCTACTGCAATCGCATCAGCGAGCGCATTATCAATGCTATATCTGCCATCCTTGATAGAGATGACCGAGCCGTGCTTGCGTCTCTTGATGACCGTTATAGGCTCACCGCTATAGCAACCGAGTGAAAAGAGAAATGAATTGAGCTCTTCATCATCGGTGTTGATGCTGACCACGGTATATTCTCTGCCCTCCTCGGCGTTAAGTAAGGTCATAATTTACTCCATATGTAAAAGATTACTTTTCAGTTAGCCTTTGCTAACCGTATAACATTATACTCCGATGAATTCTGTTTGTCAAGATGTTTTTTGAATATTTTTTTATTTGCATTAACCTCTACGTAAATAAAAAAGGCTGCGAAATTTTATCGCAGCCCTTCTGATTATTTTAAACTGTTATGCAGTTGCCTCATCGATAACGTACTGAGGAATGCTGACCTCGGAAATGCCGATGTTTTCATAGATGAAGGAATATTGGATATTGCTTTCCGCTTCATCGAACTTATAGCTGGAAGATATATAAAGGATCTCGCCGTCAGCAACCTTTACAACACTGTTGAAGCAGTAAAGCTCGCCTGCAGGATTGCCGGAACGGTCATAATATGTCGCGGTAATTGTCTCTGTGGCGGTGTAGGTACCCTCTGCTTCGTTATAAACGAACTTGTCAAAGTTCTCCGCAAAGGATATTTGAAGAATAGTCTCTCTGGAGTAATTCTCACATGTTGTTTTAAGTTCATCCTGAGTGCCTTCAATAGATTTGAACTTTTCACCAACATTATATTCATGCTGACGATATCCTACCCACTCACCGTCCACTTTAACGATATACATTTCTATAGAATCGGGAATGTGATAATAAAGTGCATCTTCAGAAACGATACAATGATTATGCTGAGTTTCCACTCCATCCGTCATATATACGTGCATAGTGAAGTTAGTAAGCTTGAAGCTGCTAAAGAGTGCATCCCACTCAACCGAGCTGTCAACCTTCGCATCCACAGCAGAGGTCTGAGACTTTACAAATCCACAGTCTACGCAAGTATATGTTACAGTCATCTTGCCATCAGCATAGTTGGTTTCGGGATTGCCAAACTGATGCTCCCTGCTCTTGGAGGTTTCATAGCAACCGTCTACGGTACACTCATACCAGTGGAAGTTATCACTGGATGTATACTCAGTGCCGAAAGTATGCTCGTGATCTGCCGCGGTGCTTACTCTGTCATTCTTGTATCCGCAAACCTTGCAGACATTGACTGTATTGCCATTCTCATCGAGATCGGGTGCGAAATCGTGAAGAGTACGGCCGGTGTACGCCTTGCAGTTATCATCAACGGTACATGCATACCAATGATAATCACTGTCCATCGTCCACTCTTCGGAAAATACGTGTTCATGATTGCCAATACCAAGAAGATCGCATGATGCAAATGCGACAACCAGCATCGAAAGCAAGCATACAAGTGAAATAATTCTTTTCATATTCTCACCTCAAATTTTATTAATGCATGTCAATTGATTAATTCATGCTCGTTTTTCATTATATCACTATTGTTTCAATATGTCAATAATACATAAGAATAATACTTAATAACCAATATTATTACTATAATAAAGATCCCCCCGTCAAACGGGGGGTATTTCAGTTTCGGGTAAAACCCTAAATGTTACTGGCTACGCACAAGTGCGTTTTAGATTGGCCTGCCAGCCATGCAACTTTTACTTACTACCCATAAATGGGTCCCGTGGAT
>JAFVYL010000041.1 GCA_017508665.1 Clostridia bacterium | reverse complement strand
GTAGTTTACTGCTCTGTATGCGACGTAGAGCTCGACAGAGATACTACCGTTGTTCCCAAGCTCGGACACACCGAGGCTGCTCCTGTAACCGAGAATAACGTAGCTCCCGATTGTGTAACTGACGGTAGCTATGACACCGTAGTTTACTGCTCTGTATGAGACGAAGAGCTCGACAGAGATACTACCGTTGTTCCCAAGCTCGGACACACCGAGGCTGCTCCTGTAACCGAGAATAACATAGCTCCCGATTGTGTAACTGACGGTAGCTATGACACTGTAGTTTACTGCTCTGTATGTGACGTAGAGCTCGACAGAGATACTACCGTTGTTTCTGCAAAGGGACATACTGCAGGTGCTGCAGTTCAGGAGAATATAGTTGAGCCCACCTGTACAACTCGCGGTAGCTACGACAGCGTAGTTTACTGTACCGATTGTAACGCACAACTCTCCAAAACTCAGAAAAGTATTTCCTCCCTTGGTCACACCGGAGGTGTAGCAACCTGTACTGACAAGAAAGTGTGCACCAGATGTGGCGCATCTTACGGTTCACTTAGAGCCCACGTTAACGGCGAGGCTGTAGAAGAGAATCGCATTGAGCCCGACTGTGTAAATACCGGTAGCTATGATAGCGTAGTATACTGTATTAACTGTAATGGAGAGTGCTCCAGAGAGTCTGTTGAAATCCCCGCACTCGGACATACCGCAGGTGCTGCTGTTGTAGAAAACAGAGTAGAGCCTGACTGTGTAAACACCGGCAAGTACGATGCCGTAGTATACTGTACAGTATGTGACGAAGAGCTTTCCAGAAAGAGCAACGAAATTGCTCCTCACGGTCACGACTTCTATCCCAATGACGATCCTAAGGCTGCAATCGTAAAGCAGATCTGTAAGACCTGTGGCACAGAGGGTGAGTTCGTAAAGGTTCAGTTCCCCCCTGCATACACTACATACGCTATCGTAGGCGCGTGTGTCATCGTGATCATCATTTGCCTCATAGCTCTCGCAGCTCCTGCGACCACCACTCCCTGGTATAAGCGCAGAAGAAGATAATCAAATCATTTTACATATTTAATATAATAAGGATAGAGAATCTCGGTTCTCTATCCTTTTTTGTGCTTATTAAGCCTTCTCCTGCGGGGAAGGTGTCATACGAGTGGCTGTGTCGACGAGTATGACGAATGAGGAGTATGCAAGAGTAAAATGAAAAGTGGAGAATGGAAAGTTGGTGCGTAAATGCATAACTCATATTGCAAAATGCATAATTAAGTCCTCTCCCGTAGTGAAAGCCTTCGCAAGCCTTCTCCAGCCTAATAAGAGGGCTGCACTCCAAATGAAATCCTTTTTTGCCATCCTTTCGTTTAACTCACGTTGTTTTTCAACTTTCATTTTTCCACTTTCCATTTTCAACTTTAAATTTTCCACTTTCTACTTTCCACTTCCCGCTTCTCTCCTATTTTAAACGCAAAAGAGCCCGCGATTTCTCGCGGGCTCTTCCCTTATCTACCTATCAAGGTAGAGGATCAAACCTTTCGGTTTGGTTATTTTTGTTTTATTCTCTTATGCCTCGAAGGTCACGTTGAGGTTAGCTACAAGGAGCTCGCCCTGGAAGTGATAGAGGTTGAAGAGAAT
Organism: Clostridia bacterium; assembly: GCA_017508665.1. GTDB lineage: Bacteria > Bacillota > Clostridia > Oscillospirales > CAG-272 > UBA1740. The sequence continues at coordinate 39,524 of JAFVYL010000041.1, read as the reverse complement.
GTTGATGATATCGGTGGGCTCTGCGAAGGTGTAGGTCATGGTGTGCCATTCACCGTCGAGAGTGAGCTCTGTTCCGGAAAGCTCAGGATAGTTGTCACCTGCACCGGGATGAGTATCGGGAGTCTTGATCTGAACGTAAGCGTCAGCATAGAACTTGTTGCCCTCAAGGTCGGTGAACTCATATCTGTCATTGGTCTCTACGGTACCCTTTGCCTTGTAATCGAAGGTAATGGAGGTAGCCTTACCAACAACGTCAAATCTGAACTCAGTGAACTGCTCAGCCTCAGTGCCGTCCCAAGCGTAGGTTCTGGAAACGTAGAGTGCCTGAACGTCCTCGCCGTTCTTATCAGCAACTACGTATACGGGAGTACCGCCCTGTGCGTTAACAGTGGTGCACTGGTCGCACTGCTTGAACTTAGAATCTACGATAGCGGTAAGAAGCTCATTAGTAACTTCTTCCTTAGCTATTTCATTCTTGTAGAAGGGCTCTGCAGCAAACTCTACCTCAAGGTTAGCTACAAGGAGCTCGCCCTGGAAGTGATAGAGGTTGAAGAGAATGTTGATGATCTCAAGGGGCTCTGCGAAGGTGTAGGTCATGGTGTGCCATTCACCGTCGAGAGTGAGCTCTGTTCCGGAAAGCTCGGGATAGTTGTCACCTGCGCCGGGATGAGTAGCGGGAGTCTTGATCTGAACGTAAGCGTCAGCGAAGAACTTGTTGCCCTCAAGGTCGGTGAACTCATATCTGTCATTGGTCTCTACGGTACCCTTTGCAAGGTAATCGAAGGAAATGGAAGCAGCTTTCTTGGAACCGTCAACGTCGAATCTGAACTCGGAGAACTGCTCGCCCTCGTCGCCTACCCAAGGAGTAGTCTTGGAGAAGTAAAGAGCCTGAACATCCTCGCCGTTCATATCAGCAACTACGTATACGGGAGTACCGGTGTGAACGTTGTGATCATCGGACTGATCCCACTGCTTGATCTTATTGGTTACGATAGCGGTAAGAAGCTCATTAGTAACTTCTTCCTTAGCTATTTCATTCTTGTAGATGGGCTCTTCGGCAGGAATAACCTCGTGCATACCGCCGAGAGTGTAACCGAATGCAACGTCATCAAGGTAGTAACCTGTGCCCTCACCCTTGGTGTAACCGTTGAGGTAGAGAGAACTGATCTTGTTGGTGTTGATGAGCATACTGTTGGTAAGGTTGCCAACGTACTGACCGTTGATGTAATAATCAACAGACATCATATTGCTGTCAGAAAGCTTGATGAGAATTACAACGTCAAGCCAACCGGTCCACTTGCTACCCTCGGGGAGAGTAAGAGTGGTGAGAGCGGCACCGTTGAGACCTGTGATATTAACGGTAGTCTGGCTATCAGAGGTAACGGGCATGATTTTAAAGATACCAACTGAGGTCTTAGACCAGTCGAAGGCGGATGTGCCTCTTGCATCGTTAACCTTGAACTCAATGCCTGTTGAGGAGTCGGTGTAAGCGTTGATCTTGAAGGAAACAAAGCCCAAAGCGTTGTTAGCGCAGGTGAAGCCGTCGAACTCGGCGGGAGTAGACTGGGAAGGAACCCACATCATATACTGGTCGCCGTTTGCAGCAAAATGATTACCGTCGGTATCCTTAAGGTAAACGTGGTTAACGCCGTCTACAACTTCGCTGACCATATCGCCATTCTTAGCGAATACGCCGATCTCAGAATTGCCGTCGTAGTAGAGAACGTGGTTATCAGCTGCATAGTAGTAGTTACAGTCGGAGCAGGTATAAGTTACCTTGCCGTCTACAACTGCGGTAGTGAGAGATGCGTGAGTAGCGGGAGCATGATTTGCAAGTCCGCATTCGCTACATACGGGAGAACATGCGCTTTCGAAGGTGTGAGCCACAGTGTAGCCACTCCAGCCACATGTACAAGTGGACTTCTCGCCACAGGTAGTCTCGGTGAGCTGGTGTCTCTGTCCGTCAAGAGTGTTGTGACCGTTAGCGGTGTAACCGAAGTACATGTTATCAAGCATAACACCGGTCTCAGCTGCATAGGTCCAACCGGAGAGCTGGAATGCCTCAATCTTCTGAGGATTAAGGTATCTGCCGTCAGCTGCAGGTGTGCCAAGATTTCTGGTATCAGTGCCTGTAAGTGCACCGTTGATGTAGTAATAAGTAGTCATAGTGCCATCAACGTCAAGGTCGATAACGATCATAACGTTGAACCACTCGGACCAACCGTTTTCTGCTGCAGGAATGGTAGCAAGCTGAAGTCCGCTGTTAACACCGCCCTTAACTTGGATACCTGCTTCATTGTATCCACTAATTGTAAGAATAGTCATGAAGTCATCGGTCCAAGAGCCACCGTCATTCCAGTCAGAAGCGTTTCTGGGCTTACCGACACCAAGACCGAGATTGCTCTGAGCAGTTTCACAGCTTGCCATGCTGGTCTTTATGTCGAAGGCGATAACGCCAACTGCGTTGCTTGCGCAAGAGAAGTCGGGAAGAGTGTGCTGATTTCTTTGACTATCGGGGAGCCAAGGCTGCATCTGGCCGCCTAAACCGTTGTAATTCTTCCAATCGGATTCTGTTACAGGCTGGAACATGAAGCCGAACGCGCCGTCCTCATATACGGTGTTCCACTTACCGTTAGCAGAGTGAGAGAAGTTGGAATCATTGCCGTCGCCGTTCCACTCACGGTATTCTGTGAGCTGGAAGGTAGTACCGCAATCACATGCATATACAACAACACCGTTTATAACCTCGGGAACAAGGTCGTGTCTATGAGCGGTGTAACCGAAAGCGATGTCATCGAGCATTACACCGGTGCCCTTGTTCCAAGCGTTAAGGTTAGCGTATACGGAACAAATAGACTGTCCGGTAGTAGTAACCTTCTTGGTACCTGCGTGTACGAACGCACCGTTGATATAGTAGAGTGCGTCGAGGTTACCGGTCTCGGTATTCATAGTGAGCATAACCTTGATGTCTACCCACTCAGTCCAGTTCTCAGCATCTACTGTAAGAGTTGTGAGAAGAGTTTGGCCGTTATCGCCTGCAACGTTGCTGTAGCCGTAAACGTTGATCTTACCCTGGAAGGTTGTCTTATTAGCGTCGAATACGGGAGTGAATGAAAGCAGGTTGATGTCGATACATCCTGCTGCACCCCAGCCGCTCTCAACGAGCTTAAGAGTAAATGCATCAGCAGCGTTAGTAAGACTAAGCTTGGTCTTAAGAGAGAGTGCACCTACTGCAGCGTTATTAAGGCTGAAGCCCTTGAAGGTGCCGTTGCCGTCCTTAATACCGGGTACCCAGAGCTGCATCTGAGAGTCGGTGTCAACAGCTGCGTCTATGTCGGTAATAGCGTAAACGTATTCGCCATTGGAAGCGTAATTGTTAGTACCATTGTTGTACTTGGAGTTTCCGCCGACGTAATTGGAGCCGGGAAGACTTGCGTTGCTACCGTCGTGGTATACGAAGGTTTCAACATCGAATCTGTAGTCACAAAGCTGACAAGCGTAGAAGAGCTTGCCGCCATCGTGTGTAGCCTGGAGGTTATGTCCGTTAGGATTGAGCTGAGGATCGGATGCGCCGCAAACGGTACAGGTCTTACCGGATACGCAGGTAGGTGCGCCGGACCAGGTGTGAGCGAGAGTTGCATCCTCAACGGTAGTTCTGGAGAGCTCAGTGCCACATGCAGAGCAGTTAACAACCTCGTCGTGGCTACCCTTAACGGAGCAAGTAGGAGCTACAACGTTTTCCTTAACTGCCTCGCCGGGAGTATGATCGAGCTTAGTGCCCTCGTCGGTGATGGAATCAGTTACATCACAACGGTCGCACTTAGAGGTCTTAGTACCGTCAGCAAGACAGGTAGCGTTGTTATCCTTAACATAGTTGTTGAAGGAGTGACCAAGCGCTGCAACCTCAGTCTGAGCGGTAGTGGTTTCACCACATCTGGAGCACTTAATACCTGCGGTAAGACCGGTAGCGGTACAAGTAGCATCCACAGCGGGAATGGTTACGTCGTTAAGGTGACCGAGTGCGGGAACCTCTACCTGAGCAGTGGTGGTTTCTTCACATCTGGAGCACTTAACACCCTCGGTAAGACCGGTAGCGGTACAAGTAGCTGCTACAGCATCAAGGGTTATGTCATTAAGGTGACCGAGTGCGGGAACTACTTCCTGAGCGGTGATAGTTTCGCCACAGTCATTACACTTCTTACCCTCGGTAAGACCGGTAGCGGTACAAGTAGCTGCTACAGCATCAAGGGTAGTGGTGTTTTCATGCGTACATGCTACGTCACGGGTGTATCCGCAAACGTTACAATCAGCATCTTCGTCATTGTCATAGGTATGAGCTACTACGGGAATCTCAACCTGTGCAACAAGAGTTGCGTCACAAACGGAACAAACCTTGCCTTCGGTGAGACCGGTAGCGGTACAGGTAGCGTCCTTACCGGGAACTACTTCTTCTGTATGTCCCTTAGCGGGAATTACTTCCTGTGCAACAAGAGTTGCGTCACAAACGGAACAAACCTTACCCTCGGTAAGACCGGGTTCGGTACAGGTTGCATCCTTACCGGGAACTGCTACTTCTGTGTGTCCGGTAGCGGGAACAGTAACGGTCTTTCTGTTAGCTTCCTTGGTACATACGGTACAGTACTGAACTTCGTCATACTTACCGTCAAGTACGCAGGTAGGATCTACGTTGTTTTCAATTACAACCTCGCCGGGAGTGTGGCCGAGAGCTGCATCAACAACGGTCTCTCTACCAAGTTCCTTATTACATACGGTACAGTATGTAACTACGTCGTGAGAACCTGTGTTTACACAGTCAGGAGCTACAACGTTCTCGTTTCTGGTTGCCTCGGTGTGACCGAGAGCGGAGCCTTCGGTAAGGCCACAAGCGGTACAGTGCTTAGGAGATTCGCAGTCAGCGTCTGCCCATCTGTGCTCGTGCTCGTCGAAGAGCCATTCCTGGTTCTTAGCATAACCGAAGTACATATCGTCAATTGCAAAGCCGGTGCCGGGAGCAGTCCAGCCGCAAATGTAGAAGTTGTTAATGTCGAGATTCTTGATTGTCTGAGTAGTTGCGGGATCAAGAAGATCTCTTGTGTAAGTGTTCATAAACTCGCCGTCGATGTAGTAGCTGACAGTGAAGAGGCCTTCTGTAGTGATCTGCATGAACATCTTAACGTCAACCCACTCATCACCGGAAACGGTAGCGAAGGTGTTAGAGGTTATATTTCTGCCAGCGATCTCGAATGTTCCATCACCGTTGGGAGTAATAGAGAGCAAGTCAAGAGAGTTGCCGCTCCAACCATCGCCTGCGTCGGGAAGCTTGTTAGCATCCCAGTTGGGATTGTTACGGGAGGACATAACGATGAAGCGCACATGCTCGGTGATATTACCAAGCTGAATACGGAAGGAGAATACACCGAAGGACTCGTTGGTGCTATTCCAACCGGTCATAGTGTTGGGGTGGTTTCTATCGTTGGAAGGACCGTAGATCATGTACTGAGATCTTACCTCACCTGCCTGGATGTAGTACGCACCGTCTACTATAGATACTGTAGGATCACCGTTCTTAGTGAAGAAGAGATCCGCCTTATCGTTACCAACATAAGTAATGAGCTGCTCGGTAGTGAAGGAGTCATCACAAGTAGTACACTTGTAGGTGAGTACACCGTCAAACAATGTAGCAACGGGAGTGTGGTTAGCAATAGCCTCGCCCTCGGTCTTGCCGCATCCGTTCTCACAAGTGGAAGGAGCGTCACAGGTAGCGGGAGCCATCTTATGTCCGGTAGCATCAATAGTCTGAGCTTCTCTGGAGCATTCAGCACCACAAACAGTACAGTAGGTAACGAGATCGTAAGAACCTGCAACCTCACACTGGGGAGCTACACGATTCTCTTCTACTGCTGCGCCGGGAACACAGGGAGCAAGCTCGCCGGTGGTCGCGCCACAGTTCTTACAGGTTGCGAGAACCTGACAGGTAGCATCTGCATAGTCGTGAGCGAGAGGCTCGGGAGAGGTGTATCCGCACTCGTCGAATCTTACGCAGTTCCAATGCTCGCCACATACTGCATCAGCAGGCATCTCGTGACCAAGCTTGGTGCCTTCCTTAACGCGAGTATCCTGAACGCCGCCACATACAAGAAGAGTACAGGTGGCAGTCTCGGTACCGTCGTTTTCACAGGTTGCATCGTTGTTGTAAACGTATTCGCCGAAAACGTGCTCAAGCTGAGCAAGCTCGGTATGTACGGAAGAAATGATACCGTCACAGATGAAGCATCTTACAACAGTGTCATATCCGCCGGGAGCCTTACAAGAGGGCTCTACTCTGTTCTCTTCGCCGGCTTCCATAGGAATGTGGTCGAGAGCAGGGATGGTTTCCTGAGCAACAAGTATCTCTCCGCAAACGGAGCACTTCTTACCTTCGGTGAGACCGGTAGAGGTACAAGTTGCATCTACAGCCTCAAGAGTCTCCTCGGTGTGACCGAGTTTAGGAATTTCAGTCTGAGCTACGATAGTCTCGCCACAAACGGAGCACTTCTTACCTTCGGTGAGACCGGATTCGGTACAGGTTGCATCCTTACCGGGAACTACTTCCTCGGTGTGGTCCAACACAGGAATTATTTCCTGAGCAACAAGTGTCTCTCCGCAAACGGAGCACTTCTTGCCTTCGGTAAGACCGGTAGCAGTACAGGTGGCAGCCTTACCGGGAACTACTTCCTCGGTGTGGCCAAGAGCTGCGCCCTCGGTTGCGCCACAAGCGGTACAGGTCTTAGGAGCGGTACAGGTGGGATCAGACCAAGTATGGCCTTTTGCTTCGCCCTCTGTAGCGCCGCAAGTTTTACAAGTCTTAGGATCGGTGCAAGTTGCATCGTCCCAGTTATGACCGAGAGCTGCGCCATCGGTCTCGCCGCAAGTCTTACAAGTCTTGGGAGTAGTGCAATCTGCAGCTGCCCAATCGTGACCAAGAGCTTCACCCTCAGTCTTCTCGCAAGTCTTACAAGTCTTGGGAGCGGTACAAGTAGCCTCAGCCCAATCATGGCCGAGAGCCGCGCCCTCAACATCACCACATGTAGCACAAGTCTTAGGTGCTTCACATGTAGCTTCAGTCCATTCATGCTCGTGCTCGGGCTTCGGGTCCTCAGAGGGGCCGAAGATGATGCTACAAGACGTGAATGCGAGTAAAAGGATCAGTGATACGAAGATCAACAAAGAAACCTTTTTCATTTTCGTTTTCTCCTTTTTTTATTTTAAGTCTTTAGGTAAACGTGCCTTAAAGCTTACCGTACCAATTATAACACAATTATTAATAAAGTGTCTATAGGTTTGAATCATTAATTTAATTTTCATTAAAAATGCTTATTATAAAGGAAATAATTTGTGCATTTTGCCGATGGCGTTTTGTTGATTTCGGAGAATTTTAAAGAGAATATTTGTCAGTTTTGTAAAAATGAAAAAAACGCGGCTGAAAATCAGTCATTTCAGATGGTTAACCCACGCGCCATTCCGTAACACCGCTGCCGCAAACGTGTATTATTAATTGGGAGAATTTGAGAGTGATAAACGCCTGTCGTCGAGAGCCGCCCCGACGGTCAAAAGGTACAGAATATTTCGTGCCGATGACGTAAAAAAGCGAGCCCATCCGGGCCCGCTCATTATATAAGGTTAATCAAATTTGAATACGACTTCCCTATCCTTCAAGACGAGCTTTGCCTTAAAACGCTTGCCGTTCTTAGACACGAAATCCGTCAGCAGCGCGGTCGATCCCGTAGCGAGAAGGCGCGCCGCCTCTGTGATGGGAATATCGCGTCTGCAAATGCTGACACCCATCTTGAAATTACAGCCGTTGGAGTAGCCCATACAGCCGTAATTATACTTGCCTCTTACCACGTTTCTGCCGCAAAGAGGGCAAGGACCAACTATCTGTCCGAGCTTACCGGTGTCAACCTTGGGCATAGGCGGATTATTCTGTCGATCGGCAAATACGGCAGCGATCTCCCGCTGGGCGAGTCTTACAGACTCGTCTATACTCATCTCCGCGCGGAACACCTTTTTGAGCGCCTTTCCGAGCTCTGAGGTCTTGTATTTATCCATAACTATACCGAGGCGAGCGATGGATTCCATGAGAAATTCGCCACCCGGAAGAATGGTGTAAACGTCTTTTTTGAGGTCGATATATCCGCTTTTTTTCGCGTTGTCTATAATACCGGTCCTCGTAGCCTCTGTGCCAAGCTCAAGTCCCTCAAAAATAGCCTTATAATCGTCGGCATCGTCTACCTCGCCACTCTCCTCAAGCTCTTTGGCCTTCGCTTTATCGTCCTTGAAGGGATTTTTGAGGTATTTATTTAAAGTTTCTATCGTGTAATGCTTTGGCGGTGTAGTCTCCTTTTCCACCGGCTTGAAGTCAAGGACCACCGACTCTCCCACTTCAAGCTTTGGCAGGATCTTATCCTTTGCGGTATAGTCGTCATACTTAGTCCAGCCGGGCTCGAGTATAACCGTTCCCTTAAGGGAAAATTCCTCGTATTCGCCGACCTTTATCTTGATCTCACTCTTCTCTGCGACGCAGTCCTCTGCGCAGAACACCGCGACAAAGCGACGGAAAACGGTGGAGTACACCTGATTCTCACGTTCTGTGAGCTTATCCTTATTAGGAATCTTATAGGTAGGAGTCAGAGCAGAGTGCGACTCTATCTTGGAGTCGTCAAAGATATACTTCGAGTCCTTGAATTTAACCGGATATCCGAGCTTGCCTACGTTTGAGATTATAGCCTTCATTTTATCTTTTTCAGCCGTGGCGAGATACTCGGAGTTTGTACGGGGATAGGTGAGATATCCGTCCTCGTAGAGCTTCTGAATTATCTTAAGACTCTCCGCCATAGACATCTTGTACTTCTTGCCGAGTACGTTCTGCAGAGTGGAAAGAGAATAGAGCTTTCCGGGGAGGATCTTATCATTTTTACTCTCTACACTTGTGACGGTAGCTCCCGCCTCGTTGTATAGGCTTGCGAGCTCTTCAGCCTTTGTTAGCTCATCTTTTGTAAACTTTTGTTTGCTTGTGAGCTCTATTTTCTCATCGTGTGTCTTAGCACTGCTTGATATAACGTAGTATTTTTCAGGTGTAAAATTGCGTATTTCCATATCCCTGTCATAGATAGCCTTGACGATAGGGACTATGACACGGCCTACTCTAAGGAGCTTACCCGTTTTAATAGTGGCATACCGTGTCAGATTAACGCCGTATAACCAATCGATATAAGTACGCGCCAGGCCCTCTGCAGCGAGGCTGTCGTACTCCGTTTCATCCTTCATTTCCGCGAGAGCGCGTCTGACAGTCTCGGGAGTCTGGTCAGGCAGCCAAAGGCGTTTTTTTGCCTTCTCACTCTTCAGCGCGTTATCGACGCAAAGTCTGACTATTATCTCACCTTCGCGATCCGCGTCTCCTGCATTCACTATGGTGTCGACGTCCTGACGGTTGGCGAGAGTTTCAATGATCTTGAACTGCTTTTTCACACCTGAGTCCACCGTCTTTTTGCCCTCTGCCTTGCGGAGCTCGAAGCGGAATTCCTCGGGGAAGCACGGCAGATTATCGAGCGTCCAGCGAGTCTCATCAGTACCGGTATAGCTCTCTATGTCAACAAGGGAGAAGAGATGGCCGAATGCCCACGTGACGATATAATCCGAATTGATATAAAAGCCGTCTTTTTTATCCATCTTGCCAATGCCCGCGACAATGTTGCGCGCCAAGCTCGGCTTCTCGGCTATTATAAGCTTCATACACTTCTCTCCCCTCTTTATTTATTCGCACATTTTAATGTGCTTTACCATTGTAGCACATTTTTTATGAAATTTCCACCGTTTTTTGAAATTTCGTCACACTAACGATTTTTCTCGGCAATTTGCCGATTTTTGCGCCCTTCTCTTTTATTCTGCGCTATTTTGTGATAGAATAATGCATGAAAGTGTACCCGATCCTTAAATTTAAGGATTTCGGGGTGATTTACGCGGTTTTACCGCAAAAAAAGAAAATTCGGAGGCGAAAATGGCAAAGCTTTACTTCAAATACGGCGCAATGGGATCAAGCAAGACTGCCCAGGCACTCATAACCAAGTTCAACTACGAGGAAAGAGGCATGAGGGTATGGCTCATAAAACCCGCGCTCGACGACCGTGACGGAGCGGTCATTCTTAAATCGAGAATAGGCCTCGCGGCAGAATGTACCACCGTAGCCCCCGAGGACAACATCTACGATATGTTTACAAAAGAGGAACACCGCGCAGACGTCATAATCAGCGACGAGTGTCAATTCTTCACGCCCGAAAACATAGATCAGATGCGCCGCATAGTTGATGAACTTGACGTGCCTGTCCTCTGTTTCGGTCTGCGCACCGACTTCCTGACCAAGCTTTTCCCCGGCTCAATGCGTCTTTTTGAGCTTGCTGACTCCATCTCGGAGATAAAAACCATCTGCTCCTGCGGAAAAAAAGCGAGCGTTAACGCGAGAATCGATGAAAACGGCAGGATTGTAACACAAGGTAGCCAAGTCATGCTCGGCGGTAACGATTCATATATCGCTATGTGTCACAGATGCTACAAAAAAGGAATAAATAAGGGCTAAGCAATAGAGGTAGAGCCTGCTCGGCAAAAACATACAACCACTATCTCGCAAGATAAAACGCAAGGAATTAAATAGCAAAAGTACAATGATACTACCAAAATTTGCGGTACATTCATTGTACTTTTCTTTGTTTTGTGGTATTTTAAAGAGCGCATCAAGAATATAGTGCAGACTAAAGCGCAAGCATCTGCCGTTCAATATAACGTCCGTATCCGCCACAAGCCACTCAATTATTAGCCATTTTATTCATTACTTTCATTCTCTACTGACCAAAAAGCAGAAAAAGGCAGCCACGAATGTGACTGTCAGGCTCGATTAATGCTTAATGCGATTTGTAGCCGATTTGAACTATGCTCCTGTTAGGAGCAAGCGGCGCGAGCGTCCTGGTGAGCGAGCTCCACGATACGCTTTCGCTTGCTTATCTGCGCCGGAGGTTGCTACGCAACTCCGGGCGACAGGGGGCAAATCTCTCCTGCTCTCGCCAAAAGAAAAAATAAGGAATGCCCAAAAGGACATTCCTTATTTTTGGCGGAGCAGGAGAGATTTGAACTCTCGCGCCGGTATAGCCGACCTACACCCTTAGCAGGGGCGCCTCTTCACCACTTGAGTACTACTCCACACCAATAAGTATAAAATTGTGTCGCAAATCGGACCTTCTCCGTAGTCTGCCATAGTATTATATCAAGTTTTTTATGATTTGTCAAGCATTTTTTATGTGTTTTTTCAGGTTTTTAAAAGTTTCTTTGTCAGCCATCTTTTTTGCACGTTTTTTGTGTGCTTATAAAGACACCCAAGTTGTTTACACTTTCCTAAAATCTTATATATCATTAAATCGCATATATCTTTATTGACAAAGTATTCCTTTTATGATAAAATTGAGGTGATCAGAAGAAAAAATGCGGTACACCGCAAAATATAGAAGGAGGATAATATGAAAAAAATTAAGCACCTGATTGCACTTGTGCTTGTTATGGCGTTGGCATTATCCTTTACGGGCTGTTTCGTAATATCAGCTCAGAGAATGAGTAATCTCAAAGGCACATACAAGCTCACTAGGTACACGTACACCCCCACGCATGAGCGCAAGGAAAACGTCACACCGAAAACATATGACTATGTGAATGACGAAGAATACAAGTATGAGGAATACCTCGTAATCACAGGCACTGACAAGGGATACATAGTCCATAAGGATGCGAGCGGAGAATCCTACGTCAAAGAGGTAACTCTCAAATATGAGTACAGCGAAGAGAATCCGAAAAAGATCGAATACGTAACCTACAACGACTCTTTAACCGTGAACTCTGATGAAAGCGGACTCAACAGACTTGGCGTCGCAAAGGGGAATCTCAATTTCAACAAGGCATCGTTCGACTTTACTCAGCTCATAACAAAAAAGCCTATGCGATCCGAGGCGCTCTCCGTCAAATGGGAAAAGGTGAGCAAGGCGACCGATCTCTCCTATGCAAGCGCGCAGGTAGGGGAACTGAAATATTATAAATATGCAGCTTTTGCCGTGCGCGGACTCTATGAGATCAACACCTACGTGGTGACCGAAACACTCGATCATCTCAACCCTTATCAGTATTTCTATATCGCTATAGATACCGCTGACGGTGTAAACACTGTCAATATCTACTATGCTACCGTAGAAGCTCCTTTCGAGCAGATAAAACGCACGGTTTCCTTCGCAGCAAACGAGGATTACAGCACTCTCTTTATCGACGGAAACGAATGGCGAGTCGACCCGCAGTTTGGCAAAGGGTATTATACTACCGAGCAGGATATATATACCGTCCAGATACGCCGCGTGGGAGGCGAGATCTCTGACGTTGACATACAGCGTCACATAAGCCAGTCTCTGCCTACTGTATCGAATTGATAGCAAACAATACAAAACAGCACCCATAGGTCTATACAGGCTTATGGGTGCTATTTAATATTATTTTGTCAATAATTATTTACATTCATTAAGGTTATCGCAATCAAAAATCACGCGATGTGAAATGAGCGTTTATCAATAAACATCCTTTATAACCTTTACGGCAACGCCCTGCACATCGAGATGGAAAGGATGAATATCACGGTACTTGGAGTTCTCGGCACGAAGCACGGGTGTTCCGTCACGCTCAACGAAGTATCTCTTGAGAGTGGTATCAGTGCCGTCAACAAGAGCAACGACTACCCTACCCGTCTCCGATAAAGTCGTCTTTCTGATAAGCACGAGGTCACCGTCATCAATGCCCGCACCGGTCATGGAGTCACCCTCTGCTCTAAGGAGATAGCAGTCACCGAAAAGCCACTCCTCCGGGAGCGCAACGTACCCCTCCACAAGCTCGGTATGTTCCTCGGGAGATCCACAGGGGATGCCTCCGAGAATAGGCACGCGGCGGTAAGCGGGGCGCATCTTTTCCTGTCCCTCAATGGAGAGAGTATCCTTGCCGCTATATACAATAACACCGCGATCGCGAAGTGTCATAAGGTAGCGGTAGCCTACAGAATTGGACATACCCATATGCTCTATTATTTGACCGAACTTAGGAGAATCTCCGTATCTCTCAATATAATCCTTTATATATCTCGCCATTTGGTCGAGCTTTTCTTCATTCATCTTTTTCATTTTTCCTCCTCGGCAAGACGGACTGCGGCACACATATCCGAGATCCTCTTGCGCACTATAAAAGAAGTTTAGGTTCTTTAATTATATACCCTCCATTTCTATTTGTCAAGGGGGAAAATCAATAAAATTAAAAATTAGCATCAAAAAGTGAAATACACATACAGTTTGTTCTCGGTATTCTGCCTCACTTGCGCGTGAACGCGCGACGAGTCATATTGCACAACTTTTTTTTCGTATTTTAGTTAAAATAGTCATAAATATTTTGACAAAGCGTTAATATCGGTTAAACCGTATTGATTTTTGCTATTTTATTGTGTTAAAATAATTTTATGTTGCAATAATATTTGTCTTATTTAATTAAGGGCGCAAGCGTATATGCGCTCCGAAGCGGAGGTTAGTTTGAAGGAAGGTTATAGCACGTTTTACGTAATCAATATCGTCTTTCAGAGTATCTTCACTCTCCTGTGGCAGATCGGTGTATCCGTCCTGCTCGGCTGGGTATTTGTCAGCTTTGTCGGCGCTCCGGAATGGATATACGTGCCTCTAATTCTTCTCGGTGTCGGCTCGGGACTCGTATCTATGGTCAGATTCATACTAACGGCTATGAGATCTCTTGAGAGACTGGAAGAAGAAAGACGTGCAAAGAAAAGATCAAAGGACAAACAAAATGGAAAATAAAAGCAAAATATCCCAATATATCGATACGGTATGGCTTGCCGTCGGTGAGCTTATCGTGGCCCTGCTTATAGTCGGTGGCTATATGATATTCGGCAAATTCGACTACGCGGTCGTAACCGGTGCGACTCTCGGCGGCACGGTGACGGTGGTGAACCTGCTTATCCTCTCAGTGGGTGTTAACCGCGCAATCAACCAATTTGTCGAGGAGAGAGGAATAAAGGAAATGGACGAAGAGGAAGCCGCGGAATATGCGCAAAAGCACGGTGCGGCAGTACGGGGTGCTATGGCTAAGTCATATATTTTCAGAATGCTCCTTATGGCAGGCTCGCTCTTCCTCGCCCTTGTAACGGGTTGGTTCAGACCTCTGGCAACGGCAATTCCCCTCCTGATGTACAGACCTATACTGTACGTCACGGAATTCATAAAAGTAAAATCGGCAAAGAGAGGTGAGTAAGGATTGGATCTATCAGTAAACGGCCCTAAGGTCTACGTTAGGATCGAAAAGCTGTATCAGAGATTCGCCGGCACTATGGTCGACATGTTCGGCAACCTCGGTAATCTCATAACACAAACCACCGTGTCACTTTTTGCGGTCACAATCATTCTCATCATTCTCGGTCTTGTGGCATCAAGGAATCTCAGAAAGAGACCGGGTAAGCTTCAGGTAGTGACCGAAAAGCTCGTGAATATGCTCTACGGTCTTGTAGCAGACACGATGGGCAAGCATAATCTGCATTTCGCCCCCTATATCGGCACACTCTTCCTTTGCTCCATCTTTGGAAGTCTTATAGGAACTACGGCAATATTCCGCTCGTCAACGGGTGATCTCTCAGTCACACTCGCTTGGGCACTCGTCACCACGGGTATGGTGTGGTACAATAACATCAAAAACTTCGGTTTCAAGGCATGGCTCAAGGGCTTCACAGAGCCTATAGTCTTCATGACGCCGATGAACATCGTATCCGAGATAGCACAACCTCTGTCAATGGCGTTCCGTCACTTCGGTAACGTTGCGGGAGGATCGGTGCTTACATCACTTATCTATGCCGCACTCGCGGTTGCCTCGAAGCTTTTATTCGGTTGGCTTCCCGCAGCTGTGGCGAGCTTGTGTCCGCCTATTCTTCAGGCCGGCATCCCCGCATTTCTTTCGCTCTACTTTGATTTCTTCTCCGCATTCGTGCAGGCGTTTGTATTCTGTCTTCTGACGATGGTATACGTTGCCGGAGCTTGTCCTCCGCCCGAGGAAGAAGTTAAGAGCGAAAAGTAATCTTCGATTAAACAAAAACAAAAAATAAATTTAAATTCAAAAGGAGAAACACTATGAATCAGGAAGCAGCAAGAGCGCTTGGCGCAGCACTTTGTATGGGTATCGGAGCTATAGGCCCCGCTATCGGTGAGGGTAACGCAGTAGGTAAGGCGCTCGAGGCTATGGCACGCCAGCCCGAGATGGCAGGTACACTCCGTACAAACATGATTCTCGGTTGTGCGGTAACAGAGACCACAGGTATTTACTCTCTCGTTGTATCCCTTCTTCTCATGTTCATGAGAATAAAGTAATTTTGCGCTTTTAACAACGAGAAAGGTAAAGCAACATCACGGATGCTGCCGAATCTGACGTAAATCTCAGATTCTGTTGCACTGCGGTGCATTTAAAAAATCAGTAATTTTCAGGAGAGCACTATGAAAGTAGTTTTTGATGCGTTTGAGTCATTTGTCGGCGTTAACGTTTGGACAATGCTCTTCGCATGGTGCAATCTGCTTATTATCTATTTATTTCTCAAAAAGATCCTCTTTAAGCCGGTAAAAAATATGATCGACTCCAGACAGCAGGAGGTTGATGATATGTATCAGAACGCCGAGACGGCGGAAGCAGATGCTAAGGCTATGAAGGCTGAATATGAGGAA
The DNA here is from genome assembly GCA_017508665.1 of Clostridia bacterium. Taxonomy (GTDB): domain Bacteria; phylum Bacillota; class Clostridia; order Oscillospirales; family CAG-272; genus UBA1740. Next base: position 23,709 of record JAFVYL010000041.1, on the reverse strand, counting down.
AAGCTCGCCAAGGCAAACGAGGAGAGCGAAGAGATACTCCGTACAGCTCAAAGACGTGCCATTCTCAAGGAGGAGGAGATTCTCAAAGAGGCGGCAGTCGAGGCTACGAGAATACGCGACAGAGCCGAGGGTGAGATCGCTATGGAAAAGAAGCGTATGCTCGGCGAGATAAAGGACGAGGTGTCCGGTATGGCCATAGATATCGCGGCTGCAGTAATCGGCCGTGAGGTATCGCCTACCGAGCACGAGCAGCTTATCGACAGCTTTATCGATGAGCTCGGCGAGAATTAAGCGAGGAGACCGCTATGGCAGACGTAACAAGCGGAATTAAAGCTTACGGTAACGCACTCTTCTCTCTTTCCGAGGAGCTCGGTTTAACCGAGGAGGTAAAACGTGACGGTGAAGTGCTAAGATCGGTCATACTCGCATCTCCGGACTATCTCAAAATGCTTGACAGCCCTGCCCTCTCACGCGAGGAGAGACTCAGTCTTATCGACGCGTCCCTCTCATCACTCGACAAGAGCCTTGTCAACACGGCAAAGCTCCTGACCGAGAAAAGACTTGCGCACACTCTACCGAAGGTTCTCGATGAGTTTGAGAGAGCGTATGAGGTCTCACGCGGCATTGAGCGTGTAGAGGTGATCTCAGCAGTACCCCTCACAGAAGATCAGTTGACACGCCTCACAGCTAAGCTTGAAGGAATAACAGGAAAGCAGATCATTATAAACAACATTCACGATCCATCTCTTCTCGGCGGAATGAAGCTGAGATATATGGGCGTGCAGCTCGACGGCTCTGTAAAAACGAAGCTTGACAGTTTTGAAAAGAGCATCTCAGAGCTTGTAATTTAACAAATAAAGTTGGTGAAAACATGCAGTCAAAAATAGATGATATAAGTAAAATCATAAAAGAGCAGATCCGCAACTACGAGTCACGCACCCGTCAGGACGAGATCGGCTACGTTATATCTGTAGGTGACGGTATATCCAAGGTTCACGGACTTGATAAATGTAAGGCTAACGAGCTTCTCGAGTTTTCGAACGGCTCGTACGGTATGGCACTCAACCTTGAGGAGACCTTCGTGAGCTGCGTTCTGCTCGGCTCGGATGTAGGTATCAAGGAAGGCAGCGTGGTAAAAAGAACCGGTAGAGTCGTTTCAGTTCCCACGGGTGAGGCCCTTATCGGCAGAGTAGTCGACGCTCTCGGCAATCCTCTTGACGGAAAAGGTCCTACCGGCATCACCGAATACAGCCCCATAGAGAGACGTGCGTACGGCATTATCGAAAGAAAATCAGTATCCGTACCCCTGCAGACAGGTATAAAGGCTATCGACTCTATGATTCCTATCGGCAGAGGTCAGAGAGAGCTTATTATCGGTGACAGACAGACCGGTAAGACGGTTATCGCCACCGACACTATAATCAATCAGAAGGGCAAGGACGTTATCTGTATATACGTCGCTATAGGCCAAAAGCAATCCACCGTTACGGGTGTAGTTGACACTCTTTACCGCGCAGGTGCTATGGATTACACTATAGTAGTCTCCTCGACAGCGGGTGATCCCGCTCCCCTACAGTACATCGCACCCTACTCGGGATGTACCATGGGTGAATACTTTATGGATAAAGGACGGGATGTACTCATCATTTACGACGATCTCTCGAAGCACGCGGTTGCCTACAGAGCTCTCTCGCTTCTTATCAGACGTCCTCCGGGCCGTGAGGCATATCCCGGTGACGTATTCTATCTTCACTCAAGACTTCTTGAGCGTGCGGCAAGACTTGCGCCCGAATACGGCGGAGGCTCTCTGACCGCGCTCCCAATCATAGAAACTCAGGCGGGTGACGTCTCCGCCTATATCCCCACTAACGTAATTTCCATCACCGACGGTCAGATATTCCTTGAGTCCGAGCTCTTCCACTCGGGCGTACGTCCCGCGGTCAACCCCGGTATCTCGGTATCCCGAGTCGGCGGTAACGCGCAGATCAAGGCTATGAAGAAGGTATCGGGTACTCTCAAGCTACTCTATTCGCAGTACAGAGAATTGCAGAGCTTTGCACAGTTTGGCTCTGATCTTGATGCTGATACCAAGGCCAGACTTGACCAAGGCGCAAGAATAGTTGAGGTTCTTAAGCAGGGCAGAAATTCTCCCATTGCGGTAGAGCTTCAGGTAGCTATCATCTACGCTGTAGTAAACAATATGCTGAAGGAAATCGAGCTGTCTGACATCAGCCGCTTTGAAAGTGAGCTCTTTGAGTATCTCACTGCGGTAAAGAGTGAGCTTCTCGCCTCCATCAGAGAAACAGGTGTCCTCTCTGCAGAGAGTGAGGAGGAGCTTAAGGCTGCTATCCTCACCGTCAAGGAGAAATTCTGATAGCTATGGCAGGAATGAAAGAGATAAAAGCGCGTATAAAGAGTGTCGAGAGCACTATGCAGATCACCAAAGCTATGGAGCTGGTCGCTACCTCTAAGCTCAGACGCGCTAAAGAAAACGTTGAGCGTACACGTCCGTTTTATCAGACACTCGGCACTGCGATCAATGATATTATCTCGGCATCGGCCGACATTGAGTCGGAGTGGTTTCTACCCCGCAGCGTGAAAAAAACATTATTCATCGTTTTTGCGGGTGACAGAGGACTTGCCGGCGGATACAACTCCAACGTATTCAGAGTAGCTGAGGAGCTCTCACGCGATGCGGTGGGTATCTGGCTTCCAATAGGTAAGAAGTCTCTCGAATACGCAAAACACAAAAAGCACGAGATCTTAACTGACAGCTTTGAGTGTGCGGGTGAGATGGGGGTAGGAGATATGCTTGCTCTCGGAGACATAGTATCCGACGGATACAGGTGCGGAGAATACGACAGAGTCATTATGATATTCACAGAATTCGTATCAATGATGACTCAAAGAGTTGTATATGAGGAGCTCTTCCCTCTTAATCAGTGTGCATCGGGTAAATCTTCCGAAATGGAAAGTGACTGTGACGGAGTTGAGATGCTCGACAAGATCATTCCGAACTATGTCGGAGGCATACTATATTCCGCTTTATGCGAGTCGCTTGCATCAGAATCGGGAGCACGCCGCACGGCTATGAACTCCGCCAACAAGAACGCTGAGGAGATGATAGGCACGCTAATGCTTAAATATAACAGAGCACGTCAGGCCGTAATCACTCAGGAAATCACAGAGATAGTATCCGGAGCTGAGGCTCTTTAAGTCGCAAACTCAAGTCAAGTTAAACTTGATACAAAGGCACTTTAGTGCTAATATTGTAAACTTTATTCTTCATTTCCAATCTTACAGGCAATATTTGCCAAGCTTATGGCATGAGGACGAGAATGGAATAAATCGAAAGGAAATAAGCAGATGGAAAAAAACATCGGCAAGGTAATACAGATTATCGGACCTGTACTCGACATCAGATTTGAGTCCGGCTCTCTGCCCGATCTTCTCGGTGCTATTGAAATAGAGCACGAGGGTAGAAAGGTCGTATGCGAGGTAGCCAGCCAGATAGGTGACGACGTGGTAAGATGTGTCGCTATGTCCTCGACCGACGGTATGTCAAGAGGCATGGATGCAGTATACACCGGCACGGGTATCACCGTACCCGTAGGCCACGAGACTCTCGGTAGAATATTTAACCTGCTCGGCGAGCCCATCGATAATCTTCCCGCACCGGAAAACGCGGAAAAATGGTGCATACACAGAGATCCCCCGTCATATGAGGAGCAGGAATCCGCAACCGAGATACTTGAGACGGGTATCAAGGTTGTTGACCTTATCGCTCCCTATACCAAGGGCGGTAAGATCGGTCTGTTCGGAGGCGCGGGAGTCGGTAAGACAGTCCTTATCATGGAGCTTATCAACAACGTAGCCAAGGAGCACGGCGGTATTTCGGTCTTCACCGGAGTCGGTGAGAGAACGAGAGAGGGTAACGACCTCTACAACGAGATGAAGGAGTCGGGAGTTCTCTCCAAAACTGCCCTCGTGTACGGTCAGATGAACGAACCGCCCGGAGCAAGAATGAGAGTAGGTCTCTCAGGACTCACTATGGCGGAGTACTTCCGTGACAAAGAGGGCCAGGACGTGCTCCTCTTTATTGATAATATTTACAGATTCACGCAGGCGGGCTCTGAGGTTTCAGCACTTCTTGGAAGAATGCCCTCAGCCGTTGGTTATCAGCCTACCCTCGCTACCGAAATGGGTGCGCTCCAGGAGAGAATCACCTCTACGAAGCGCGGCTCTATCACCTCGGTACAGGCGGTATACGTTCCCGCAGATGACCTCACAGACCCCGCGCCCGCAACTACATTTGCGCACCTTGATGCAACAACGGTTCTTTCCCGTAGCATAGCATCTCTCGGTATCTACCCTGCAGTTGATCCCCTCGAGTCCACATCGAGAATCCTCTCGCCGGAGGTAGTGGGCATCGAGCACTACGAGGTAGCCAGAGAGGTACAGAGAATGCTCCAGAGGTATAAGGAGCTCCAGGATATCATCGCTATCATGGGTATGGAGGAGCTCTCCGAGGATGACAAGCTCGTCGTTAACCGTGCAAGAAAGATACAGCGCTTCCTCTCACAGCCTTTCTCTGTTGCCGAACAGTTTACCGGTATGCAGGGTAAGTACGTGCCAATCAAGGAAACAATACGCGGCTTCCGTGAGATCCTCGACGGTAAGCACGATAATCTCCCCGAGAGCGCATTCCTCTTCGTCGGCACTATCGACGAGGCTGTGGAAAAGGCAAAGAGCCTCGGATAAGGTGACGTTATGAAAGCTTTTAACCTGAAAGTTGTAACACCTGACGGCCTGCTCTTCGACTCTGAGGTAGAGAGTCTTCTTATCCGAACGGATGACGGTGACGTCGAGTTTCTTGCCGGACACATAGATTATATGGCATCCATCGGCACGGGCAGAGCAAGAATCAAGCAAGACGGCAAGGACAGATTCGCATCGGTATCCGGCGGCTTCGTAACCGTCAAGCGCGGTGTGGTCAACCTTGTAGCTATCACCTTTGAGTTCCGTGAGAATATTGATCTTGACCGCGCAAGAGCGGCAAGAGATGCGGCAAAGTCAGCAATCTCGTCAAGCAACGATGACAAGGCGATCAGACTCGCAAAGGCAAAGCTTGCCAGAGCGGTCAACCGCATTGACGTGGCTGAAATGTAAAAGATAAAGTGTGAATATACCCTATCAAGAGAGCGCTCAGAAATTACTGTCGCTCTCTTTTTTTGCAAAAATCTTGTGTCCTCACATCTTATTGCATTTACAATATAATTTCTCTTGTATTCGATAATACGTATTGAATTTTACTTTCACTAATGATATACTATTAGCGATATCATAAATAACGCATCCGAAAAAAGGAGATAATCATGAGAAAATACGATATAGCGGCATTTGTATGGCCGTCATACACGGGTGACGAGCTTCGCTCGAGAATGTTCTGGCCGAAGGGTGAGGGCGAGTGGCAGACGGTACGTACCGCCGAAGCGAAATTTGATGGACATACGTGGCCGAGAAAGCCTCTGTGGGGATATTTAAACGAAGCAGATCCAAAAGTCATGGAAATGCAGATAAAAGAGGCAACCGAGCACGGTGTCAACGTATTTATCTATGACTGGTACTGGTTTGACAGACGCCCCTTCCTCGAAAACTGCCTGAACGACGGTTTCCTCAAGGCAAAGAACTGCACGGATATGCAGTTTTATATAATGTGGGCAAACCACGACGCCAATCACTTATGGAATAAGGAGCTCTCGGACACTGAGTGTGGTGAAACTGTGATCTGGAAGGGCGGTATTGACCGCGAGGGCTTTGAGGAGATGGCGGTAAGGCTCGTAAACAAGTACTTCTCTTACCCCAATTACTACCGTATCAACGGCTGTCCCGTGTTTATGATATACGAGCTCTCTACCCTTGTGGACGGCTTCGGAGGTATCGATGCGACAGTTGACGCGCTCAGATGGTTCCGCGATATGGTCAAGTCAAAGGGATATCCGGATGTGCATCTGCAGATAACCGGCAGAGGCGGACAAACTCTCAATATGTCCGGTATAGATTCCTCTCTCGTCATCGATTCACGCGAGGTTATGGAAAAGTTGAAGATTGACAGCTTTACACACTATCAGTTCGTACACTTTACCGATATTGACCGTGACTACAACGAAATCATGGTGGACGTAAAGCGTGTATGGGAGAGAGCCGAAGAGGACTACGGCATCCCCTATTATCCTCACGTGTCCTGTGGTTGGGACAATAACCCGAGATTCAAGAAATTCCGTCCGGGTATTGTAAAAAATAACACGCCCGAGAACTTCGAGGCTGCTATGCGCGCAGCAAAGGAATATATTGACCGTTATCCCGAACGTCCCGCACTCATCACGGTAAACTCCTGGAACGAGTGGACGGAAACCTCATATCTTCAGCCCGATGACTTCTACGGCTACGGATATCTCAATGCAATAAAGAAGATATTTGTTGACGGAGAGTAAGCCTTGCAGACATCGGAGATGAGATTTTTTAAACCGCGCGGACTCTTAGATATGCTGAGAATTCGCCGTCTTTATAAAGAGGCGTTTCCAAAATGCGAACGCAAGCCCTTTTCTATCATAAAATCGATGGCAAAAAAGGGGCGTACAGATCTATGGTATTTTGAGGAGGGCGGAAAATTCGCAGGTATGTGTGCCACGATAAACGGCCATGATGCCATACTCATAGACTACCTTGCGGTCGCTAAAGAGCGTCGCGGTACAGGACTCGGCAAAAAAATGCTTGCCATGTTGCTTGAGCATTACAATGATTACGGAGTCTTCCTCGAGATAGAGGAGATCGACGTAAATGCCGAAAACAACGATGAGCGAGTGCGCAGGAAGAACTTCTACCTTGCGGCAGGCCTTACACCTATGGACACACACGTAAAGCTATTCGGCGTGGACATGGAGCTCCTCGGCAAAGACTGTCACCTGACCTTTGACGAATACCGCGAATTTTACCTACACAATTACAGCAAATTTGCCTACGACAACATTTTAAAGCCGTAAAAACAATGCAAAAATTAAACACGCCTATGCGGTAAATGCCGCATAGGCGTTATTTTTTGTTTTTATAAGCTAAGCTCGATCAAGCACTCCGTAAATGCCCACAAACATATTTTTCGAGGCAGTTGCTACGTACTTCTCCTCAGATAATCAAGCGAAAGCGTATCTGTAAGCTCGCTTACAAGGACGCTCGCGAAGATTGCTCCGTGACGACTCTTTGTCAAAAGAGTATAGGTGCATAGCACCAAGGTCGCAACGCGAACTTACGTCACATAGGAGTAAGCAATAGTTACCTATTGCGAGTTTGGTAGGATACAAAGGAATGACCGAAAATGCAATTTTCGAGGCAGTTGCTACGTACTTCTACCCAAAGCAATATCCTACATATTGCGAGTTTGGTAGAATACGGGGGAAATGCTCGAAAATCAGCTGAGAATAGCGCGGTCAGAGAGGAATTCGTCGCCACCACTTGCCTTCGTGAACAACTCGAGAAGCGCTTCAACAGTAAGTTTCTGCTTTGCTTCGCCGGATACGTCAACGACCACCTTGCCCTCACGCATCATTATCAGACGGTTGCCGTATCTGATAGCATCACGCATGTTGTGAGTGATCATAAGTGTAGTCAGCTTGTTCTCGGAAACGATCTTTTCGGTGATGTCAAGCACCTTTGCCGCAGTCTTTGGGTCAAGAGCCGCGGTATGCTCGTCAAGAAGAAGCAACTTAGGCTGTTTGAGAGTAGCCATAAGCAGTGTCACTGCCTGACGCTGACCGCCTGAGAGAAGTCCTACCTTGGAGGTAAGTCTATCCTCAAGTCCGAGGTCAAGAGTCAGAAGAAGTTTACGGTATTCGGCATGCTCGGAGGGGTTGATACCCCAACGCAAACCACGAAGAGCTCCACGTCTCTTTGCAAGAGCGAGATTCTCATCGATCTGCATATTTGCGGCAGTACCCATCATGGGGTCCTGGAATACACGTCCGAGATATTTTGCTCTCTTATGCTCGGGTACACCGTTAAGGCGTACGCCGTCAAGTATGATATCACCCGTGTCGGGCTGAAAAACTCCTGCAATCGCATTAAGGAGCGTACTCTTGCCCGCACCGTTACCGCCTATTACGGTAACGAAGTCGCCGTCGTTAAGAGTAAGAGAAAGACCGTCAAGCGCAGTTTTGGCATTGACTGTGCCGGCATTAAAGGTTTTGGAAAGATTCTTTATTTCAAGCATTTTCTTCTCCTCCCTTCTCTGCCACGGAAGCTTCCGCCGCAACCTTCTTAGATCTCTTTACAGAGAAATACTTTTTCTTGAGATTGGGAACGGCAAGGAATATAAGAACCACTATAGCGGAGAGCATCTTGAGTAGCTCTGTGCTGAAATCGAGGTTCACAACAAACTGATAGATCGAGAAATAGATAACAGCACCGACAACTGTGCCGATAAGCGTGATAGCAAAGTTTCTCGTAAGCTTGGATACAAGGGACGTGCCGATAACTATCGATGCAAGACCGATCACTATCGCACCGGAGCCCATCTTGATGTCCGCTGCCCCCTGATACTGCGCGAGCATCGCACCGGAGAAGGCAACAAGACCGTTAGAAAGCATAAGGCCGAAGACCTTATTGAAGTTAACGTTAATTCCCTGCGCACGGCTCATATGCTCGTTGTCGCCTGTCGCACGTATAGCGCATCCGAACTCAGTACCAAAGAAGAGATACAGAAGAAGAACTATACCGATGCAAATGAGAAGCGCCCAGGTTATAGTGTAGCCGAGAAGGTCTATGTTCATAGTGATGAACGTATCCTTCATAAGAGCTGTATTAGCCCTGTCCATTATCTTATAGTTGAGAGACCAGAGCATAAGCTGAGTAAGAATTCCGGCGAGAATCGGCTGAATACCGCATACCGTGTGAATTAATCCGGTAACTGTGCCGGCAATACATCCCGCGGCAAACGCGAGAAGCATACAGAGTGCAACGTTCATTCCTGCGTTGCAGGTAACTACAAATACCGCTCCGCCTGTTGCGATAGATCCGTCGACGGTAAGATCAGCTACGTCAAGGACCTTGTATGTGATGAAGACACCGATAGCCATTATTCCCCAGATAAGTCCCTGGGCAACGGCATACGGGAGACCGTTGAAGAAAGCTTCCATATTATCCGATTACTCCAATTACTGACCTATAGCAACGTAGCCAAGCTCCTTAAGAGCGGCGGTATCAATACCGAGTGCCTGACAGATCTCGGGGTTGTACTTCTTAGTGGGAACAGCATCGTACTCAATAGCCATATCCTCTATGTGAGCCTGTCCGAGAAGGATTTTTGCAGCCATTTCGCCGGTCTTACGGCCAAGGCTGTAGTAGTCGATGGAAAGAGTAGCATATCCGCAGCCTGCGCAAATTCCCTCTTCGCCTGCGAATACGGGAACACCCTTTGCGAGAGTAGCATTTTTGATAACAGATGCATTATCTGCAGCGGTGTTATCGGTGGGTACGTATATAGCGGAAAGACCTGCGTTTGCCGCATTGGTAGCAACAGTTGTAATATCGTTTGAATCGGAGAACGAATATCTCTCAGTAGTTATTCCCTTCGCCTGAAGGTATTTCTCAACTACATTTACCTGGTAGTGGGAGTTATCCTCTGCAGAGCAGAAAAGAAGGCCAACTCTATCACCTTCAGTAAGACTGAGAGTGTCGATCATCATCTGAGCCTGAGTCTCAAGAGGAGCGAGGTCGGAGGTGCCGGAAACGTTGCCGCCAACTGTACCGCTGAAGTTTTCAATACCGAGAGCAACGCCGTACTCGGTAACCGATGTGCCGAGGATCGGAATAGACTTAGTAGCCTTAACAGCCGCCTGGAGAGCGGGAGTAGCATTTGCAAGAATAAGATCTACGCGGTTGGAAACAAACGAGCCTACGATACCGGGACAAGCGGATATCTCGCCGCCTGCGTTCTTTTCCTTGAATTCTACGGCCTTGCCTGCCTTTCCAAGCTCTTCTACAAGAGCATCTTTGAAGCCCTTAGTTGCTGCGTCAAGAGCAACGTGAGGTGCAAGCTGTATAATACCTACGGTAAAATCTACTTTTTGCTTCTTACATGAGGTAAGAGAGATTGCTGCGCCGAGACAAAGTGTCAAGGCAAGAATGACGGATACGATTTTTTTCATTTTTGGATTCCTCCATTTTATATTTTTTTATAAATAACCTTAATTAAGCTTACACGTCTTACGGTTAATTTAACCGAGGACGGTATAAAAAGAAAAAAGCCCTTGCGATCCGACAACGGATGCAGGGACGAAAAAACGTGATACCACTCTGCTTTCACGCATACCTCACGGTATACGTCTCATCGGGTGCCAACACACCCTCGGCGATGTAACGGTCGCTCCCGGTAAGGCCTACTCGCTAAAAGCTTTAAGCCCACAGCTCGCGAAATGTATTCACCGAACACGTAACTACTGTCTTACACCAACCGACAGCTCTCTGCGAGTCCGAAGTACGGCTACTATTTTCCACTCAGACGCTTTTTGTAAATAAAAGATACGTCTATTGTAGCACTTCCCTATTCTTTTGTCAAGCGGTTTTTTGAGTTTTTTTGTTTTTATGTATTTGAAATTTCGCTTGAGGTATTAATTTTACTAATACCCGTTATTTTATAGGTATAAATTAAGAACAGAGCAAGAATAGAAGGCTTTGATCCTTTTATCCTTGCTCTTTCTGTTTTTAGTATTGTTTAGCTCGTAAATAAAGCATTTCTCTATAAATATCATACTCGCATTTTACGGTGAGTGTCAAATTCTCCGCTTAAATGCTATCATATATCAAATGATATTCTTTATGTATATAATTACAGAGTTGTGATTATATCAACTCCTTTTGTATGATATTATCTATCTATTACTGCTCTCCGGGAAGAGATTCCCGGTGCTCATCAAGATGCTTTTTGTTCTTCGCGTGATGAGTTCTCGCGCTGACACGTCCCTCGGGCTTAATATCTCCCGCTTTGGTAAGAGCAATCTTTGTGAGATACGGACCTAAGATCTCATAAATGAGAACGGCAAAGAGGGTTATCGACTGAACGAGCTTTCCGGTAGTAGAACCGAATAAAAGCGCCTGACTTGCCATACCGAGGGCAACACCCGCCTGAGGAAGGAGTGTAATACCGAGATATTTAGAGGTACGGTCATCGCATCCGGTCATGCGCGCGCTTATGCCCGCGCCAAAGTACTTACCGACGCTTCTCGAGATTATGTATATTACACCTATAAGAACAAATATACCGTTGGTAAATACGGAAAGGTCGAGCTCAGCACCGCTGATAACGAAGAATAGAACAAGAAGAGGGGCAGTCCACCTGTCTGCTCTGTCCATAAGCTCCTCGGAGAAATCACAGATGTTGCAGAAGATAGTACCGAGCATCATACAAGCAAGAAGAGATGAGAATCCGATATGTACCGAGCCGAGATTATCAATCTTTATTCCGGAAATAGCTACGGTAGCCATAACGAATGCGACTGAAACTGCCATTCTCTTGGAACGTGAGTGGAAGAATCTCTCGCACAAGGTGAAGAGATAACCCATAACTATACCAAGAGCAATAGAAAGAACCACCTCAAGAAGAGGGTTTACAATCATAGAAACAACGTCAATCTTACCCGTATCAATAGACTTTGCAACACCGAAGGATACAGCAAAAACAACAAGTCCCACAGCATCATCGAGAGCAACTATAGGTAATAGAAGATCGGTAAGAGGGCCTTTAGCCTTGTACTGCTTTACGACCATAAGTGTAGCCGCCGGAGCGGTAGCGGTAGCGACCGCACCGAGAATGATCGCGGCAGACATTGGTAATACGTCCTCGCCGAGAATAAGTGAAAGAGATATGAGAATGGCATCTACCACTATAGCGGTAAAGAGTGCCTGGAAAATACCGATAATAGTAGCCTGACGGCCTATTTTCTTAAGCTGAGAGAGTCTGAACTCATTTCCGATAGCAAAAGCGATAAAGCCGAGGGCTAAGTCGCTAAGTATCTTGTAGTTATGAGGATTGTTCTCAACAAGGTTAAATCCAAGGCCGAGGTGTCCAAAGAACTGTCCAAGGACAAACGGTCCAATGATTACGCCCGCTATAAGATAAGCGGTGACAGCGGGAAGCCCGAAGATCTTAACAACTCGTGAGAGAAGAAGTCCTGCAAGAAGCGCTATAGAAAGTGTCAAAAGTATAGGGGTGGTCAATTTGTTTTCGCCTTCTTTCTGAATAATTGAGTGTATTTACACCGAATTTAATAATATAAGTTTACATTTATGAGTTTATGATCACACGCGCAGAGCAAATACCTCAGCGGCAATCACAAAGTATATAAGCAGAGATGCCGCGTCAACAAGCGTAGTGATAAATGGAGATGCCATAACAGCAGGGTCAAATCCAAGCTTCTTGGCAAGAATGGGGAGCGCCGCGCCTATAAGCTTGGCAAATATAATGGTAAGTGCAAGAGACACTGCCACCGCAAGGGCGACGAGCATAGATACGTCGGGGTTGCCAAGAATGAGGCTGTCAATAAGAACGACCTTTAGGAATGTGGCAATACCTACCAAGATGCCGGCTAAAATACCGACAGTCAATTCCTTTCGCATTACCCTAAACAGATCCTTGAACTCTATCTCACCGAGAGAGAGGCTACGTATAACGGTTACCGATGACTGTCCGCCGGAGTTACCGCCCGTACCCATTATCATAGGCACGAAGAGAACAAGAGCGGCCGAAAGAGCATCCTCAAAAATGGTAAGGATAGCCGTGGATACCGTCGCAGAGAACATAAGAAGCAATAGCCACGGAAGTCTTGCCTTAAGGAAATCAAATGCAGAAGTCTTCAGGTAGGTAGTCTCGGTGGGGGTCATACCTGCCATCTTAGCAAAGTCCTCTTCAGTCTCCTCTCTAATGACGTCCATAGCGTCATCGACTGTGACTATACCGACAAGTCTGCACTCACTGTCTACAACAGGCAGTGCCAAAAAGCCGTATCTGTCGAAGAGCAGCGCAACCTCCTCCTTATCGTCCGAGGTGCGCGAGAACACCACGTTCTCTTCCATTATACTCTCAAGCGTCACGTCACGGTCATTGAGAAGCATATCCTTTGCGGTAACGATACCCAGCAAATGCCTTTTTCTGTCTGTAACGTAACACGTGTATATTGTTTCCTTATCTATAGCGACCGCTTTGATATGATCAAGCGCTTCACCCACGGTCATCTCAGGGATAAGACGAACGTACTCGGTAGTCATTATCGCGCCTGCCGTATCCTTATCGAAAAGTAGCAGACGGTTTATCATCTCTCTGTCATCCTTGCTCGATGACTTGATAATTCTCTTTACTACAGCCGCAGGCATCTCTTCGATGATATCTACGGTATCGTCGAGGTACATCTCCTCGAGAATTGCCGCAAGCTCGCGGTCTGAGAAGCTCTCAATGAGCACTCTCTGAGTATCCGTATCAAGTTCGACAAAGACGTCTGCAGCAGCCTCCTTGCCAAGCAGTCTTAAAATGACAGCATGGTATTTAGGCTCGACCTCAGAAAACGCCTCTGCCAAATCTATTGGCGGTATTTCACCAAGCAAAGCCTTAAGCTCTGCATATTTTTTATTTTCGATAAGCTCGGTAATCCTACCAAACTCCCTCTCCGCGCTTTCCTCTGCGGAGACCATAGGCTCGGTTTCCTCTTCCTCGCTGTATTCGTATTCGGAGACTATCTCCATCTCGTCAAGCTCATCCTCAACAAGCAAGCCCTCACCTATCTCATCGAGTATCTCGGTATCGGATGACTCCTCGACGTAAGGAATATCATCATTGGTAAAAGTCTCTTCGCTAAGGAACTCCGAATCAAGTCCGGTCTCAAGGAGTATCTCCTCACTCGCCTCAAGGGGTGCAGGCTCGATATTTTCATCACTAAGGTCTGTGAGTATAACTTCTTTTTCTTTATCAAAGAATTCGTTTTTCATTTTTCACCCTTCCTTTCCTTGGTTTCGGCGGTCAGGGTGCTTTTTTCTAAAAGACAAGAAAGTAAGCAATCCTTGAAGCGCCGTATTTAATTGTTCCGATACAACTTCGCGCGTCGTCCACAGTGCTTATTTCCTTTCTGAAAATCTTAAAATAGTCTGATAAATAAAATAGCTTGTTAAAGTTCTTACCACTTTAGCCAAGCTATTATACTACCTTTTTTTAAAAAATACAAGTGTTTTTTTAAAATTACAGTAAAATATTTATTTCGCTCTCGCCTATGACACGTATGCCCGCGCTTAAAAGCAACTCTGCGGTGACACCGTCACGCTCTGTGAGGACACCGGTGAACGTACCGTCATAGACAAATCCCTTGCCGCAGGACGGACTCCTTTCTTTGAGAATCGCAGTCTTAATGTTATAAATTCTGCAAAGCTCGAGAGCCTCCTCTGCGCCCTTCTGATAGTTCTCTGTTACGTCGCGTCCATCCTTCATCATAACCTTATCACCTATACGCTCCGAGGGAACTCGCGGGGTCGGAAGACCGCCAAAAATTTCAGGACACACGGGTATAAGATTATATCTTTCCTTCAGCTTAAGCACCTCGGGATTGGCCTTGTGCTTTCCGTCATAGCGACATCCTATGCCAAGCAGACATGCGCTGACGAGTATGTTTTCCATATTTATCTCCTTTCGGGAATATATCCCGTACTTTTTCCTATTTCGGTAAGATCGTTAAGCGGTACGTCAATCTCACCCGCGCCGAGAAGTAATATTGCTCCCGTGGGACGTGAAAGAGCAAGATGCGCCGCCTCGCTCATCTTGGCATACACACAGCCAGGTATGCATTTTGCGAGTGTAACAGAATCTATTCCGATGATTCTTTCCTCTCTTGCAGGGTATATATCAAGCATAATTGTAAAGTCTGATTTACTAAACTCGGATATAAACTCATTCCAGAGACTTTTTGTACGTGAGTATGTGTGTGGTCTGAATACAACCGTGACCGTGCCGTACCTTTCCTTTGCTGCCGAGATGACCGCCCTAATTTCACTCGGATGATGGGCATAGTCATAGTATACGGGTATTCCGTCTATCACCGTCACAAGCGTCATTCTGCGCTCTACCGTGCGAAAATCAGCAATTCCGCTTCTGATACCGTCTTTGCCGATGCCGAGATTATCAGACACGGCTACCGCAGCGGTCGCGTTATACAGATTAAAATCTCCCATAAGAGATGTGGTCAGCCGTATCGGTCCATCGGGAGTTATGACCGAAAAACGTGTCAGCTCACCTTCATGAGAGATATCAGTCAAGCGATAGTTTGCCGAGTCAGACCGACCGTACGTACAGGTACGTACGCCATTACGTCTCACCTCTTTGGCAATTTCCGAGGCGAGAGGATCATCGCAGTTTATAAACGCGATATCCGATCTCAGAGCTGCCGTAAGAAAGGATGCGCGCAACTGATCAAGTGATTCAAAATAATCCGTATGGTCAAGTTCGATAGAGGTTATAAGCTGATGTGTCGGGGAAAGACGCAAAAACGAATCCTTGTATTCGCAAGCCTCGGCAAGAAATATTTCTCCGCCCATATCGACGTAAGGTTCACCGCATGACAGCTTAGCACCCGAGACAGACGTATGAGGCACAGAAGCGGCGAAAAGTATGCTATCTATCATAGCAGTAACCGTACTTTTGCCGTGCGACCCGCTGACCGCTATGCGCGTTGTATAAGTACTCATCAGAGCTCCGAGAAGCTGAGCTCGTGAAATAAGAGGTATGCCGCGAGATCTTGCGCAGAGTATCTCAGGATTATCCTCTGCAACAGCCAATGAATACACGACGGCAGAAATCCCCGCATTAAGAGTATATCCCTGCCTTTTGACCGCAATTCCGCCCTCGCTGTATTCGCGGTCGACCTTGGCATCCGATCCGCTGATGCGGTATCCGCGTTCAGCAAGCATTCTTGCCAACGGATACATTCCGGATCCGAGTATTCCGATAAAATATATCTCATTTTCAACGTCCTTTAAAGCCGAGGCAATAACCTCGGGCTCAAGGTCAGAATTAAAAATCGACAGTGCCCCCCATATTTCTGTTTGCGTTCACAATTTGTTAATCGATTGTTTACAAACTTGGTATCTTTTGTTAAAAAACGCTCTGCATTTTCCCGATAATCTTATTGTATACTATATGCAGCAATAAAAACAAATGTCACTAGTCGGAATTCTCCGCGCCACTAAAACGGTAGCACTATCAGCATGACAGCATGTAAAAAGCGCCGAGCTTTGTACAGACTAAACATCAGACGAAAGATGAAAGGAAAAACACATGCAAATCACAGACATCAAAATCAGAAAATTTTTCGATGAAGGCCCTATGAAGGCGGTAGTGTCCGTAACCTTTAACGATTGTCTTGCAGTACACGATATAAAGGTGATCTACGCAAGAGACAGATACTTTATCGTAATGCCCTCGAGAAAGAATCCCGACGGAACCTATCGCGATATCGTGCATCCCATTAACTCTGATTTCAGAGCTGCTCTCGAGGAAGCTGTAATCGATGCATACCACGTGCAGCTCGTTGCCGCTGAGCACGATGAAAGAGAAAACGACGATACCTATGTTATCTGATAGTTTCGGATAGAGGTCGCTCAAAATCCGTCCTGTCATATTATACAATACAAAGCCGTCCGTTGTCAACCTCGGGCGGCTTTTGTTTATACGCTGAAGAATATAAAAATGAGGATGCTGTGATCTTTGCAGCATCCTCATTCGTTTAGTTCTTATGTAATCGTGAAAATTACTCGGTTACTTCCTCAACAGGAGCTTCCTCTACAACAGGAGCTTCCTCTACAACAGGAGCTTCCTCTACAACAGGAGCTTCCTCTACAACAGGTGCTTCCTCCACAGGAGCCTCAACCTTAGGCTTTCTGGTGCGGGTAGGCTTTGCCTCGCCGGTAGCATCCTTGAAATCCTTGGTTACCTGTCTCTGATTTGCCATAGTGGCCTTCTGAAGCTCAACAAGCTCTGCCTGCTTCTCAAGGAGAACCTTACCTGCCTCATGAGCCTTGGCATTACCCTGAGCAATTCTGTTCTGAGTATGGAGAATATCCTTCTGAGCCTGCATTACTGCCTTCATTGCGTCGTTAAGACCGCTCTGAGTAGCGATAACTGCGCTCTGAGTCTCGATCATGCCGTTCTGAGCATCTGCAAGTGCCTGCTGCTGTTCAACAACGAGCTTCTGACCCTCAACAACTGCTGCCTGCTGAGCATTAACCTCAGCCTGATCCTGGTTAACGATTCTGAGGCTGACCTGAATACCCTGCTGATCACGCATGATACGGCGAAGAGTATCGTTGGTCTGCTTCTGCATACCGTTAAGATCCTTCTGCTTACCGGAGATGGTCTCAAGAGCCTCGAGCATAGCGGTAACTTCCTCGCTCATTGCCTTAAGCTTGTTGTAAAGCTCCTGTTCCTTGGTAAGAACCTCAGCCTGAAGCTCAACTGCATCTGCGGGAGTCTCAACAACGGGAGCCTCTGCGGGAGTCTCGGTAACAACCTCCTTAACAACCTCTCTAACAACGGTAGCTGCGGGTGCAGACTCGGGAAGCTGGAGATTATCAAAGTACTCACGAAGCTTCTTGTCAAGGAAGAGGTTAAACTTAGCGATGGTGTTCTCAACCGCATTCTCAACCATAGAGGACATATCAATGATAACAGGATTGATAGCAACGGGAGATACTGCAACCTGAGGAGCAGCTGCGGGAGCAGGTGCGGGAGCTTCCTCTACAGGAGTCTCTTCTACTACGGTCTCCTCTGCAGGAGCCTGTTCTTCATTATTGTCATCTGCAAGCTCAGGAACGTCGCCGCTGATGATAGAGAGCTTGTTCTCAAGCCAATCTCTGTACTTTTCAAATTTAAGTGCGGTCTTTTCCATCTTGCGATGAGCACCGCGTGCTTCAAGAAGATCGCAAATCTCATTGTATCCCTGCTCAACTGTGTTGAAATAGGAATCAATAAGCTTGTAAACCTCTCTGTAATCGTCGTGTGCACGGTAGAAGCTATCGAGAGCATCGTCAAGCTTTCTTTCCTGCTTAGCCTTAGGCTTCTTGTCGTAAGCAGCCTTAGCCTTCTTGTACTCCTTGGTAGCCTTAACATAAACCTTGGATACCTTACCGAAGTTGCGGAACTCAGCCTTGATAGAATCCTTGGCATCCGCGATCTTAGCGTTAAGCTCCTTGATCTGAGCGTTCATTTCCTTCTTAGAAAGTGTAGAACTCATAATTTTTACCCCTCACATTGTAAATTTAAGCCAATAATACCGAAGAAAACTGCGGCATTATCTTTTTATACACATATATTATACTAAATCTAAACGCGCATGTCAATAGAATTACAAAAAAAGTTTTAGTTTTTTTGAATATTTTTTTACGATATAAAGCGCAAAATGTAAATAATAGTTTGTGTTTTTCAACTTTTTGCATTTTTCTTTAGAGAAGGAAAAATATTCCACGAAAACATCAACCGCAAAATAAGGCGCATTTCTTATTGGCATCCGACAGTCATTTGGGTATGAGAAAAAATCTCCGCAAGACAAAAAGTGTCCGAACACTGACATCACCATACCCCGATCGCATTTTCCCGTCATTTTTACAAAACAGCCCGATTACGTCTTTATTTGTCAATCAAAATTGTCATTATCACGTCTTTTATTGGCCTTTGATCACTCGCGATAAAGCTATAAACAATTTTGTTTATTTTTTAAACGTAATCTTTTTTTCTTTCATTATATAATATATAAAGCCAAAATCAATGCAAAAAACAAAGGGCAAAGGTGCTCAAAGGAGCGCCCTTGCCCAAAGTGAAATTTAAAATTACCAATCGATCGAAGGGAGATCGTTATCTCCCGGAATTATATCTTCTGCCGTTTTTGACGCTGTCAGAATATCGACCGTTTCCATAAGCTCTATGACAGGAGTAAGGTATTCAATTTTAATGTGTTCCATTTTTCCTCCTATCAGTTGCCGTTATTTCTGTAAGCGTTTGCGGCATCGGAATAAAGCTTTATAGATTTAACGATATTGGACAGCGACTCTGTAGGCTGACCGTAGCCCGAAAGAATCGTGTTGACGTACATCATAGCCGAGAATCTGACATTGATAGTCTTTCCATCCTGCACGTTGGTTATGACAAGCTCGTACTCATCATCAATAAGTGCAGCATCCTCTACGCCTATCTCAACTCTGTAAATGTTTCCGTCCTGGTGAAGAACAGGATCGGTATAAACGACCTCACCGCTCGGCTTTACAACGCTAAAATTATACTTTGTAATATCGTGAGTAGCAAAGTAGAATTTAACGGTTATGTCAGAGTCGATCGAAAGTGTCCATCCGGCAGGATCGATTCTTTCATCTACACCGGTCTTTATAGGCTTTTCAACAGAAGCTCCGCTGAAATCACCGTTAAGCACAGGGTTATTGGAATCTGTGTAAATGCCGTGGTTTGCAAGATCTTCCGCCTTTTCGGTCTTGTAGCCAAAGTAAAGCTGTGCATATGCACCGTAATTGAGCATAGATTTTACAAGCTCGTTGATTCCGGGATAGTTCGCCTCATAGGAGCTATCTGCAAGTATAGTCTTTGCATATTCAACTACCGAAGTCTTATACTCCTTACCGCAGTTATTGTAGTCAAATATCACGCGGATCTTTATAGTATCCGTCATATACATCGCAGGAAGCTTGAGATTGAGCACGTATCTGTCACCGCTCTTTTTAAGGTCGGTCAAAGGAGTTTTTATAACCGTACCGTTTTCAAGCTCCATTACTACTGCCGAATCATCAAAATTGGTGAAGGCAGTATCCTTAAAGGTAGCATAGAAGTTAACTCCGATATCATCGGAAAGAGCCAGATTGTAGCTTGCGAAGTCTCCGTAAGATGCAGTTACAGGGAAACCGTACTGAAGCGAGTTTGCTTGAGCATTCATTGTTGTAATGCTCTCTGCAAGCTCATCCTCTGTAACCGAGGTATCCATGAGCAGTTTCTTCATCTCATTCAGCTTAAGATTCTTAAGCTCCTCATGTGCAGCACCTTGTGTCGCAGTAGCTTCGAGCTCCTTATAAGCGTTGAGAAGCTGTGTACGGTCACCGGCAATCGGATAAGCGGTTGTACAAGTCATCTCATATATAGTCGCGTTAGTTGTTCCGGTCTTATTAGCGAAGGTAACTCTTATCTTATCGGTAACAACTCCACCAAGAGAAGCGGTAGTGGGAGTGGCAGAGGGAGCTATATCAAGACCTGTAACAACGGTGATCCAGGTGCCGTTAGCGTAAACCTCAATCGTGGTATTATCACTTCTCGAAGCCTCGCCTTTATTAAAGAAGGGATAGAATGCCATCGTGTAAAGAGGAGATGCACTGTCAAGAGTTATTTCAACGGTGAAATATGCAGGAGCTCCTCCTATAGCAAATCTGGTATTCAACTTGCCGTCAAACGCGTCAGTAAGCGGTCCGGCTCCAACGTGGACAGTTCCGTTATGAAGCGCGAGCTGATCATCCGTTCTGCCAAGAAGCACGTTGGATTCAACATCCTCCGTAAACTCTTCCATAGCTGCAAGATATCCGTAACACTCTATCTCGTAGATAGTTGTCATGCTGGATACCGCGCCATCACGGTTAAAGTTTATTCTGATCTGATCTGCCTTTATACCGCCGAGATTGATCGTATTTTGACCCTTCTCTAAAGCAAAGCTTTCAGTTACCTGTACCCAAACACCGTCGATATAAAGATCCACGGTAGTATCCAAACTACGTCCGTTGGTATCCGACGAATCGGTAAATGGATAGATAACCAAGTTGTGAAGAACGTAAGAATCGGTAAGCGATATCGTCAATGAGTGAGCACCCGAGCCGGTAAGAGCGTATCTTGTGGTCTTATCGCCGTCAAAGGCGTTTCCAAGATCTTTTACGGCTGTGCCCGTATGCACGGCTACGTTATCTCCGCTGATAGAAAGTCTATCGGAGGTAGTGCCTTGAAGTATGTTGGAATACCCTTCGGTTTCTACACCTATCTCTACGACCTCATATCCCGAACAGGTCATTTCCTGGATACCGACGTATTCTATTCTGGTTGTGGTTGTGACTTCTCCCGTTTCGGCATTAGTACTGGTGGATGTGACCGTTCGTCCGCTGGAAACGTAGAAGCGCACCTTTTCAGCCTCAATACCGCCAAGATCAAACGTGATGCTCGAAACACCGGTATCATACGTCTTTGCCAATACCTGAGTCCATACACCGTTACGGTAAACGTAGAAATTGAAATCAACACCGCTATGATTTGCCGTAGTATAATAAATTTCTAAGCAATCGAGCTTGTAGACTTTTCCATTGAAGTCAAGAGTTGCATCAGCATGATAAAGTCTATCCGCGCCGGCACCGCTCGCGAATCTATCACTGCCCCACGAGCCTATTATGCCATCGGTCAGATTATCATAAGTATATGGATTGTAGATAGCTGCATCCGCTGCACCTACAAACTCATATCCGGTGAAAGTATTTTCCTCATACGTGTTGATATCGCTGCTTTTGATACCAGAGCACTGAAGCTCCCAAAGAGAAGCACTCGCATTGGATACCGTGTTGTTAAAGGTTATCCTGATGATCTCTGCCAGTACACCGTTAAGGTATACATCAAATTTTCCTTTGTTTGTAGCCGGGATCTCAATACCCTCGCCTACAGTCGTCCATTTTCCTTGATAATAAACCTCAATCTTGGTGTTATTGCTTCTGGAAGTTGCCGTATCGGAGAAAGGATAGAATGAAAGTGTATACAATTTATACGCACCGTCAAGAGTTACTTGAAGCGAATAAGAGTTTTGCTTATCAAGAACCGCATATCTGGTTCCAAGATCGCCGTCAAAAGCATCGGTAGGATTGGGACAACTCGAATGAAGAGTTGCACCCTCTACAACAATTTTATCCTCAGTGGTTCCGAGAAGAATATTACTCTCGGGAATCTTTGCATTAAGAATCTTAAATCCGGAGCAGGAGATTTCCGAAATGCCGATATAAGCATTTGTTATATCGTCGCGTTGTCCACTGACAGTGAAACGAACCTTTTCAGCCTCAACACCGCCAAGATCAAAGGTTATATCTGTAACCGCAGTTTGATATACCTTGTCTACAACCTCATACCACTTATCATTTCTGAAAACATAGACGGTTATATCCTTACCGCAAAGTCCGTTGCTCACATTACCGGTATACTTGATTTTGAGAGTGTGAAGAGTGTACACCTTTCCACCAAAGTCAAGAGTACCGTCTGCGTGACCGTTGTTTTTAGTAGCAAATCTACCGTCACCCCAAACCGACTCTATTCCGTCAGTAAGAGCACTGTAGGGAAGCCATACGTCGTTAGCCGCAGCCTGATCTGTAGGTTCAAACTCATATTTTTCAAATACGTTGCCGTAACCTCTGGCATCGCTATCGATAGCCGCACCGGTGCATTCTATCTCATTGATAGAAATGGATTTTTTGGCGAGGGGCGTGTCAATTCTTATACGTATCATTCTCGCCTTAACGCCTGTAAAATCAATGGATAAGTAGTTAGTACCAGCCTTACGAAGAGCAGCTATCTCCTCATTAGAGTTATACTCTCTGACCGTTTCCCACTCATCATTATGGTAAACGTCAATTCTCATGTGTGAGCCGACGAACTCTGCAGTAGTGGCAGTTGCACTAAAGTCGTAGATCTTAAGCTCACCGAGAGTGAAATCGCTGAGAAGCACAGCGTCAAACTCAAAGACGTCGTTTGCAGTCTGTTTGGTAGAGAATCTACCTGATGAAGTATTAAAATCACCGTCGACAAGCTTACCGTAATCTCCGTACACGCTATTCGTGTGCATATATGCAATTCCTTCGTCGGTCGGTACAGCGCCGACACGGAGAAGGATATTGTTGGGATCATACTTTACTTCATCAAGAGCAGTTCCTATATAGTCTATCTCATACACGTTACTCTCAAGACCGTAGGAGCTTACTACGGATACACCGTAGATCAAATCGGTATCATAAGAGGGGTGTATTATTACGGGATAATTGCTCTCTCTAAGAAGTGACCACTCGTCTCTAGCGCTGTTCTTAGAATAAAGCTTGAACTTTCTGGAATGCTCGTTTGATTTTACAGCAACCTGAAGCTCACCTCCAACAACGTTTGCACTTACTTCAAGCACCTCGGAGGTAACAACATCGGGGTTTCTGTATATGAGAGTTCTTTCACTCTCCTCACCCTTATTATTGATCGCGGTTACCGCAAAAGTAAGACGCGCGTTTTCATTTGCTAAGGGAGTATAGGTATAAGAGGTTGCACGTGTAGTACCTACGAGTGTGTAATCGGGGGCGTTGTTCTTTGCAACGTAAACGTTGTATTTTACCGCATCGGAAGATTCGTTCCAGGAGAGAGTGGAGGTAGAAAGATATTCACAGTCTATTGAAAGCCCTTCGACAGTCTCAGGTACCTCGTTGGTTGTAAAGTCCCAAATATAGTAGGTCTCACCTGCTACGGTATTGAAGGTTATGATGTCCTTACCTGCCATAGTGAAATCTACGGCGTTACCCTTAGAATCACACACGGTAGCACCGGTAATACCGCTGTACTTAACCGAGAGCTCTCCGCCCTTAAGC
>JAFVYL010000040.1 GCA_017508665.1 Clostridia bacterium | reverse complement strand
GTTATGGTGGCAGATTTCATATCACCCGAGGCTTGCCTCGGATTTCATCTGAACGTAGTGAAGATTTCATCCGCTTTTGCGGATTTCATCACCGTAGGTGATTTCATTTTCTTCCGCCGTCCTATTTACTTTTCACCGTTTTTATGGTATAATCTAACTAATCAATAAACTTGAATTTGGCAGTATGTAAAGTCTTGTTGCGTATTTGTAAAGTTAACGTGGTGGCGTTTAAGAACTTTTTTTGATATAATATGCGTACATCACAATGATTGGAGGCATTGGTATGACATTCTCTGAAAAAATAATTAATCTTAGAAAAGCACACGGATGGTCGCAAGAAGATTTTGCAGAAAAATTAAACGTTTCCAGGCAGGCAATCAGCCGTTGGGAAAACGATGATGCTTTCCCAGACGCATTAAATATATTGCAGATCAGCAAGCTGTTCGGTGTTACAGCGGATTATTTGCTCAATGATGATTACACAAGCGACAAGGATATTCCGGTTGTCAAAAATGCAACACAGGAAACGGATAATATTATTTTGAAAAAGAAACAGGGGCATTTTACAGCTGCAATTTGTTTCACATTAGCGTCTTTTTGCTGGATTATGGCTTTGGCGTATAGTTCAAATACTTTTCAGTTAGGTCTTTTTTGTTTTGCACTCGCTTTTTGTACGGTCAATGCAGTTGTGCAGTTTGTTTTGTATTCCAAGAAAAAATAAACGTCTCTGCGGAACGACAAATTCCAATTTGTCGAGCTGAATAGGCGTTAAGCGTTGGTGTGATTTTGGTGCAAATTTGGTGCAACACTTTATAGGGCGATATTCAAGACTTTGGATCTATAAAACAAAAGGTAAGCTTGCCTATGTAAAAAGCCACCGTAGCGTGGCTTTTTATTTTACCTATTTACTTCCCTGCACCTTTGTGATATAATAAATACGCAAGGTCAACTTCATTTTTACTTGGAGATAACTTAATGAAAATCTACGATATTTCTCAAGAGGTGTTCACCTCTCGGGTGTACCCGGGTGATCCATCACCGGAAAAGCAAGTGCTCAGCTCGATGGAAAATGGCGATCTCTATAATCTCACGGCGTTCAGCATGTGCGCTCACAACGGCACGCATATAGATGCGCCAAGCCATTTTATTAAAGGCGGAGATCCTATTGATGCTCTCCCCCTGGATTCATTTGTGGGAATGACATACGTAGCGGAGCATATCGGCGAGGTCACGGACAAAGACGCCGAGAAAATAATAAGCAAAGCCGCACTGGAGAATCCGGAGGCTGCCAAGAGAATTCTCATCAAGGGTGATGCTGAGGTGTCCATCGGAGCAGCAAAGGTATTTGCAGCATCGGGAATATTGCTACTCGGCAACGAGTCGCAAACCGTCGGGCCTGAGAATGCACCTATGGCGGTACATCAAAGTCTCTTATCTTCCGGCGTTGCTCTGCTTGAAGGAATCCGTCTTTCAGAGGTGGAAGTCGGGGTGTATTTCTTAAATGCAGCACCGCTAAAGCTCGCAGGATCGGACGGCGCGCCCTGTCGAGCCATACTGATAGCTATAGAAAATTAACTTGATCCATCAAAAAAGGATATAAATTCGTTACGAAGAGGCAATATATGAATCTTGAAAAGATATATTACGATGTAAAAAAATATATAGACACGGTAGATTTTTCAAAGCTTTGGCCGGGCTTTGAGCCTTTAAAATTTGCCCTATACACAGATAAATCTTGTTTTTTTGACGGTCAGTACATAGAAAAAACGGATGATTTTCTCGCCAATACGTCCATTTTCTATAACGGAGAATGGATAGCTATATGGAACGTGCAAGAGGATATAGATCCCATTCTTCTGACTTCCAAAATCGTGCATGAAATGTATCACGGATATCAGAACATTCATAATGAAAAACGCTTTTTTGACGATATACATGCGCTGTATAATTACAAATATGACGGCGAGAACATAGGCCTTAAGCTAAAAGAAAATCAATTGATATGTGAATTGTCAACGCAGTTTGACACAGAAAAATTCAACGAGCTTCTGCAGATCAGAAAATACCGTTCTGCCTCTTTCGAGTATGCTTACCACTACGAAGCTTGCGTAGAGCAAATTGAGGGTACAGCAAACTTTGTAGAGCTGAGATGTCTCGAGCAACTCTCCCCCGAGCTATTCAAAACGCTGCTTGCAAAAATGAAAAAGCGAATTACAGAGCCCGAAAATATGATTCCGGTAAGAGTAATTTGCTATGATATCGGCGCTCTTCTGCTATACGTTATGACAGAAAACTCGATTCCCTTTGACACGGGATTTTCTTATGTTCCCTTCTCCGAGGCGATACTAAATGGGATCGAAGAGATAAAACCTACCTCAATATTCAACGGAAACGAGTTAATTGAGCGTTATTATTCCGAGGTGAGTAAAACCGTTAAAGGAGCTATCGAGAAAAACGAGGTTGTTACCGATACTCCTTGCGATCTGCTTGCTGTCAACACATATAATGCAGCGTTCCATGAAAATTATATCGTAAGCAAATATTTTGTTATGTTCGGCTCTCGGGAAGAACCAAAAATCGAATACGGTGATTTTGTTATAGAAACTCATGCGTATAAAATAGTGACCAAAATTTACAGAATCTGAAGCAGCAAGGCGATTAATTTCTTGCGGAAAGGATAGTTATGTGGGATCTTTTAATTTTCTTTGCGCTCGGCGGTATAACTTGTATACTCGGCGCAATCAATATGACGGGCAACATCTCTACCCTGCACTGGTATCACAGGCGTAGAGTTACCGAGGAAAACAGACTGCCGTACGGCAGGCTCGTAGGAATAGGAACACTGGTAATCGGTATAGGCATAATACTGTACGGCGTACTGGATTTTATATCCGTAAAAACGCAGTTAAGCTTTGTCAATATTGTCGGAATTGTAGAGATTATCGCAAGCTTTATCGTAGGAGGCGCGATCAGTGTGTATGCGATGATAAAATACAACAGAGGAATATTTTGAAAAGTGACAACTGCTGCCCGGAGAAGTTTCGTTATCATAAACGAAAAACGTACCGAAGAGAGCAAAAAATCACAAAACAAAACACTGCCTTAAGAGGAATACAGCTCTGTTTGGCAGAAACTACAAAATAATATTACCGCCATTTTGCAACTTAAGGTTAGCAAAATGGCGGTTTTTCTATTTAATTACTATTGTAATATGATCTTATGGAGTCGATTGCGGAATCGTAATACGTCATACGCTCAGCCACCCACTCATACATATAATCGTAGTGATACTGGGTGTAATCCCAAGTTCCGCTCTTGCCCTTGCTCTTCCACCAGGTCTGACGGGATGCGTCCCACTTTTCAAGCTCTGCGCCAAACATAGATTCGGGTATAAGAGCCTCAAACGCGCGAAGCTCGGCAATTATATTATCTGCTGAAAGAACGCTTGCGCGGAGCTCATCATATCTTGCGAGTACCTCTGCGGTAAAGCAGTTCCATATTCTGTCCCAGAGGATAAACTTAGGATCGTTATTTCCCGACGGGCCGAATTGTATGCCTGCATCTATCTTGCCGTTTTTAACCACGGGGAGCGATGCGTTGGATTGTGCGAAATTGACACCGTCCCACGACTGACCGAACGTACCGTCCTGGTCATATACGGAGGGTATCCATATCTTACCGTCGTAGGTTGCCCAAAGCATATTCTTTGAAGCGTTGTCTCTCATAAAGTTGGCATACATAAAGATCATGTAGTCTATCGCGGCATCTACGTCGAGATGCTGAGAAATACCGGCTCTGAATGCCTCTCCGTTATTCTCCTGACAGAACTTTATAAGCGCGTCAAAGCTCTCGGATACCCATGCATGATCATCACCACCGTGGTATATAAGCTCCCAGCCTCCGTTTTTAGCTACGAGATCTCCGGAGGAATCCTCTACAAACTCACCTATAAGGCTGTAGAAATCGGTATGATTCCAGTCATCTGTGCCTATAAGAGCTTCTGTAGTAGGTTTATTTCCGTTTTCGTCCTTCTCGCCCATACCGAACATCCACTCATCCTTCGGGACGTTCATGGTATAGAGACCGTAGAACTCACCGTTCATAAATACTGCTATCGGGAAGCCGTCGATCGCTCCGGCGTTAGTCTTGAGAGCCGCGAGGCGCTCTTGGTTGGCAGATGTTTTTCTTGACTGTACTATATTGCCCCAAAGTCGGCAGGAAACAACGTTACGCGACTGCGAGAAGTCTACCCAGTTAGCCTTCATAACGTACTTGTTTTCCTTGCCCCATCCGAAGTCGTACTTGAACTTTTCGTCGTGTTCGGCATCCTCAAAGAACTTGATGGTATAGTTTTTCTTGTCATAAGCTACCGAGGACGATCCCTGCACTTTAATAGTAGCATAGGATTCAAAGCTGTCACCGTTAGGGTTGACGTAAGTAGCATACATATCTACCTCGTTTTTGGCATTGGTGGCGTTCTGATATTCGCCCTCGAGGTATATGATAGGCATTGACTCAACGTCCGGAGCGATCCTTCCCCGTTCAAGCTCCGCGTGACATCTTGAGCATCTGAGCATTTTCTCTCCAGCCACAAGAGCTGTGGCGTGTGTAACTGTCAACCATTCTCCGCTAGCATGCTCTATGGGAAGTGACTCTGTCTTTTCAGCACCGCATACAGCGCAGGAGAACTTCTCTGTTCCCATCTCGGTACAGTTGGGCTCGGAAATTATGCCTTCCGATATCCACACGTGAGACTGACTTACCACACTTTGAGAGCAGACAGTACAGAATATGCTATGCACGTCTCCGTTAGGGAGAAATACATCCGAGTAGGTATGAGGAGTAACGGATACCGGACCTGTGCTCTGCGCACCGCAAACGGAACAGACAATCTTCTCAGTGCCCTCTGCCGTGCATGTAGGAGCGGTTATAATTTCTGCGGACTGCCAATTATGAGGCAGATCAGCGGTAGCAGTCTGACATCTTGTGCAGAAGCGACTGTGCACGTCACCGTTAGATTGGTAGGTATCCGAAAAATCATGGCCAAGAGGACTTACGACCTCGGTTTTTACTGCATTACATACGGAGCACACGTATCTCGCTTCTCCGCTGTTGATACAATCGGGAGATTTAGTAACCTCTAAACTCTGCCAATTATGAGGCAGATCAGCGGTAGTAGTCTGACATCTTGTGCAGAAGCGACTGTGCACGTCACCGTTAGATTGATAGGTATCCGAAAAATCATGGCCAAGAGGACTTACGACCTCGGTTTTTACTGCATTACATACGGAGCACACGTATCTCGCTTCTCCGCTGCTGATACAATCGGGAGATTTAGTAACCTCTAAACTCTGCCAATCGTGAGGATGATCCGCAACGGTAATTTGGCATCTTGAACAGAAAAGACTGTGCACGTCACCGTTAGGAAGAAACTCTTCCTTGTAGTCGTGGCCAAGCATAGAAACCGTCTCGGATTTTTCCGCGCCGCACAGCTTACACTCGTAGGCTATATATCCTGCACTCAGGCAGGTAGGCTGCTCAAGGTCGGTCTGTGTCCATTCGTGCGCTGACGTTACAGTGAACGAGCACCTCTTACAGCTGATAATATGTACTTCGCCCTGTGCTTTAGGGTCTTCGACGAGATCGTGGCCGAGCGCGGGGATTCTTGAGTACGTGGAATACTCATCGCACGAAGAGCAGGTCTTATAAGGCCGCCATCCGTCGCTCGTGCACGTCGCCTCACTTCCCTGATGATCAATCAGAGTGTGCTGATGCACCTCGGCGATATCTTTATTTTTCACGCATCCGACAAGCAACAGGATGCAAAGGGATAAGCAGATAAGCAACAGGAATAAAAATCGGTGCTTGATGACTTTCATAAGCATTTCCTCCTCAATAGCTTGCTGTATATTTTGCTCGAAAAATATACAATAAAGTTCATATATTTATAACAAATATACAATCACAATTTAATTGTAGCATATATATGCAAACATTTCAAGTGTTCAAGGAAAAATAATTTGCGCATACGTTCCTCGTACAAAACTTTTTAGCTTCTCAGTATTGCTTTTTGCATCGAATTATGATATACTTTAAGCAGAAAAAACAAGGAGATGCAACATGAAGCCGTTATATATTTTCGCGTCGAGACTCAGAGCATTATGGGTACTCTTACCTATGTCGACCGTGCTGACGCTCGCAATAAGATATAACTCAGCCGTCGATCACTGGATGAAGCTCTACCCGCTGATTATCTTCTGTATATGCGCTATAATATTCACTTTTGTTTACATGTACCGCTTTATCTCGATCTCATACAGTGAGATAAAGTATATCGGAAGATTCACCTCAAGGGACAGCGCAACGGTCAACGAGGGGAAAACTCTGTCTATAGAGCTGCTTGAAAAGAAGCGCATCAGTATACAGCTCCACGGTAACGAAGGCTACAATCCCGACATAAAATGGCTCACGACCGACGAGGAGGGCGCGGCGGATATTTGTATTTTCCGTGCCAGAGCATATGGCAGCGAGAACGTAGCCGTAAGGATTCTCTGTCATTTCGGTGTAGATGCCTCTGATCTTGACGCTATCCTCGGCGGCGAGAGCTTTGAGAAGTCCTACGAAAACGTTACTGTCACCTCTCTGACGATAGACGGACACAGACAGATAAAAATACACTTTGATAAAACGGTGTAAGAAATATTCAATAAAAAAAGAACCGCTATCCTGCGGTTCTTTTTTCTTTTATAAAAATCAGAAATTCTCGGGATATACGCCCTGTGCCTTAGGCTGCTTGAATGCCTCAACAACAACGGGCTTGTCTTCCTTATAGGTAACGCCGTACCACTTATCCTCGTTGTCAAGAACAAGAGCGTCTGCCTTACCCTCCTGGATAAGATCGGAAACGAGCACGGGAAGGAGATACTCACACTTCTCGGGATTCTTAGGAAGGTTCTCGTCGAGGAACTCGGGGAAACGAGCCTTTGCCTCACGGAGATATGCGGGTGTGAAGCCCCAAAGATTCATAGAAACGATGGTGTCGGGAGAGAGAGGCTGCTTGAAGCCCTCGTCAAGGAAGTAGATAGATCCATCCTCTTCAACACCGATCTGAGTGCGCTCCTCAATCTTGGTAAGAAGTCCATTCTCAAAGGTACATACGCCACGCGCAACTGTGCCCTTCTCGGTTACTGTATTCTTAAGGAGATATCCAACCATTGCGAAATGATATTTCTCATCGTCCTGAGAGTTCTTAAGGAACTCGTAGATCTTCTTAAACGCATTTGCGCCATAGTAGTCGTCAGCATTGATAACCGCAAAGGGTGCGTCAACGGTACCAAGACAGCACATAAGCGCGTGAGCGGTACCCCAAGGCTTTCTTCTGCCCTCGGGAACAGAGTAGCCCTCAGGAAGCTTGTAAAGCTCCTGGAAAACGTACTTAACATTGATGTCCTTGCCCTCAAGGTGCTTATCCATAACCTCGCGGAAATCCTTCTCGATCTCCTTCTTAATGATGAAGGTAACGTCGCGGAAACCTGCTCTGATCGCATCATAGATCGAATAGTCTATAATGATGTGGCCCTGCTCATCGACAGAGTCGATCTGCTTAAGTCCACCGTATCTGCTGCCCATACCTGCAGCCATTATCACAAGCTCGGGATTTTTCATTGGTTTGTCTCCTCTAAAATTTATTTTGACAACTATATTGTATACTACTTCTCTCGGAAAATCAAGGTAAAATAGTAAAAAATATTTGTATTTTTGATTTGCTTTGCGCATTTTTACAAATTTTGTCAGATAAGTGATAAAAAAACCGAGATAATGCTTGAAAAAGGTAAAATAATATAGTACAATAATTATATAAATATAAAATTTAAGGACGGTGTGTTATGAGTACATTTCACCTTGTAGATCATCCGCTTATTCAGCACAAGCTCACCATTATGAGAGACAAAAACACCTCATCTAAGGATTTCCGTCAGTTGCTCGACGAGATCTCTATGCTTATGGGATATGAGGTAACGAGAAACCTCCCCCTCGAGGACGTTGAGGTAGAAACCCCTATATGCAAGGCAACCTTTAAAAGACTTACCGGCAAGAAGCTCGCTATAGTTCCTATTCTTCGCGCCGGTCTTGGCATGGTTGACGGACTGCTCCGTCTTGTTCCCGCTGCAAGGGTCGGACATATCGGCCTTTACCGCGATCCCGAGACACATCTGCCCGTTGAATACTACTGCAAGATGCCCCAGGGAATAGAGGACAGACTCACTGTCGTAGTTGACCCCATGCTCGCTACAGGCGGATCTGCCGCAGATGCTATCACCATGGTCAAGGCAAGAGGAGCTAAGAACGTACTGCTTATGTGTCTTGTAGCTGCTCCCGAGGGTGTCAAAAAGGTACAGGAAGCGCATCCCGACGTAGATATATACTGCGCATCTCTTGATGAGAGGCTCAACGATCACGCATACATCGTGCCCGGTCTCGGCGATGCCGGTGACAGAATCTTCGGTACTAAATAATGCGCGAAATCAAAATTGCGAAAAATGATGCGGGACAGAGGCTTGACAAGTTTCTTACCAAGGCTCTCGATCTTCCTGTAGGACTTCTCTACAAGTCCATTCGCACAAAGAAGATAAAAGTAAATCGCAAGCGCGCGGAAAACAACACCGTGCTCGTTGAGGGCGACGTTATACAGTGCTTTCTCGCGGAAGAATTTTTTGCAAAGCTTGACGAGGTGAATGACGTCTCCCTATCGTTTGACAAGATACAGCCGAAGCTCGATATCGTCTACGAGGACGAGAACATAATGCTTCTCAACAAGCGTCCCGGAGTATCGGTACACGAGGATGAGGACTCAAAGGTCAATACTCTCATCGCGCACGTGCAGGCGTATTTGTATCAAAAGGGCGAATACAATCCCGCTGACGAGCATAGCTTTGCCCCTGCCCTGTGCAACAGAATTGACAGAAACACGGGCGGTATAGTTATAGCGGCAAAGACTGCCGAAGCACTTCGAGTGATGAATGAGAAGATCAAGCTGCGAGAGATGGACAAGCTCTATATTGCGGCAGTGCACGGAATACCGAAGGTGAGAGAGGCCACTCTGACGGGCTATCTCATCAAGGACGAGAAGCTCAACAAGGTGCGTGTATTTGACACAAATCCCCCTCGCGGTGCGAAAAATATAATCACTAAATACCGTGTTATTGCCACCAAGGGCTCTGATGCACTTATAGAAGTCGAGCTTCTGACCGGCAGAACTCATCAGATACGCGCGCACATGGCGCACATAGGACATCCGCTCGTGGGTGACGGCAAGTATGGAATAAACAAGAGCGACCGCGCCAACGGATACAAGTTCCAGGCGCTCTACTCCTACAAGCTGCGTTTCACCTTCAAGGGTGAGCCGACCGTACTTGACTATCTGAATGGCAAGGAATTTTCAATTCCGAAAAAGGACATATATTTCACAAGCGATTTCTTTTAAAACGTATACACTTTTTGCAAAAGTAAAAGCAACGAAGCTCGGGAGAGCCTCGTTGCTTTATTTTTTATTACCAGTCCGGTCCTACCGGAGGTGTCTCGTCGTCGTCGCCTCTCCAAGGAGATGATGCGGTAAGAACGTCATCAATGGGAAGCAATTCAACCATCGGGGTTATGTATTCTTCTGTCATACCGCACCTCCTTCATCCTGTGGGGGAGTTACGGAGCTAAAGTACATATTTGCAAAAGTACCGTAAATCACAAGGGATTTAGTGAGATCGATAAGATCCGAAGAATAGCTTGCCTCGTTTGCAAGAACCGAGTAAGCGTAGCTTGCAACACAGTAGCGCATAGACCAAGTGATCTCGGTGGGAAGTCCCGTCTCGGGATCTGTTTCCGTGCCGGGTGTTGTGAAGCTGATCTCATACGGCGTGAAGTAATCCGCCGCGAAAATACCGGAAATATCAATGTAATAAGTGGTAGCATTCGCCTTGAAGATATCTGCGGGATTTACCGCATTACCGTCAATCTTGACGGTGAGATCCGCAATATCAAAGTCCTTGGGAACGCTGAAGTAAATACGTATAGCGGTTGTAGACTTAAGCATCAGAGTCGCGCTATGGAAGGTTATGGGAGAATTAGCGAAATCGCCTTCTCTTGAAGCCTTAAAGCTTACGAGCTCTTCGCTTGTTGCCTGCTGCATATACTGGCTCATTTCAGCACTTACGCTGTAGCTGTTAGCAGTACCGAAGTGATATGCCGCAGCTGCGCAATAATTTTCCATCGCCTTAGCGAGAAGAACCGTAGCATCTGTGTAAGAGCCCTCGGAGTTCTCTATAATCGTACCAAGATAGCTCTTAATGCTTACGTTCTTGATATTCATATATACACCCACAAGCTCCTTGTAGGGATCATCTGCCGTCTCATCCGCAAGAGGAAGGAGCACGAAGTAGCATCCTATATAGTCAGCATAATCCTTAGCTGAGGTATTAATGCTGAACATATACTTCTGCACGCCGTTTACAGTAACAATAGTAGCATCATCCACGGTATACTGCACTGTTTCCGTGCTGCCGGGATACTTAACGTGGAATACAACTCTGTTCACTACGGCGGGATCGATATCGGTATAAAGATTAACCTTGATATCACCGTCTGTGCTTACAGACATATCGGTAAGGTCGGCATACAGTCCCTCAGAGGGGATAGGAACGATAACTATAACTCCGTCGGGAGACTGAGACTTCATATATCCTTCCTGAGGAATGAAGGCATCGTTAAAGCCTACGTCCATGGACTCATTTGTGTTAACCTCGAGCGTGTACATACCGTTAACGCTTGAAGAAGCGGAAACGTTACTTATCTCGGGATTACCTTCAACCGCAAAATCGACCACCTTTTTAGCGTTGCCGTTATCGTCGGTGCCCTGAGTGTATTCACCCATAACTATATCTACGTCACCGTTAACAACGAGATCGTGTGTTACCGTTACTCCGACATACTCGGAAGTATCCATATTCAAATCCGTATTGCCGAATCCAAAGTTCTGACCGCAAGTGTGAAGCAGAGCTTTTGAGATGGAATTCTGTAATCTGTAGCCCGTTCCTACGTTGATCTCTCCGCCGTTTATGATAACCTTTGCGGGAGACTCCTCGCCCTCTTCGGGAGTTTTGGTGGATGCTACAACAATGGCGGTAGAGGGGGCATTAACGGTGCCTCCGTCCAGAACTACAGTTCCGCCGTTGGCATAAACAGCACCTAAGAATCCGCCTGTGACGTTAGATCCTTCACCAAGGTAGACTAAAGTATCCTCGGTCTCGGAAAGATTGGGAAGGTTTCCGCTTACAATACCGGCAAACAATCCGTCTACATATCCGTTATAGATATTGAGCACGCCGCCGTCCTGATTGATAAATCCTACGAATGCAGACATATTACCGCCGTAAAGATTTACCGTACCGTAATTTATGGCTATGCAGGACATACCGGAAAGCAAGGACAGCTCGGTTGAATCATCGCTGACAACACTCAGAAGAAGTCCTCCAAGGAAATTACCTTCTTCGGTATAAAGGTATTTACCTCCCATACTACCTGTCATCTTTTCAGAGCAGTCGTAAATATTAAAGGTAGCGCCGCTTTCAACTACAGCAACACCGTATGACTGTCTCTCGGGATATCCGCCGCCAAAGCTTCTCGGATCATTCCAGATGTATGCCGAGTAGAGAGTATATCCGTGCAAGCAGATATGAAGGTCCACTCCATCGGGAATAATGAGCATTCTCGGAAGCTGGAAATCATTTTCAAGGTAGTAATAATAGCTACCGGGAGCAAGTGTAACTTCACCGTCGTAATTGATTATTTCACGGAGTGTAGTAAAGTTAAGAGGCTTTGCGCTGTTTCTGTCACATACAGGACAGTTTACTATCTCTGAGTCATCCGATGAATCATCGGGCTGCACCGGTAAGCAGTTGCTATGTGTAACAACGTTGGTGAACGTCACTCCATCGCCTGCAGAGAGCGCAGCGCCGCAGGTGCAGAAATTCAATTTATATCCATCTTGAGCAGTTACGTTGAAATTAACAGTAACATCACCCTTAATACCGATGATCATATTTTCCGATACAAGGAATTCAGGAGCTGCAGCTTCAGTACCGTCACCCGGATCCTCCGGAGTCATCAAAAGCGTCAAGAAGTCAAACGCGCCCTGATCGAGATATACGATCTCTTGCTGCGCAACAGCACAGTAACGCTTGCCGCATTCATAAACAGCAACGCTTTGAGAATCAAACTCAAGATCACCGAGCGTAAATCCGTTCAGACATATTGCCGCCATGAAGTTCTCAGGCAGAACTAACTCTCCTCCGCCGACGATATTGGCGGTGAGATAATAGAAGCCAAATCCGTTTTCAGCATCTCTTTCAAAAGCAGCACTTAAGCCTTCGGCATTGGTAGCAAAAAGAGGTACAGCTGATAACTCTGAGCTGACTAACGTAGGAATTACGCACTCGTGATTGATTGAACCCGAATGATTGTCATCGTGAAGCACTACACCGACCGTTCCGCCTGTACAAACTACGTTGTGGCCGCACGTGCAGATGCCAATAGAAGATCCTTCGTCCAGCTTTATATCAAACGGAATGGTAATATCCTCGCTTACGGCTATAGAATCACCGCCGCTCAGATACAAAGTATTTCCTCCGAGAAGGAATGCTATGAAGTCAAATGCATTCTGGTCAAGAGTGTTCAAATTGGTCCTCTCAACCTCGCAGAAATGCTTACCGCATTCATAGAAGAATATACGGCTTCCGCTCGCGACCGTGATATCACCTGCGGAGTAACCGTCGAGGCAAATTCCTATCACGGCATTTGTCGGAGCTTTGATTTCGCCAACGCCCTCAAGGTCCTCGGTAAGATGATAGAAATACAAGCCGCCACTGAGTCTTGAGAATACAGCGTTTACTGTTCCGGCACTCTTCGCCTTTAAAGGCTTACTCTCCATATCGGGCGACGGAGCCATCGGCTTTAATATGTCGGGAATGACACAAAGATGCTCCGTCTTACGGGTAGTGCATCCGTTATGGGTAGTAACATTGGGCAGCGCATCACCTAATGATATGCTGTGTCCGTGAGTACAAAAACTAAGGGAAAGGTTTTCGGGAACGTTGAAAACGCCTGCCGGAACCGTTACATCATCGTTAAGTGCGAAAATGTAATTCGAACTGACAGTAAACGGCGATCCTGACATCTGACTGTAAATTATGAATAGGTTAACTATATCCTGATTCAGGGCGATAACATCCGTCTTTGCATTCTCGCAGTATTCCTCGCCGCAATCGTAAATAAAGACATTGCTGCCCTCAGCGACCGTTACATCACCCATGGAGAATCCGTTAAGACAGATTATTACAAACGTACCTTCGGGAGCAACAAGCTCTCCGCTGCCCTTCAGATCCGCGGTAAGATTGAAGCTGCCTACTTTGGCGATCACGTTACCGTCAGATCCTTTGATCTCATTAAAGAATCCGTATTCGGAAACGAACATATTGACAGTATCGGCGGTATCGGTGAGAATCGGAGAATTGGGCATGCCAAACATATTGGATATCTCACAAAGATGTGTGCTGGCGCAGTTGTAATACATTATTCCGCCGACTATAACATCCTGACCGTCGATATTCTTGACGATCCACTCGTTCTCTCTCATCGGGAATCCGTTGACACATACTGAAAGCAAGACGCCCTCTATAGCGGGAATATCAACGTTGTCCTCAAGAACGCAGAATATAGGCTCGTCTATTTGCTCCAAGCTCAATGCCGATCTCAAAGAATCCATCGTGCGGTCTATCGAGTTATTGTTAAGAGCATACATCATTCCGTTGTGACAGATGCCCGAGCAAATGTGATTTGAGCAATCGAAGAAGAATATGTTACCGTAATTGACGACGGTATCAACATACAGTCCTGTCTCGGGATTAAGTATCTGCTCAATGACCTGACCGGTCTTTATATCACCGGTTGCGGAATGACCGTTGAGACAGATCAATGCAGTTACTCCCTCGGGAACTGAGAGTGTACCTGTCCAAGAAATATCACCTATGAGATATCCCTCCACTGTACCGGAGGTGATTCCCTGCATCATCTGAAGTACATTTTGGAGATTACTCTGATTGATCGCGGGAGCATCATCTGCAAGTCGGAGACAGTCATGATAGTTATCATCTAAACAGTTGATAGTGATAAGGTGTCCTCCTGCAGATTTAAGATTAGCCCCGTATGTAAATCCGTATCCGTATGTACATACCTTAAGTGTTTTTCCCGCAGGAATAACAAACGCGGATGAATTGCTGTCGAAATTAAGATTCTCTCTGAGCGCAATATTGCAAACGGATGAACTCTGAGAGATTCTTGCGAATATGTTATCTCCGCACTTAGCGAAGAAGTCAACCGCATTCTGATCTACGTAGTAATACATTTCCTTTCCGTGCATTGCATGCTCTCCGCACTTGAAGGTGTAGATGCCTGACGGTTCTATGAATCCGTCATTGTTGGTATCCGTGACGGTATAAAGATCTGAATCGTTGACTATTGTTTCGTTCAGCTTGATATTATATTTGCGCACACAAATTCCAACATATGTACCCTCGGGAATTGTGAGTTTGGCTTCGAGATTCACATCCTTTGCAAGATAGTAGTGTAAAGCACTATTGGAACCACGCTGAACAGTATCCTTAAAATTGGTTATGTCCCCGTCAGTACTGATTCTTGTACCGTGATATGCACAAGTATGATCGGCACCCGGATTTGGAATATCAATTTCGCAGGCGGACAAGGCAAACATGCAAGCAAGCATCGCAGACAAGCAAACAAGTCTTTTAAGTGCAGAATAAATCCTGTTACGATTTTTCTTCATTATTTCCTCCTTTTTATATGCGTGTATGCACGATCAATAAATTTTAGTAGAATGAGTTGCATTATACACTATCATATCCGATTTGTCAATACTGAAAATAATAAAAAATATGAAATCTCTTTTTAGTAATATTTAATAAAAAAGGGGCAAATTACAACTTAGATAATTTGCAGTTTTCTTGCAATTTTAACAAAAAAAGAAATAAATGGCAGACATAAAAACGGTGATTGTCAATTAAAATCGCTTTCATGTCTGCCAAAAAATTCAACTTTTAATTATATGAATTTTGCCGTATTTTTTTATGCATATTCAACAAAAAAATCACTTTGTACCCGTCGAACCGAATCCACCTGCACCTCTTTCAGTATCGGAAAGCTCATCTACAAGCTCAAAATCTGCCTTTAGGAAAGGTACGATAGCAAGCTGAGCAATTCTTTCGCCTCCCTCTACGGTCTGAGTACGGTCGGTGTGATTATGTAAAGCCACCATGACCTCCCCGCGATAGTCGGCATCTATAACGCCAACCTTATTTGCGGGAGCGAGTCCGCGCTTTGATGCGAGGCCCGAGCGAGCGAATATAAGGCCGCAGTATCCCTCGGGTATCTCAACGGATATACCTGTATGGACAAGGTAAGTAGAGTGAGCGGGAATAGTTACCGTCTCTCCTATAAGATTGTAAAGATCCGCACCCGCGGAATACTCTGTCCCGTAGGTGGGCACGGTAGCTCTGTCGTCGAGTTTTTTGATTCTCAGCTTCATTATTTGTTTTCCTCCGCCAAATTGTAAAATTTATCAAGCTTACAGCCTTCCCAAATGACTATTCTGCCCATTTCTCGCGTTTTATTCATATCAATTATTCTCTGATTTGAAGATCCGCGGAATCTCAGACCAAGGCGCTTTTTCTCCTCCTCAAACCGTCCGTCGACAAGTATGTCAACGAGAGAAAGAAGCTCCTCTGTTATATCGAGATGTTTTGGATGCTCACCAAGCTGTCCGGTGAGGTCCTCGTAAAGATTGCCTGTAAATACCCAGAGCGTCTTATCCGGGAATCTGCGCTTGAACTCCTTGAGGAAAGGAAGCAGAGCTCTCTGATTGGACGGTTCCATCGGCTCACCGCCAAGGACGGTAAGTCCTCTTACTGATGGAATATTAAAAGTGTCGAGGATATCCTCAGCTACCTCATCAGTAAAAGGCTCTCCGTAATCAAACGCCCAAGTCTCGGGCTGAAAGCAATTTTTACACCTGTTTGTACAGCCACTGACAAAGAGAGTCGTTCTTATCCCCTCTCCGTTGGCAACGTCAAATTTCTTTACTGTTCCATAGTACATTGTAAACTTTACCTTACAAATTTTGTGTTAATTTATCTTTTAAGAACATACCCGTGTAGGATTTCTCGCACTTAACGACCTCTTCGGGAGTACCAGCGGCAACCACCGTTCCGCCGCCGTCTCCACCCTCAGGGCCAAGATCGATTATATGATCGGCACACTTAATAAGGTCTAGATTATGCTCTATTGTAACGACGGTATTTCCACCGTCTGCAAGTCTGTCGAGTATAGCTATAAGCTTAGACACGTCCTCTGTGTGAAGTCCTGTAGTAGGCTCATCGAGAATGTATATTGTCTTGCCTGTTGAACGTTTTGCAAGCTCTGTGGCAAGCTTTACTCTCTGTGCTTCTCCTCCCGAGAGAGTGGTTGAGGACTGACCTATTTTAATATAACCAAGTCCGACCTCATAAAGAGTCCTAAGCTTTCTCTCTATTTGAGGAAGTCCCTCGAAGAAATACATTCCCTCCTCTACGGACATCTCAAGCACGTCATATATACTTTTACCCTTGTACTTGACCTCAAGGGTATCTCTGTTATATCTTTTTCCACCGCATACGTCACATTTCACGTAAACGTCGGGCAAGAAGTTCATCTCTATACACTTTACACCGTCGCCTTCACACGCTTCGCATCTTCCGCCCTTTACGTTGAAGGAGAATCTGCCGGCGTTGTATCCCCTTGCCTTGGCATCCTTGGTCTTGGCAAAGAGGTTTCGTATCTCGGTAAAGAGTCCGGTATAGGTTGCGGGATTGGATCTTGGAGTCCTGCCTATCGCACTCTGATCGATAGCTATGACCTTGTCAAGATGCTCCATACCCGTGATCGAGTCGACCTTGCCGGGATAGGTAATCGAGCGATTAAGGTCACGCTGCAGAGTACGAAGCAGAACAGAATTTATCAGCGAGGATTTACCGCTGCCGGAAACTCCTGTGACCGCAATGAATTTACCGAGCGGAATATCAACGGAGATTCCTTTGAGATTGTTCTCTCTCGCGCCCTCGATATGGAGGTAATTTCCGCTTCCCTCCCTACGTTTTTTCGGCACGGGTATGATCTTTCTGCCTGAAAGGTAAGCACCCGTGATGGATTTTTCGCATTTTGCAACCTCTTCGGGCGTGCCGGTAGCTACTACCTCGCCGCCGTGTATTCCTGCGCCCGGTCCTATATCAACTATGAAGTCCGCCTCGCGCATCGTCTCCTCGTCGTGCTCAACCACGATAACCGAGTTACCAAGCTCGCGCAAATGCTTAAGGGTGGCTATAAGCTTGCCGTTGTCACGCTGATGAAGTCCTATGCTCGGCTCATCAAGAATATAAAGAACTCCCGTGAGAGCTGAGCCTATCTGTGTAGCGAGACGGATTCGCTGCGCCTCGCCTCCGGAAAGCGTACCTGCCGTTCTTGCCAAATTCAGATAGTCAAGTCCTACGCTGACAAGGAAATTGAGTCTCGCCTTGATCTCCTTGAGTACCTCCTTGGCAATAATCGTCTTGGACTCGTCGAAGCTAAGCTCCTCCACGAATTTCAGCATTTTATCTACCGAAAGTCTGGTTATCTCATCAATATTAAGTCCGCCTACGGTAACACCGAGTACGGTATCAGAGAGCCTTCTGCCCTTACATCTCGGACACGCCACCTCTTCTACGAATTCCTGATAGTAATCGCCGCCCATCATACGCATACGCTTTTCGATAATATGCACGATGCCGTCAAAGGTGGTGTTCTGCTCTCTGCCGTCTCCGCCGAAGTAGCGCATTACGTTATACTTTCTCGTTCCCGAGCCGTACATAAGCACGTCCATCTGCTCCTCTGTGAAGTCCTTGAGAGGTGTGTCAAGGGTAAATCCATATGCTTCGCCTACAGCAGCAACGAGAGGTCCTGTCCAGGAATCCTCCGTCATGGTCTTAAATCCGTTGACCGCTATACCGCCATCACGAAGTGACAGATGCATATGCGGCATAAGCTTTTTTACCGAAATGCGCTGCATATTGCCTATGCCTGCACATTCGGGACAAGCGCCTATCGGGTTATTGAAAGAGAACATTCTCGGCTCGAGCTCGGGAAAGCTGATACCGTGCTCTTCGCAGGCATATTTCTGCGAGAACTCAAGCTCTTCGGGATCTCCCTCGCGAGGAACGGTAACAACCGTAACACGTCCGTCGGACGCGCGCAGAGCACTCTCCACAGAATCTGACAGACGGGAGCGGATATCATCCTTTATAACGAGTCGGTCAACGACGATATCTACTGTATGTCTGATGTTTTTATCAAGCTCTATATTTTCCGTGAGATCATAAAGATTGCCGTCTACTCTGACTCTGGCAAAGCCGCTCTTACGCGCATCTAGAAACACCTTTTCGTGCATTCCCTTTTGCGCTCTGACTACAGGAGAGAGCACCATAAAACGAGTACCCTCGGGCAAAGAGAGAATCTTGGCAACGATCTGGTCGAGTGACTGTTGCTCTATAACCTTACCGCACACGGGACAGTGAGGAGTACCGACACGAGCGTAAAGGAGTCGCAGGTAGTCGTAGATCTCGGTAACTGTTCCGACAGTAGATCTCGGGTTCTTGGACGTAGTCTTCTGGTCGATGGAAATAGCGGGCGAGAGTCCCTCAATAAGATCGACCTCGGGCTTATCCATCTGTCCTATAAACATGCGCGCGTAGGACGAAAGGCTCTCGACAAAACGTCTGTGCCCCTCGGCATAGAGCGTATCGAATGCCAAAGAAGACTTACCGCTGCCGGAAAGTCCGGTAAGAACAACGAGTTGATCGCGCGGTATCGTAACGTCTATATTCTTTAAATTATTAACTTTTGCGCCTTTAATGACAATTTTTCTTGACATTTTTACACCTTTTTATTTCAATGAGCGAAAAAATTATTTTCTCAGCTCCTTAATTCTATCTCTGATATAAGCCGCCTGCTCGAACTCAAGCCGCTTTGCCGCATCACGCATCTCTGCCGTCAGCTTCTCTATCAGCTTGTCTCTCTCGAGTTTTGAGAGCTTCTTGTCGCTCTCGGGCTTTACCTTCTTGCCTATTTCTATAACGTCTGCAACCTTCTTGCGCACACTCTCGGGAGTGATGCCGTTTTCTTCATTGTAACGCATCTGTATCTCGCGGCGGCGGTTGGTTTCATC
Source organism: Clostridia bacterium (assembly GCA_017508665.1). Lineage (GTDB taxonomy): Bacteria > Bacillota > Clostridia > Oscillospirales > CAG-272 > UBA1740. Next base: position 108,186 of record JAFVYL010000040.1, on the reverse strand, counting down.
GATAGCACCGCGCATAGATCTCGTGATGCTGTCAGCATACATAACTACGTGGCCGTTGATATTTCTCGCGGCTCGCCCGACTGTCTGTATAAGCGACGTCTCTGAACGAAGGAAGCCCTCCTTGTCCGCATCGAGTATCGCAACGAGAGATACCTCGGGTATATCAAGACCTTCTCTTAACAGATTTATTCCCACAAGCACGTCGAAAAGTCCGAGACGGAGATCGCGGATTATCTGCATTCTCTCAATGGTTTCTACTCTGTGATGTATATACTTGACCTTAACACCGTTTGCGGCAAGGTATTCGGTAAGGTCCTCAGCCATCTTTGTGGTGAGTGTGGTAACGAGAGTCTTCTCTCCTCTGTCCACGGTTTTACGTATCTCGGAAAGGAGATCGTCCACCTGTCCTTCAACCGGTCTGACCTCGACTAACGGATCTATAAGTCCGGTAGGTCTTATCAGCTGCTCTACCATAGACGAGCTCTCCGCCTTCTCATACTCACCCGGTGTCGCGCTGACAAATATAGCCTGTCTTATGCGCTCCTCGAATTCGTTGAAGAACAGAGGTCGGTTGTCGTATGCGGACGGCAGACGGAATCCGTAGTCGACGAGGTTGCGCTTTCTCGCAAAGTCACCGCCCGACATACCGCGCACCTGCGGAAGCGTAACGTGTGACTCGTCTATAAACATGATGAAATCATCGGGGAAATAATCAAGAAGTGTGTATGGAGTCGAGCCCTCCGGTCTGCCTGCAAGCACTCGGGAATAGTTCTCAACACCCGAGCAGAAGCCGACCTCACGGAGCATCTCTATATCATATTTCGTCCTCTCCTCTATCCTCTGCGCCTCGATGAGCTTGTTTTCGGACTTGAAAAACTTAACACGCTCACGCATCTCAGCCTCAATCTCAGCAAGAGCAGCCTCTCGTCTGTCATCCGATACAGCATAGTGAGTGGCGGGGAATATAGCCGTATATGAGAGTCTCTCTATCACCTCACCGGTCACGGTATTTATCTTGGATATGCGATCTATCTCGTCACCGAAGAACTCTACCCTGATCGCGTAATCGCGCGCAGATGCGGGGTATATCTCAACGACGTCCCCCTTCACTCTGAATTTGTTTCTGATAAAATTCATATCGTTTCTCTCATAGCTGATAGAAACGAGAGCGCGGACAAGATCGTCGCGTGACATCTGCTGTCCCGGACGGAGAGATACAAGCAACCCCTGATACTCCATAGGATCACCGAGGGAGTAAATGCAGGATACCGATGCCACTATTATAACGTCACGGCGCTCGAAAAGAGCCGAGGTCGCACTGTGGCGGAGCATATCTATCTCATCGTTTATCATCGCATCCTTCTCAATATACATATCCTTGCCGGGTACGTACGCCTCGGGCTGATAGTAATCGTAGTAGGAAACGAAATATTCTACGGCATTGTCCGGGAAGAACTCACGGAACTCGGTGCAAAGCTGAGCGGCAAGAGTCTTGTTGTGTGCGAGGACAAGTGTCGGTCGGTTAAGATTTGCTATGACGTTTGCCATAGTAAAGGTCTTACCCGATCCGGTAACACCGACGAGTGTCTGAGCTCTCTCGCCCGCAAGGATACCCTCGGTAAGCGCGGCAATAGCTGCAGGCTGATCACCCGTAGGCTTATATTCGCTTTTAAGTATAAATTTTCCGCTCTGCATACTGCCTCCTTTCCGGGTGTGTCTTGCGCTGTTACCCCGACTGTATATTTTCGCATTATAATTTTAACACATATTTTTTATAAAGTAAAGAGAAAAAGCAAGATTAGTTTTTAATTCTAACCTTGCTTTATCCAAATATTCGTTTGTTATTTATTTCCTTTGTAAAAGTTGCGGTAAAGTCTGTTCAAATTTCTTGCTGAGGGATATATCGACTGAGGGCTAAGGAAATGCGAGAACTCAAAGGTAATAACCTTTTCCGCATATGCCTTGTGCATATCAAGCTTTTGTCTAAGAATGTCAAAAGGAATCGGATAGTACATTCTGCGCACATCGCGCTCAAAGGTCTCGGTGTTTACCCAATGACGGATATTGAACTCGTCGCAAAGCTGCTTTGTCGCAGAGAGGTATTCCGACATCGTCTGCATCGGCGCAGAGCCGTCCTGGAAGGCGCAGATATCTATCTGCTCGGAGCATCGAGAGAAGATGCTGTGCCACTCCTCTGCATGCTGTGCTACCGTAAAATCACCGCCTGTCACGTAAGTATTGAAATACGGACTGATAAGCACGGGCATAGTCTGATCCTTCTCCTTACACAGATAGGAAAGTCCCTTCATAACCTCGGTTATATTGAGCTCATCTTTGCTCGCTTCCTGAGGTATGTACCAGCCTTTGAAGGACGGTATGCCGTGGTATCTCGAATACACTTCGTCGATAAAGTGGCGGTTATTTGATATTTCTCCTGCCGCATCTCCGCCGCTCCAATCAAGAGTCGTGATGTGAAGTCCCATATAAACGTCCATTTTTCGTTTCGCAGCCTCGGTCATTATGAAGCCTGCAAAATCATCCGTGCTTTCTGTTCCGAAATGGCGCGATGGGTATATTGTCCTGCCATAGAAACCGCCGCGTATAAAGATAAGCGTATCGATGCCTATCTTCTTCATATTATCGAGATCGCGGCACCATTCCCTCCTCGTCCAGTTTGACGAGGGGATATCGTACGTGATCTCGTCTATAAACGTACCTGTAATAGGTCCTTTCATGTTGGTCTCCTTTTTAATCTTTATCATCTTTCGACGAGGAAACCCTTACTCTCGTTACGGTCCTGTCAATAAAAACGTCGTCACTGTGTCTGAGATCCAAACGTGTATAATGCTCAAGAGGATATATGGGCGAGAAAAGTCCTCGCTTATAGTATCTGATAACACCGAAGCAGACAGCACCTGCCGAAACAAGCGCAACCGCCGCAGAAACAGCTATTACTTCAAACATAATATAGGCCTCCTTACATAAATCCGATAAATCCGACAAGAAACGCGGCAAGTCCTGCAAGCAGGCATGCACCTAAACTCGCTAAGGTAAGCTTGAATGCGCTCACGGGTAATTCTCCGTATATCTTACCTGTCGAGCCGTTCATAGCGTATACGTAGGTCTTGTCCTTTTTGCTGTCGTGCTTATGCTTTTTCTTATAGGTCAATATCCACACGGGCATGAGGCTGTACTCCCAATGGCTCTTGATAATAGCTACGTCAAGATGCCTTGTAGTGAGAATGTTATAATTGGTAGTACGCTTCAAGAGAGTCTCGGCGTAGGAGTCCATACGTCCCTTGACCTCGTCGTAAAGAAGATCTCTGTCGATATCACGCTTTTTTGCTAAGTAGCCCTGAAGATACGGCATCGCAAAATCCTGATAGTCCTCTATGGGATACGGAAGTATGCCCTCAAGCATATCCTTCTCCTCGGTAGAAATGGCAGAGGTGGTGATGTCCTCAAAGTGTATATCACCGCGGCGGTAAACGTCGTACGTGGTAGTCTCTGTGTAGCGGTAGTCACCCGCACGCCACGTGCGAACGTTCTTGCCTATCGCACTAAACTCGGAATCGGTGTCGGCATCCGTTACCCAGAAGGGATAGTAAACGCCGCTGATCTTGTCTATCTGATCGGACGAGAAATAGTCCTTAGGCACGAACCATTTTTTCTTCGCAAAGCGTAAGAAGGTGGCCTTAGCCTCATCCTTATCAAACTTAAATGAAATTATCTTAGACGGCTTGAACTCGCCCGAGAGCTTATCTACAAGCACTACCGGGTTGTGGCAAAAATAGCAGGTGCTCGCCGCCGTGTTCTTATCAGCTATAACCTCAGCTCCGCAGCTGGTGCATCGGTACTCCAAAATCTCGGCGCGAAACTTTGCATTCTCCTCTTCTATCTTATCCGCTTTTTTATCAGCTTCACTGTCCTCTAAGTCTTTTTCTGTAAACTTTGATTGACAAAAACCGCACACTAAAAGCTGTGTGTCCTCATCAAAAACAAGAGCTCCGTTACAGTTCAAGCATCTGTAGGTAACGCTGGTGTCCATACTTTTTCAGCCTTTCTTTAAAGGATAATCTGCGCGATAGTTTCTTACAAAAGGTAACAGATCCAAGGTGTCAAAGCATATAGAGTCCGGCACGTAACACATATCGATAAGCTCATAACCGCTTGTTAACTGCGCGCACGGCACTATATAAAAACTTACGTCTGTTGACTTTATTTAAGTATATAATATAAATACGAAAAAGTCAATAATTATATGAAGACAATGTAAAAAAATCCCCCTACCTTTTACTTTGAGGCAGGGGATTTACATTATTCTGTTTCTTCCTCTTTCTTTATGCCCATCTGGACGTTTCCTCCGGTACCGAAGTTATCTCTGGTATAGCCGCACCTGGTACAGCTTTGGTATCGAGGATTGGTAGTCGCTTTGAAATTATGTGTATCCGTTGCCTCATACCCACATTCACAAGTCATTGTGTGGTGTGATGCAGATAACTTTCATGAAAATTCATTTCCGTTGCAGATGCGCAAACACAAGCTATGCTTAAAAACAAAAAATTAAATATTATAAAGCAAAGTACTTTTTTCATTCTAATATATAAAAGCGGAGCACCTGTATCGGGTGCTCCGCTTTAGCTGTTAAGTCTAAGTATTTATATTACGCGTTCCAGTTGTGGTAAACTGCGTTTACGTCATCGTCCTCGTTGAACTTATCGAGCATCTTCTCCATGTTCTCGATATCTTCCTCGTTATCGAGGTCAACGTACGTGGAAGGAACCTTTGCAAGGTCGGCGGTAGCAAGGGTGTAGCCGAGAGCGATAACAGCCTCTCTGACCTCTGCAAAATCGTCAACCGAGGTGTAAATGGTATATTCACCCTCGTCGCACTTGATATCCTCTGCTCCGCACTCGAGAGCATCCTCCATTACCTTATCCTCGTCGAGCTCATCATCCTCGTCAACGATAGTGATAACGCCCTTTTCCTCAAAGAGGAAGCCTACGCAACCGTTCTGACCGAGGTTTCCGCCGTACTTATTGAAAGCGGCGCGTACGTTGCCTGCGGTACGGTTTCTGTTATCGGTAGAGGTCTCAACTATGATAGCAACTCCCGACGGACCGTAGCCCTCGTAAGTGATCTCCTCGTAGTTGATGTCGTTAGAGTCGGTGAACTTCTTGATAGTTCTCTGAATATTATCGTTTGGCACGTTGTTTGCCTTTGCCTTAGCGATAAGGTCGCGAAGACGGGAGTTGTTAGACGGATCGGGGCCGCCCTCCTTGATAGCTACTGCCATTTCCTTACCTATCTTGGTAAAGATCTTAGCCTTAGCGGCATCAGCCTTCTCCTTCTTGTGCTTAATGTTATTCCATTTTGAATGTCCTGACATATTTATATCTCCTATAATTTAAATCTTCTCGGGGCTCTGCATACAGATGAGATGAAGAGCGGTACGAAGCACCTGATTTGCCGCAGCGGTAAGCGCGATACGGCTGGATCTGAGCTTCTCGTCCTCACAGCCTACAATCTTGCACTCATGGTAGAAGCGATTGAAGTTAGCGGCGAGGTCAAGGATATATCTGGTTACGATGCTGGGCTCATAATCAGCGAGAGCGGAATTGATGCGCTCGGGGAATACGGAAAGACACTTTGCAAGCTCAAACTCAACGTCGGAGAGCTCCGCGTCTGTCATCTCGCCCTTAGTGCCTACCTTTTCAAGCACGGAGCATGTACGAGCATAGGTGTACTGAACGTAAGGACCGGTATTTCCGTCAAAGGAAAGCGCGTCCTCCATCATAAAGTTGATATCACGCATACGGTTATTGGAAAGATAGTAGAACACTACCGCACCGACTCCAACCTTCTCTGCTATCTCAAGGCACTCCTTGGGATCGGGGTGCTTCTCCTTGGTGATCTCTGCGACACGGGATATCGCCTCTGCGAAAAGATCCTTGAGGAGAACTACGTTGCCTGTTCTGGTAGCGAGCTTCATACCGTTAACGCTAACGGTACCGTAGGGGACGTGTACAAGCTGATCGTGCCAATCATAGCCCATAAGCTCAACGACCTTGAACCACTGTGCGAAGTGGAGCGACTGCTGTGCAGCGGTAACGTAGATAGCCTTATCAAACTTATATTCTTCCTTGCGGTATACTGCCGCAGCTATATCACGTGTAGGATAAAGGGTTGAGCCGTCGCGCTTAAGAATAAGGCAAACGGGCATATTCCACTTATCGAGATTTACGATGGATGCACCGTCGTCTATCTCAAGAAGTCCCATATCGCGCAGCTTTTGTACCTGTGCAGGCATCTTGTCTGTATAGAAGCTCTCTCCCTTGTAGGAGTCGAACTCAATGCCGAGCTGCTTATATGTCTTCTGATATTCCTCAAGGCTGATATCGATAAACCAACGCCAGAGTCTGAGATTTTCCTCATTACCGTGCTCAAGAGCGGTGAACTCGCGGCGGGACTCGTCAGCGAGGGGTGAGGACTTCTTGCCGTCGGGATTGCCTGCGAGACTCTCGTCCTCTTCTCTCTTGATCTCGTTATTGATCTTTACGTAGAGCTTAACAAGCTCGTCAACACCGCCGTTTTCGATGGTTTCCTTGTCGCCCCAGAGCTTATAGGCAACTATGAGCTTACCGAACTGAGTACCCCAGTCACCGAGATAGTTGATGCCGAAGCAGTCGTAGCCTGCAAACTCGTGAAGAAGCTTAAGCGAGTGGCCGATAACGGTAGTGCCGAGGTGACCGATATGGAAAGGCTTTGCGACGTTGGGAGAGGAGTAGTCGAGGACAACCTTCTTACCGACGCCGTTCATAGGTGAGCCGTACTTGTCGCCAAGTCTCTCGACGTCACCGACAACTCTCGACGCGAATGCCGTATGATTAATTTTGAAGTTAAGATAACCGTTAAGAGCGCTAACCGAGGAGAACTCGTCGCACTTAACGTAATCTGCAAGGATCTGTGCTATCTGTACAGGAGACTTGCGAAGCGTTCTTGAGAGGCGGAAGCAAGGGAGCGCGATATCTCCCATTGAAGTATCCGGAGGATACTCAAGCATGGTGAATATTTCTTCCTCTGAGAGAAGTCCCTCTCCAAACTTTTCCTTTACGCAATCCGAGAGAAGCTGTGCGGTTTTCTTTTTAAGTATAAGCATATATACCTCTTAAAGTGAATTTTTCATCTTAATGTATTCTCTCTCGCCTATCTCACCCTTGACAAGCACCGCAGGGACATAGGTTGAGAAATTGAAGGTGTGCGCAAAAACCAACTCCGTTCCTTCTTCAATATAAAACTCTCCGTCCGTCTCAAACACCTTTACGGGCGGTATCTGCTCGCCGCGGTCAAGAGCTGATGAATACTCAGCCAACTTGTCCGCATCGTACTCACCACTGATAAAATTGAGCCGCTCGGGGGAAAGGTAACAGAAGGTCAAGGAGTTGTCCTCTCTCCATTTATCAAAGCAAGAGAGAATGACGTCGGCTACCTCATCGGGTTTCGCGTAAGTGGTATCAACTACCAAAGAGTAGTTGGAAAGGTCGGTAATGTCCACACCGTACTGAGCGAAGTATCTCTTTTTCTCGCTCTCGCGTCTGCCCTTGGTACATTCTATGGTTTCCTCAAGGGTGGCAACGTGCTCGCCTGTGCGGTTGGCATGCATAATACGTACAGATGCAGTCTCAACGTCGGTGGAAAGGTAGACCTTGAAAGTACCCTTGGTAAAATGCCACGCCATACGCGAATCGATTATAAGCATTCTGGGGTCGTCTGAGAGAGCTGCGATACCGTTGTCTATCTCGATATCTATCTCAGGGTGACTCTCCATATAAACATTGAGCTCTCCGATGGTCATACCCATTCTCTCGGCTATCCCTCTGACAATACTGCCGGTGGAATAATACTCCGCTCCAAGGGCATCTATCAGTATCTTGGCTACCGTACTCTTGCCGCTGCCAAGATCACCTGCTAAGGATATCTTGTCCATATTATGCCGTCCTTTCTTTAAGGATAAGTCAAATGCGCGATATTATTTAACTGATATATTATATACTAATATTTTGCGCTTGTCAAGTAAGTGGACACAAAATAAGGAAAAAGAGAGAGCAGATCGAAACCGAAATGCTCTCTCCATGCCATGATTTAGTTTAACTTGCGGAAAAATACGTAACGCCTTTTATGAGCGTTTTCCGAAGAAGCAGCCGAATGCTACGTCGTCAAGCTTGATGCCTGTTCCCGCAGCAGTGTTTTTACCTGAGATATAAACGGCGCTGAGAGTGTTATTGAGAGTGGTAATAGTTCTCGACGCACTGCCGACGTACGTACCGTCGATATAATAGTGAGCTGTCACCTTATCGGTTGCCGAATCGAGCTCAATCATTATCTTGACGTCTATCCAGCCGGTGAATTTATCCGAGTTATCGGTTATATCAATCTTCTTGCTCCAATCCCAACCGGATATCGTTACCTGAGTTTTCTTGATAAAGGTTCCCGAGGTGACAGGGCTGGACACCTTAAAGAAATCTTCTGTAATGCAGCCGCCCTCTTTCCATCTGTTATCTCCCGAATTCGCCATCATATCAACGAACTTCATCTGTATGGACGAATCGGTGTATGCGTTTATCTTGAAGGAGAAGAAGCCGATAGCGTTATTTTCCGAGCTCAACTCGTTAAGCGAATAGGTCTTGGAGGGAACCCAGAGCTCCATCTGAGCCGCAGAATCGGAATTCGCCTTAAGAAGCTCATATTCTCCGTTTGCGTTTATTACAGGATTATCGGTGCCGGAGGCGGTTACGTAACCTCTGGATGCGTTTGAAGAGCCCTCGATAGCGTTGTAATCACTGCCGTCGTTAACGTACGAGAACGAAGGCGTGTAGCTGCAACCGCAGGTGCTGCAGGTGTAAGTTATATATCCTTCCGAGGATATGCTATGAGTGAGCTTAGCATGGGGCGTACTTGATCCAACGATACTTTCCATTGTTGAGCCGCAATCCGGATCGGTACAGGTGTAGATTATCTTATTGGTTTTACAGCTTGCGGAGGAGGAGCTCTCTACGATTTCTCCCTCATTCCACGTGTGAACGTGAATTTCAAGGGGAATCTGCATAAATGCATCGTTATAAGCTGATTTCTCTACTCCGACAGCCGAGCCGTTGGGCTTCTTAACGCCATTCACCTCTACGTACGTAGGAAGAATAAGCGGGTTCGTCGCGTTAGTGAGCGTTTCGACGTCGGCATAGCGGATGCTGTAAAGGCAGATCTTATTGCGATCAACGGTAAGTCCGTCGATTACAAGCGAGTTGGTCATATGGTTGGGAAGACCGCAATGATGCTCAAGCCAATTACCCTCAACTATACTTCCGATTTCGGATGACATTTCGCAATTTATTATCTCAACGTCGCCGTCGAAATAGCTGTTATAGTCCATACGCAGATGGATAAATCCACCGCCGCTGATACGCTTGACGTTCTCTACATGAAGCTTTCCGCCGCCGATGGCGAGAATACCGAAGCCGAAGGTGGAATTCTTAAGCGTAGCGTTATACATACCTTGATGAGAATCGAAACGGTCAAGATAACAGCCGTCAAAAACCATATTACGACACCAGCTGGTTCCCATAATGCCGTGATACATAAATCTGTTGGTTATTACCTCGCCTGTTTCCTCATTTTCGTATTGAGTAACTCTTATGAAGTTAAGGTTTACGCATCTACTTCCGGTGATATCGTAGTTACCTACCTCGTTACGGGTGGATACACCGTCGAGATCCTGCCAGAAGCTATACGCCTGGTGTCCCTCAACGATACAGTCCTGCATCGTAACGTTATACGCGTTGTTGAAAATATAGAATCCGTTATACGTAACGCCGTAAGATTTATCTGCGCCCCATTTATCAATGACTCCATCACCGTTTCTGTCGATTTCAATAGTCATCATCTCGTTTTCTACGATATGCTCAACGTCGTAAATCGTAGTATTGGAGCGCTCTACACACAGGCCACGGTTAAAGAAGGACGTGTTGTTGTTTTCGAAATTGGGGTCCTGCTCCCTTGGATTGGGAGCTATGGTAGTGAAGGTAGCGTTTCCGACTCTTATAGTTTTTTCGTTTATGGAGTATGCGATAATCGTGGTTATAGACGAATAATCGTACTGAATAGGCGTGGAGGGATCAACGTTGCCGTTCTTGTCAACGAGAATCATCTCGTGTTTATAAGCACCGCTGGTAGCGTTTACACCGATACGCTTATAAATCCGCTCACCGGAATTCTCGATCTTGAGCATACAGGGCTCGGAGAAGGTCATACCTATGTTGGTCTGTCCCTCCTTAAGACCATTGTTCTTAAGAGCGGTGGGTACGGTAACAGACTTTGCGGAGGTATTCGGAGCAACGGTAAATACCTGAACGTTTCGCAGTTTACTATCATCCCAACGTATCTGACGGTCGTCAAAGATAAACTTTGCACCGTTCCAGTTTGTATCCGTTTTGATCGGAATAGTAGATTGAAGCACGCCAATATAGTAAGTCTTACCCGACTGTCCCTCAACGGGAAGCTTGAAGCAGTTAGCAGCCTCATGCGCTCTGCGGATAGCCTCGGAGTCATCGGTAACACCGTCACCTACAGCTCCGTAATCGGAATATTTAATAGTCTTGATGGATTCATCGAGCAATCCGCACACGGTACAGGTCTTGGCATATACGCCGTAGGTGCTTGAATAACCAAAGGTAAGATTATGTCCGTATGCAGGGATAACATTCTGAGCAATCAAAACGGTATTACATCTGGAACAATGCTTACCTGCGGTTGCGCCGTCGGCGGTACATGTGGGAGAGGAGGCGGGATCGTCAACCTCTACGTGTCCGAGCGCATTCTTTACGCCGTAGCCTGATTTCCAATCACATCTCGAGCATGCGGTATAAGCGGTCCAGCCTATCTCTGTACAGGTGGGGGCTTTTGCCGCGTAGCTGATCTTATCGTGTCCGAGAGCGGGAATCGTGGTCTGTCTTACGATCTTAGTATTACATACGGAGCAGTGAGAACCTTCAGTCTTTCCGCTGCTAAGACAAGTGGGGTCCACAGCGGGATCGGCAACCTCGGTGTGAGGAAGCTTTTCTATAGTCTCGGATGCTACGAGAACTGCTTTACATACAGAACAGATCTTGCCTTCAGTCTTTCCTGCCTTGAGACAGGTGGGAGCTACAGCGGGGTCTACTACCTCGGTGTGACCGGTAGCGGAAGTATGCGAATCAGTGTACGTATCACCGCACGCACAGGTATGTACGGCATATCCGTCCGAGGTACAGGTCGCGGGCACGATTACGGTATCATAAGTATGTCCGGAGGCGGGAATTACCTGCTGAGCCACAAGAGTCTCTCCGCATCCCGAGCATTTCTTGCCCTCGGTAAGACCGTTAACAGTACATGTTGCGGCACGCCCCTCGAGCGTGATAACGTCCCATCTTGAGTGATCGTGAGAAAGAGAAGCAACCGTATCGGTCTCATAAGCATCGCAATCTACACAGTCGCGGCGCTTTGTTCCCTCTTTATCCTCGGTAGGCGCTACGGTAACAGTCCAATCACCGTAGGTGTGCCCCTTAGCGGGAACAACCGTCTGAGGCGTGAGAGTGCTGCCACATGCAGTACATCTCTTGCCTTCTGTAAGTCCGTCTACGGTACAAGTAGGAAGAACAGCCTCATCTATAACCACGGTGTGAGGAATAGTTCCAACGATCTCTTGTGCTACGGTAACAGTATTACACTCGGAACAATGCTTACCTTCAGTAAGTCCTGTTTTTGTGCATGTGGGAGCAACAGCCTCGTCTATAACCTCATTATGAGCATTTGGTACGATATCCTGCTTAACGAGTACCTCATTACACTCCGCACAATGCTTACCCTCGGTAAGTCCGGTTTCGGTACAGGTGGGTGCAACAGCCTCGTCTATAACCTCGGTATGACCGGTAGCAGGTACACTTTCCTGCTTTACGAGAATCTCACTGCATATGGAGCAGTAAGTGCCCTCGGTAAGACCTGCTTCGGTACAGGTAGGAGCAACAGCCTTATTAGTTGCTTCCTTATGACCGTAAGCTTCGATAACCTTTTGCTTTACGATAACCTTATTACATTCTGAACAATGGCTTCCTTTAGTAAGACCATCCTCAGTACACGTAGGAGCAACAGCCTTGTCTATGACCTCAGTGTGAACGTGCGAAGTATCAACACTTGTGGTACAAGCGGTTAAAACCAACACGCTCGCGATCAAGATCAGACAAGCAGCTACTACAGCTTTAATTGTTTTTGCTTTAATCGTCATTACAAAATCCTTTCGTAACACGTTTATGCCCGTCGGCATCATTCGCGTATATATTTTATCATAAAAAGAATGTTTTTTCAATCCATTAGCGCATACTTTTAATTTTCGTAAATAATATTTAAATATTTTGTAGCAACATACCCAATAAAATGCCCTTGTTTTCATGAGCTTATGGAACATTTATCAGTAAGTGTCAATTTTCATATTTCTTGCATGAGTGTGAATATTTTTGCTTACTGCGGTGAAAATAGGTACAGCATATTTTCAGAAAGGAAGAATATATCAGTGAAAAAGAAAATTGATTTCAGCGATAAGTCCGTAAGAGCAAAGATCGTATATGCAACGGTCATCTCTATTTTATGTGTCACAGCTATCGTTGTAGGAATTGTAAGCGCGGCATCTAAGACAAAGGATATTCCCCCTGCCGAGCAGCCTCCCGTAACAGACAAGCTCCCCGAGGAAAAGCCCGAGCAAACCCCTCCCACAGAAGAGCTGCCCAAACCCGAGCCCAAGCTCTCCTTTATAGCTCCGGTAGCAGGTAACGTAAGCAAGGAGCACAGCTACGAGGTACCTGTATTCTCAACGACTCTCGGCGAATGGAGAGTTCACACGGGTATAGACATCTCCTGCGACGAGGGTGCAAGTGTATTCGCCTCCGAGGCAGGTGTAGTGTCCGGAATATACTCCGACCCGATGCTCGGGTATACCGTAGAGATCACTCACAAGAACGATATCAAGACAAGATACTCCAACCTCGCGGAAGGTGAGTCCGAGCTCCGTGTGGGTGATGCAGTGGACGTCGGAGATAAGATCGGTGTAGTCGGAGACAGCTCTGTATCGGAGCTTGCGGAAGAGCCGCATCTGCACTTTGAGGTACTCCTCAAGGGTGTAAAGGTAAATCCTATGGATTATATCAACGAGGAATCTAAAAAAGCGAGTCTCGGTATCGGATAATCAAAAATCGCTATCCTCGGTGCGTTTTACCGCGTTGTTATCCTGCGTACAAAAATTCGGATCTATGTCCGTATGCATTCAGAGAGCTTTACGCTATAAACGTTCAGCTCTCTTTTTTGTTATTCTACTTGAATTTTACCGAAAGCTGTGGTAAAATGTCAGTATCAGTAAATTTGCGGAGGAAAATAATGAAAAAACACGGAGTTGCAATACTCGGCTTCGGTGTAGTAGGCGGCGGTGTCGCCGAGCTGCTTACGAAGAACTCTGAGGAAATAAAAGCATATCTCGGATGCGAGGTGGAAATAAGGAAAATTCTCGATCTCAGAGACTTCCCAAATTCCCCCTTCTCCTCTCTCGTAACACACAGCTTTGACGAGGTACTCGCAGATGAAAGTGTAGATACTGTGATGGAGATGATGGGTGGATCTCACCCCGCATATGAATACACGGTAGCCGCCCTCAAGGCAGGAAAAAACGTAATTACCTCTAACAAGGAGGTCGTTGCGGGCTTTGGTGACGAGTTTGTCGCCCTCGCTGAGAAGATGGGTGTTTCATACCGATTCGAAGCGGCTGTTGGCGGCGGAATTCCGGTCATTAATCCCCTGCTCGGCTGTGTAAGACAGAATAAAATACGTGAGGTGCGAGGCATACTCAACGGCACGACAAACTATATACTCACCAAGATGTTCACCTACGGCGACAGCTTTGAGAACGCGCTTACCGATGCTCAGGCAAAGGGATATGCAGAGGCAAATCCCGCAGCTGACGTGCTCGGTACTGATGCGTGCAGAAAAATAACCATTCTTACAGCTCTGGCTACAGACAAGCTCTACGACGTCAAGACTGTACATACCGAGGGTATAACCGGAATCAGAAAGGCTGACGTGCTTTTCGCTGACAGCAGAAACTGCAAAATCAAGCTTCTCGGCAGATGTATAGCCGCAGGTGGCAGAGAGTTTATAATGGTAGCACCCTTCCTTCTGCCCTCTGACAGTCCTCTGTCTACGGTAAACGGAGTATACAACGCGGTCGAGGTCGTGGCAGAGCCTCTCGGCAACGTAATGTTCTACGGTCAGGGCGCAGGTGCAGGTGCTACGGCATCGGCGGTTGTCGGTGATCTCCTCCCCATCATCGCTTACGGAAACGCAAATCCTATCAAGCCCGGATTCAACAGAGTAGGCACTCCGGCATCGGACAGCTTCGGTGATTTCGAGTCGCGAAAATACATTGCCTTTCCGACAGAGTACGCAGAGAAAGTGCAAAAGATTTTCGCAGGAGACGAGATCACTATCTCCGAAGAGTGTGTGATCCTTACAGGATATGAGAGCGAAAAAGCTACCGATACCAAAATCGCATCTATCGGTGTCGAGCCTCTCTCGAAGATTCGTTTCCTTTAATGAATTTAACGCGGAGACGTCTGAGCCTTCCACGCTCGGTATCCACCACTCCGCCCGACTCCGACAGGTCCCTGATCCTGTCGGAGTTTTTTATTAATACGGTTAGTGTCATAATACTTGCGAAAAGCATCAAAAGATCGGTCAGTATGACGAGGATCATAGTGTCAGCAAAAGCACCGAGATATACAAATAGGAGGAAGAGCGGTAGAAATATCGCCTTTTTCTTTTTTCCGAAAAGAACGCACCACGCCTCCGAGCCGTAATAATACCAGCATATGACTGTAGCATACGCGAATGCGAAAACGCAGAATAGCAGAGTGTATTTTCCCGACGTGCCAAAGAGATTGCCAACCGAGTATAAGATCAGATCCATCCCACTATCAAAGTTTCCTATGTCGGGCACGGAAAGAAGTATCGAAAGTCCGGTCAGCATGCAGATGAGTCCGGTATCGAACCAAACCTCAAATATACCGAGTATGCCTGTCGATGACGGACTCAGGACACCGCTTCGCGAATGTGCCGCAGACGACGTTCCCGCCCCCGCCTCGTTTGAAAGAATACCGCGCGCAAACCCCTCGCGAAAAGGACCCGAGAGTAGAAAACCTACTCCGCCACCGACAGCGCTTTTAAATGAGAAGGCGGACTTAACTATCATCACAATGGTCGCGCCAAGGCTGTTTATATTGACAAAAATTATACATGCAGTAATAAATATGTAAATTATAGTTGTCAAAGGTATTATTATTGATGTGATTTTCTCTATTTTGCTCGCACCGCCTATTATGGCGAGAAACGTAAAGACAACGAATATTACAGCAAGCGAGTGGCGGAACGAATCAGAGCGAGGCACGGCACTCTCTATAACCGCATCCGATTGTAAGGCCGCCCCCATAACGAGTGAGAGCGCAAGAGTGACTGTGGCATAAAAGGCTGATAGTGGAGTACCGAGACGTGAAAATGACGACCGTATCACGTAATAAATGCCGCCGTGAGTATCAGTATCATGATATAGGTTGTCGCTTGTTATTACTACCTCTGCATACTTTATTATCATAGCAAAAAGCATCGACACAGCAAGCCAAAAAAGGCTGCCTGCTCCGCCTATCATTATGCCTATGGCAACGCCGAATACATTACCGACTCCGAGAGTACCGGCAAGAGCGAGAGTGAATGAGCGAAACGCACGTTTACCTCTGACTGCTCGAAGTCCTCTGGATGCGGTGCGCAACGGATGAATAATAAAGAAAAATCGCAGCTTGATCAGAAAGTAGGTTCCGATGGCCGCGAGAATTATCGGTAAGGGATTGAATTCCATATAAAAAGTCCTCCGCTAAAGAATATGCGGAGGACGGTTGTCTATATGTGTTATTTGAATTTTATCAGATAAAAATCGAAACTATCTTATAAATGACAAATGCTGCTGCCAAAATACCGACTCCTATCCAAGCCCACTTCATTACCTTGTCAAATCTTGCATTTGCCGCGGCATCCTTTTCATCGAGAAGTCTATCCTCCTCGGTCTCCTGAAGCTCGTCGGGAAGCTCATCGAATCCATCGTCATTCTCCACCTCGTCGAGCGCAAAATCGTACGTTCCATCCTTGATCTTCTGAGCGCGCTTCGCGCTATCCTCAAGGAGCTTGGTAACGGTTTCGAAAACGATCTGATCGTCAACGTTGGATACACTCATGGAATCTGTAAGAGTATGCATAGCTGATGTGATCTCGTCATAATCTCTGCCAAGGGTCATTGTATCGATAAGAGCGGCACAGTCGTCACAAAGAAGCTTAGGTGTGCCGTATGCACCCATAATCAATACGGGGGCGGTATCCGGATTTACGTTTTTAAGACAAGTACAACAATTCTTGCTCATATTTACCTCACTTTTTCTCATCACCGCGAAGTGTACGTCTGAACTCTGCTATATATTCGGCTCTGAGAGCCTCGCGCTCAGCCTTTTCATCCTCCGTGAGCTCGCGCTCCTTTGCGAGTCTGCCGAGCTCGTTGATTCTGTCTATCTTGTTCTTTTCCATCATTCCTCATCCTTTTTCTTGTAAAGCTTTGCAAGTCCGCCGGCACTCGTCTCACGGTAGAGATGTGAGAGATCCTTACCCGTTTGATACATAGTCTCAATAACCATATCAAGAGAAATTTTTCTCGATCCGGATAGGAAGTTAGCGAGGTTGACCGCATTTATAGCTCTCATAGCCGCGACCGCATTACGTTCAATACAAGGAATCTGAACGAGTCCGCAGATGGGGTCACAAGTGAGACCGAGATGGTGCTCGAAAGCTATTTCGGCGGCATACTCGATCTGATCTATACCCATTTCAAAAAGCTCACCGAGAGCAGCTGCAGCCATAGAACAAGCCGTGCCAATCTCAGCCTGACATCCGCACTCAGCACCGCTGACAGATGCATTTGTCTTAACTATAGTGCCTATAAGTCCCGCCACAGCGAGTGCATCGAGAATGTTCTTATCGGAGAAGCCGTGTTTTCTCTGCATATACAGTAATACAGAGGGCAAAACTGCACACGCCCCACAGGTAGGAGCTGTAACGATAGTGCCGTTGTCGGCATTTTGCTCACTGACAGCATATGCGTAGGAGCACACTATTCGGTTCTCTCTTGTCACCTCTCGCTCGTCGATATGGCGCTGATTGTAGAGATACTGAGCCTTTCGCTCAACACCGAGTCCGCCGGGAAGAATACCGGATGTGGTAAGTCCCTCGTGTATAGCCTGCTGCATAACGTCCCATACATTGTAAAGGAAGGTGTATATATCCTTACCCTCTTTCTGCACTACGTATTCGGAAAGACGTATGCCCTGCTTTTTGCAATACTCGGATATCTCCGTGAAGGTCGACTCCGGATACACGTCGGGTGCTGACGCGCCAAGGTCACGTCCCTCGATCTCAATATCACCGCCGCCGATACTCATAACACGCATAGGCTTCTCATCGACAACCCCGTTTCTTACCGCGTAGATATCCATAGTATTCTCATGCGGAAGATCTCTGTCCACCGTATTGAATATTATCTCACAAGGCTTATCACCTGCGGCAATAGATATAGCATTGTCAGTACCGTGTCCCTTGCCTGTATCTGCCAAAGAGCCGAAAAGCACTACGCGATATGAATCAGCGTCCAAATTTTCGGAGACGAATATCTCCATAGCGCGAGCCGGTCCCATCGTATGGCTGCTTGACGGGCCTTTTCCTATTTTATATACGTCCTTAATTGACTTCATAAATCCTCCCGTAAGAGATTATTTCTCATATATTTTATCATTTTTTATTTTATATGTCAATGCTTTTTCAGAAGCACGGATAATTTATTGACGTTTTCATAAAAAATATTACATTATCTACTCTTTTAGTATTGACTTTCCAAAAAATATGTGATATAATTCGCTTGTGAAAATTAAATAGTTGAATCAGAGAATGTTAGAGGCGCGGAAAATAAGAGTATCCGCGTGCCGACCGCTCAAACGGTCTATGGCACATGCGAGAAAGGATTGTCCGCCGAAATAAAGGCTATTTGAGGAGTCTTTGTTGGGCGATGAGAGAATATCTCACCGACTGTCACAAGTTCTGCTTGTGGAGTGCTGCTTTCGATTGAGTTCTTAGTATATTTATGAACAGTCGGAGTGCGTTTCGCTTCGACTGTTTTTATTTTCTCAAATATTATTCAAAGGATGGTAAATACCATGAAAAAAGCTTTAGCCCTTATTTTAGTAGCAGTATTAGCTATCACAGCTTTTACAGCTTGCAAGAAAAAGAACAAATTCAATATGTCGGAGGTGACGAGCCTCTCTGATCTCAGCGGTGCTATTATCGCTGCTCAGACAGAAACCTTCCACCTTGACGCACTCAAGTCTCAGACCTCGGGTGTCACCGTAAAGGAATATCCCGATTTCAATGCTCTGCTCCTCGCCCTTAACACCGGGGTTATAAACGGTTACGTTGCTGAAGAGCCTACGGCATACGCAGTTATCGCACAGAATCCCGAGCTTGCCTACGTGCCTCTTGTTAATAACAGCACCGGTTTCACCGCTACCGATTCCGAAGCAGGAATTGCAGTTGCTTTCAGAAGCGGAAGCTCATACGTAGCAACCGTCAACCAGATCCTTGCAGGAATCAGCGAAGAAACACGCGACAAGCTTATGAAGCAGGCAGCAACTATGAGCGTCAACCCCGATGCCGCCTTATCTGAAGCTCTCGCACTCATCTCGTCAAATACCGACACCTCAAACGGCACACTCAGAATTGCTATGGAATGTAACTATGCTCCCTTCAACTGGGCACAGACAACAGACGTTAACGGTGCAGTTAAGATCGCCAACGTCGACTTCTATGCGAACGGATACGACGTACAGATTGCAAGATATATCGCAGCTGAGCTCGGCATGGCACTCGAGATATATATGATAGACTGGAACGGTCTTATCCCCGGTCTCAACTCCAATGATTTCGACGGCATAATCGCAGGAATGTCACCTACCGCAGAGAGAGAAGAAGCAGTAGACTTTACCGACTGCTATTACAGCTCCAACCTCGTAATTATCTATAAAAAGTAATTATTTATTTACATAAAGGGTTATAATGGAATTCTTTAAGAACATTTTCAACATTTTAGGCAAGTATCACTCCTACCTTTTGGAAGGTCTCGGATACACTATGCTGATAGCTCTGATAGGAACTGTCGCAGGCCTTTTCATAGGTCTTATCACAGGTGTTATCAGAACCATACCTCAGTCAAAAAATAAAGCTGTAAGAGTTATACAGAGGATCGGCAACATACTCATAAACGTGTACGTGGAGGTATTCCGCGGCACGCCTATGATGGTACAGGCGATGGTAATTTACTGGGGCTTTGCCCTTCTCACCGACTCTACCCTGTCCCTCATACCTGCGGGTATATTTATTGTTTCAATTAACACAGGCGCATATATGACGGAGATCGTCAGAGGAGGAATCATCTCCATTGATAAAGGTCAGTTTGAAGCGGCATATTCTTGCGGAATGAATCACTTCCAGGCTATGTGCCACGTAATCATCCCTCAGCTTATGAAGAACATACTCCCCTCGGTATCCAACGAATTTGTTATCAACATCAAGGATACGTCTGTGCTCAATGTAATCGGCGTTATGGAGCTTTATTATCAAGCCACTATAATACTCGGAACAAGATGGGATCTTAACAGTATATTTGGCGTATACCTGATCATTTGTATAATGTATCTGACGATGACATTTACCGTCACGCGACTTCTCAGATTACTCGAGAAGAAGCTCACCGGCTCAAAAAACTACACGATCTGCGGCTCTCAGTCCGATCCGAATGCAGAAATACGCGTAAAGGAGGGACAATAATATGTCAGAGGCAGTTATAACCCTCGATCACCTCGAAAAATCCTTTGGCACAAATGCGGTGCTTAAGGACATAAATCTCACCGTAAATCGCGGAGAGGTAATATCCGTTATCGGTTCTTCAGGATCGGGAAAAAGCACTATGCTCAGATGCATAAACCTGCTTGAATCTCCCACGGGCGGCGACATTCTCTACGAGGGTGTCAGCATCAGAGATAAATCGGTAAAGCTCACCGAATACCGCTCAAAGGTAGCTATGGTATTCCAACAGTTCAACCTCTTCAACAATATGACGGCACTCGATAACTGTGTAAAGCCGCAGATGATAGTGCTTAAGCGCACTAAGGAGGAGGCTACAAGGATAGCCCTCGAGTACATTGAAAAGGTTGGTATGAGTGCTTACGTCAATGCCCGCCCCTCTCAGCTCTCCGGCGGACAAAAGCAGCGCATCGCAATCGCACGCGCACTCTCAATGAATCCCGACGTTATCCTTTTTGACGAGCCCACCTCAGCTCTCGACCCGGAGATGGTAGGCGAAGTCCTTGACGTTATGCAGAGTCTCGCAAAATCGGGTTATACCATGATCGTAGTAACACACGAGATGGGATTTGCGCGCGAGGTTTCTGACAGAGTAATCTTTATGGACGGCGGATACATAGTTGAAGAAGGTACTCCGGAAGAAATATTCAAAAACGCTACTCAAGAGCGAACAAGAAAATTCCTATCAAAGGTTTTATAAAAAGACCTGCCGCCCGAAAAATCGGGCGGCTTCTCGTATTAATAAAAAAGAAGCTCAAAACGAGCTTCTTTTTTATTTATTTCTTATTTCTTAACCTTCTTGAACTTCAAAACTCCGCCGAGCTCGATGTACTTAACGCCATCTTCCTCGCCCTGAGAGAAACTCACGGTCTCAGGCTCTTCTTCGCCTTCCCATGTAAAGGTGATCTCAAGCTTACCTTCATCATTTTCAGCAATCTTGTACTTACCCTCAGTAGACTTGGACTCACCAAGTACAGTTACAGTTCTGGTAACCTTGAAAGGAGTGAACTCAAGAGTGGTCTTGTTACCTTCCGTAATCTTCATCTCATAGGTACCCATGAGCATCTTGCCACAAGAAGCAAGGGTGAGAACGCATCCAAGAAGGAGTACGCATACTAAAACTGTAGAAATAATCTTTTTCATGTCTTTCTCCTTTTTTACCATAAAAATGGTTTGATACGCTCATATTATAACACATATTAAACAAAAAGTCCATATCTTTTTAATCTTTTTTTAATAATTTAATAATTTTTAATTTATGTTGACAAAGCACACATAAAATGGTAGAATATTAACGTTATTGACAAGTAATAATTAAATATCTACCTGTGGCACAGCTGTAACAAGTCAAAAACAACTAAATGTTGTTTTTGATGCAGTGAAACCGCCTAAAGCAAGAAGTCGACAGAGCCGTAGACTTGCGGAGGCGAGAGGCGACGACTATGCGACGGTGGCGGAATAGCGCGTAGCGAAGCGGCAGAACAGGAGTGAATGGCGTTAATAACGCCAGAGCCGTTCTGTGACCGAGCCGCAGCGAGACCAGACTCCGCATACCGCTTGCGGTATATTGCCAAACGAGCACCGCTCTGCCCCGTTCTCTGCAAACACCTCGCATACCGCGAAGCTCCATGCGAGTGGCAAACTCTGAAGGTCTTTAGGACCTGTACTTAACCTTAACTTAATATCTACCTGTGGCACAGCTGGATAGCGCGTCAGACTCCGCATACCGCTTGCGGTATATTGCCAAACGAGCACTGCTCTGCCCCGTTCTCTGCAAACACCTCGCATACCGCGAAGCTCCATGCGAGTGGCAAACTCTGAAGGTCTTTAGGACCGATACTTAATCTCAATTTAATATCTACCTGTGGCACAGCTGGATAGCGCGTCAGACTCCGACTCTGAAGGTCCGCGGTTCGAATCCGCGCAGGTAGGCCAACAAAAAACCGACAAGCCTAAACTTGTCGGTTTTTCTTCTTTATTTTATACTTTTTTGAGAGAGTTGGTGAAGGACCAGAGTAAAGCGATCTCCTCGCCCGCCTGCTTATAGGAAACTCTTACGCCATCCTCAGTACGCTCGATCTTAGGATCGGTAACGTCATCTCTCTTGGTAAAGAGGGTGAGATACAATCTTGACTTGCGTGAGGGATCTGTAAGTATAATACGGCTTGAGGGTACGGTTATATCGGTTCTGGTAGATCTCTCTGAAGCTACAACTTCCGCCTCAACGCCCTCGGGAAGAAGAACGCGGATGCGGTCGGACTTAGCCTCATTACCTACTATCTTAACCTCGGGATCGTGCATATGGAAGTAAAGTCTCGCTACAGAGCCGGTAACGTTAATTACATCGTCAGCTACAAGGAATACGTCCTCGCCAACGAGAGCGCAAAGGCGCTTGTGGTAATCGGGATCGTAGCAGTGATGCGAAGCATCTGCCGCAAATACGTTATCAAGACGGTAGCTGCTACGTATCTTACCTTCCTTCTGAGGTCCGAATGTCCAACGGGATGTGTAAACATACGGAGGCTTGTTATCAAAGGTGATCGTGGAGTGATATTCGGGCGACTTATACATCTTGCGCTCCTCACACTCTCTGTATGTGTAGTAAGAGGGGTCAACTACAACGGGATCACCGTTGAGGTAGAGCACGAAGGTCATCGGATCCTGCTGAGCGTGACCGTTGCAAACGGGAGTATGACACAAAAATCCGAAATAAGATGCCTCACGTGTCCATCCTGTACGTGCAAAATACTGATCTATCTGGTGCTGGTGGTTATCCTTTCCGGGAGCATTCTTGGCGATCTCTCGCGCCTTTGCCTGCTCTTCCTCAGGAATAACGTCGGGATCGTTGTTCGGGAATATACTAAATACCTTTGCGGCGTCTCCGAGCTCGCCAAAGGATTTGTAGCAATCACGCGCAAGCTTCTCGTAAACGGTGGTACAAGCGGTATCGCCAAAAGGAACAACTATACCGTCAGGGCCGGTAGACATAAGAGAATACTCCACCGCGTTACGGCAACGTGCAACAAGATCCTGAGGCAAGTCTAAATTGTACGTCTTTGCAAGCTCCATAAGTGAGAAGAACATTCCAAGACAGCCATAGTGATATCCGGGAGATCCCTCTATTTGTCCTCCGTCCTCTGTAAGCTGTGCTCTCGCGCATCTGCCAAGCTCGTGGATAGCAAACTCACGCCATGAATCAGACTCCTTCATATCCGGGAATCTGCATGCGATCTCGAGAAGACCGAGCATCTCGTGAAGGTAATGGTTATGATTAGCATCGGGCCAAAATCTCGGAGACATCTCACGGAGAACGAGCGCGTGCTCATAGAAGGAAATAACGATCTTGGTGTGATTTTCTACCGTCATCAGATCTGTGTGAAGAAGACGGTCGTACGTACGGTTCCAAGAATCGAACATTCTGATTCCGACCTCGAGAGAACGCCAAGGGTTAAGGCCGGAGAAATGTCTGCGGATCTCCAACATTTCCGTGGGAGTAGTATTCTCGTCGGGAAGAGAGCGAAGAGGACACGTGTCGATCCAGTCGATCATATCTCCCATAACCTTTTCGGCATATTTTCTTTCACCTCTGAGGTGGTAAAGAGCAGTAAGGTCGTTAAAATAATGCATTCTGTTAAGAGACCAAAGGTATTCCTCGTCAGCAGTACGGCACTCGTGCCACGCAGGAGGAGTTCCGACGTGAACTCTTTTACCCATTGTTCCGGGAAGACTAAACATATTCTGCATGCTGTAATTTGCCTGGTCGTAAAGCCAATTGATATGCTTCTCGTTATTTACGTCTTTTTTTACCCAAGCTACAGCTTTATCACAACGCTCCTTATGTATTTCGCGCTGATGGGCGAGGTACTCTTCGTCGGTAAAATTGCGTTTTAAAATTTCGTTAAGCTGCATATATTTCCTCCATATTTATATATTACATATAGCTTAAGACCGCGGCATCTCCGCAGTTTCGGTTAACTATGGTTAGTGTATCACACCTTGATTTCTTTTTCAAGCTGTTATTTATATTTTTATATATTTTATATATCTTTTTAGTTAAAAGTGTACAAACCCATACATGTATTGTTATATCAAAAGGCCCGCGATCTCTCGCGGGCCTTTCCCTCTTTTCAGAGGTGTTTCTTAAAATATCAGTTCTCAGGCTTCAGAGGAGCACTGTTACTCTCGCTGGGCTTAGCATAACCAAAGCCGATGTTATCAAGAATATAACCGCTGCCCGGTATATTGGAAGTACCGAGGAAGCTTACGCCATCGATCTTATTAGACAAAATGGCAAGGCTCTTCTCAAGAGAGAGTGAATAGGATCCGTTGAAGTAGTAGTGAAGTCTGATCTTTCCGCCGGAAAGCATCTCTATACCGATGGTTACATCGATCATACCTGTAAACTTGTTCTCATCGGTTACATTTACGGTATGAACCACGGTACTACCGTCAGCTCCTGTGAACGTAACAACATTGTTGTTAGGAGCAGATATCTTCATTATGTTCATAGAGTAGCTACTCCAGAAGTTCTTATCACCTCTATAGTCACTATCTATAAGGTTAACCTCGAAGGGCTCGGAAGTGTAGGTGTTAATTGAGAAGCTAAGTACACCCACAGCACCGTTAGCGCAGGAGAACTTCTCGAAGTCTGTAATACCGGTACCGTTTGTAGGCATCCATACCCATGCCTTACCGAGAGTGGTGGTCTCATTATGTATGAATTCAAACATACCGTTGGAAAGATTACCACCGTTGTATACACCTTTCTCATCCAAAGGAAGAACCGGTCCGAGCACATCGTCACCGTTCTGGTGATAAGCCTGATCGAGCGTGTACGACTTTTCACAGAACTTACATGAGTAAACGAGCTTGCCGTCTGTGAAGTTAAGCACGGGATAGTGAGAAACCTTTTCACCGAAGACCTTATTACAAGCCTTACAGTAAGCAGCCGCACCGCAGGTAGCGTCTACAATGTCGTGCGCGGGATCACCGTAGCTTTCGCCACAGCGGTCACACACAGCAGGCTCAGTACAGGTTGCTTTACCGCCGATATGACCGAGAGCATCACCGTAGTGCTCTCCGCAGGTTGCACAGAGTGAACCGTGAGTACAATCGGGTTCATTGAGCTCGGTATGTCCGAATGCGGGAACTCTATCGGTAATAGCGATGTGTCCACAGGTAGTGCAGGTACTATGAGTATAACCTTCGGTCGTACAGGTAGGATCTACAACATTTACTTCATAAGTATGACGGCATGTATCGAAGATCCACTCACCGTTAGGTGTATAACCGAACGCGATATCATCAAGCATAATACCGCTACCCTTGACACCTGTATAACCGGAAAGGTACAAGCAGTTGACGGAGTTTGTCTTGGTTGTCAAAGTCTTGCTGAAGGAGATCACATATTCTCCGCCAACATAGAAGTGATAGGTTACCTGGTCGGTATCGGGATTGAACTCCATACCGAGGTAGATGTCAACCCAGCCGGTGAAGTTGGTGGTATCAACTGCCAAGCTGCAAATGTCTATCTCTGCGGTATCGGTAGGATGCTTAAACTTAAGCGTGATAAATCCATCGGCAATACCGTAAATATTGATGTCACCGATAACAGCTCTGGATGTCCATCTGTCGCTACCAGAGTTAGAAATACCGTCAACAAGCTTGATGCCTATTGAGTTGCCGGCATCAACGTAGGCGTTCATCTTGAAGGACAAGAAGCCTACAGCGCGGTTTTCGGAAGAGAATCCAAAGTTGTTTTGGTTATCATTTGTAGGAATCCAAGCCTGGAGCTGACCTTTGTTGCCGGTCTTGTTGATATATTCATAATGGCCGTCAACGATACTCGGAAGCTGAGTTCCGGGCGCAACTGTAAAGTTGGAGTTAAGTATTCCGCTTGCAACCACCATATCCTTATGGCTGGTTCCGTCAAGATAATAGCCGTTATTGATTTTGAACATAGCATCGCATCCTTCACAGTAATAGTAAAGAACCGACTTAACAAACTTATAAGAAATGGTGTGAGAAAGTCTGTCTCCCTCTGTAAGTGCGCAGCGTACACAAGTAGCAGGCGCTGTACATGTAGGATCGGCGAATTCATGGCCGAGAGGCTCACCGCTAGTAACCGTACATCCCTCTCTCATACATTTAGCGGGATCTGTACATGTAGCGTCTGAGAAGACGTGCCCAATAGGCAAGCTGCTTACGTAGTCGCAGCGTATACATGCACCGCCGAGCGTACAGTCAGCAGTCATGGAATACTCGTGTCCAAGAGCGGGACGGGTAACCTGATTGATGTATCCGCAAGTCTTACATGTCTGATAGAGTGCGCCGGGTCTTGTACAGGTAGCCGGTCTGTCCGCGGTGGTCTTGTAGTCATGTCCTGTCGCGGGGTATACTTCTTTCTTTAAAATCTCTATACCGCAATCCTCGCGAGTACAGTATGCATATGCGCTGTGACCCGACTCGGTACAAGTAGGTGCTACAGCGTCGACACGGTATACATTATGTCCGAGAGCCGGAATCGCTACTCTGTTGCCAATGCTACCGCACTCACAGGCGTAAATTATGTAACCGTCATTTGTACACGTAGCCTCGACTCTGTCGGCAACTACGGTGTAATCGTGCTCGTGATTAGTATCGAAGATCCAGCTACCAACCTTAGTGTAACCAAAGGCGATATCATCAATCATAATACCGCTGCCGATCTCATTTGTGTTACCGGATAAGTAGATACACTTAAAGCCGTTGGCAGATGTCTTAAGAGGACTGGTGACAGTTGCCTTATATTCTCCGTTTATGTAGTAGTGGAGATTGATGGTATCTGTTGCATCATCAAGAACTATACCGATAGCAACGTCAAGCCAGCCGGTGAATTTTTCAGCAGCAGATACCGCATTGGTGATGTCTTTTTCGAAGAGGACCGGAGTAGTTGTTTCTGCATCTCCGTCGTCCAGAGCCAAGATCTGAACCTTTGTTTCCCCTGTTTCCTGGTTAGTTGCAGGAGGTAAGAGAGTGAAGAAGTTTCTTATAACATCTTCATCGCCCCAGCCTCCACCTTCAACGAAGGTGAAACTGAAATTCGTATCCATAAAGGCGTTGAATTTAAACGAAAGGAATCCTACAGCGGAATTTGTCGAGTTGAAGCCTTCGAATCCGCCTCGCTGCACAGGAATCCAAAGCTGAACCTGAGGAGGATATGCCTCACCCTTATCGTTAAGCTCGGGATCTTTTACTTTAATAAGAGAGAGATACTGATTACCGTTACCGTCGGTTTCGATCTTGGGGAATTGAGTCGCGTTGCCGTCAATATCCTTATAAGTATCGTATCCGGCATACTTATTGTTAACGGGAACCATATGATTGTGATTGCTGCCGTCGAGATAGTAGTACTCGTCCTGAGGACTAAACTCGCTATCACAGCTCTCACATCCGTAAGTGGGTATACCGCCGGCGGCACTAAACGTAAGGATGTGATTAAGCTTACTACCTTCGGTAAGTCCGCAAAGCGTACATGTTTTGGGAGCAAGACAGGTAGCATCAACCATAATGTGCTCAAGGGGCACACTGCCCTCCTGAACATCACCGCAAATTATACACTTAGAGGGCTCAAAGCAGGTAGGCTCGTCATACTCGTGCTCAATAGGCTTGGAGCAGTATGCACATACAGCATCAATATCGCTACAGGTAGCGCCATCGGGGTAGAGGTGATGAACCTTAGGCTCAACTATGCCGATCTCCTCACCGCAAGTGAAACATCTGTAGAATGTAGTACCGTCAGATTCACAAGCCGCATAAGGAAGTCCGGTATCCGGATTTACGGGATATTCGGTTCTCAAGAAGCCGTCCTCTTTGATAGAACCGTCTTCATTGTAGGTGTATCTATAATGTCCCTTGGGGTCAAGAGTAAGCTGAGGCTCTGTTACAGCGCCGCAAAGCTCACACTTCTTACCGGGAGTAAGACCGGGAGTATCACAGGTAGCAGGAGTACCTTCGATATCGACTATATGTCCCTGATGCTCAATAGCAGGAATAACCTGGGGCTCTTTTCCGGACTCTAAAATCTGACATCTTGTACATGCAGAGCCGGAGGTTTGACCGGGCGTGGTACAAGTAGGATCTACGGGATCTGTAGGCGCAAAGTCGTGTCCGAGAGCAGTACCCTTGTTCGTAAGATTACATACGGAACATACGGAATCGTCAAGACAAGTGGGATCGCTCCACTGATGCTGAGGAACTTCACCTTCGGTGATTCCGCATACTCTACAGGTCTTTGCTCTGCCTGTAAGACAGCTTGCTGCTGCCCAATCATGTCCGAGAGCGGGTCTCCAGTATTCACTGGTGAAGCCGCATACCTTACACTTTTCGGGCTCAGTACAGGTAGGAGCGGACGTCTGATGCTTCAGAGGCGTTCCTTCCGTTGCTGCACAAAGCTTACAGGTCTTGGCTACCGTACAAGTAGCCTCTGTCCAATCATGCTTACATACCTGCTCTACAGGCGGATCTTCTTTAACAGGATCCTTCTGAACCGGTTCTTTGTTGAAGAACTTGCAGGATGCAAATGCAAACAAAAGGAGTATTGATACGAATATCAACAGAATAACCTTTTTCATTTTACATTTCTCCTTTAAGAAATAAAATTATTAAAAAATATTTTTCCGTACTTCATTATAACACATATTTTTGCAAACTTCCATATTTTTTGCTCACTTTTCAAAAGTTCATCACATATGTATAATTTTGAGACATTTTTTTATGCAAAATGTCACTGAGCGCGGTCCGTGCCGAATATGAGTAAAACGAGCATACCGCAACACCTACCGCACCGCAAAAATGCAAAGAGGCGTAGCAAACACGCGCTACGCCTTAGTCAATCTATAAAATTTCAGAAGCGATTGCCTCCCTCAGGCGTTCCGCCGCGTGCTCTGTGGCCTCGTATCCACCGTCTACCAGAATGATCGCACCGTAAAGCATCGACAAAATCTTGAATGAGAGAAGCTCAGAATCGACAATCTGCCCTTCTGCCGCATATCTGTCTACGGCCTGCTTGATAGGAGCGTCAAAAGAGGATAGAGCTCCCCGTTCTCCCGATCCGAGAGTACCGGAGGCCATAATAACGGTACGGAAATTACCGTTTGCTATCCAGAATCTGAGCCCCGCAACAGACAGCTCCGATATAAGAGCGCGGATATCCGATGCAAAAATTGTCACAAGCTGTCCCGAAAGAAGTGTCCACCCCTCGAGAACATACTCTATTACAGCTCGCACAAGGTCATCCTTATCTTTAAAATGTCTGTACGGAGCGGCGCAGGATACACCCGCCTCCTTTGCGACGCGTCTGAGTGAAAAATCCGCAGCACCGTGCTGCTCGAGCTCGGTAAGTCCCGCTATAATAAGCCTCGCGCGGACATTATCAACCGAAGTATAATTATCCATAAAAACCTCTTAGTTAACAGTATTAACATCTACATTTTATCACATTTTTCTATAGATTTCAAGTGGTTTTAGTTAAAACTCTTGACTTTTTTCAAAAAAAGAGTATAATAGAATAAAAAGCAAGTTAACATCGTTAACATACTACATTCCACAGCAATTATCAACAAAGAGAGCCCGAGCTCTCAAAGGAGAATATATGAAGGATAAATTAGCCAAGGCAAGGCGTAAGATCGACGGTATTGACAGAAAAATGGCAAAGCTGTTCAGCGATAGGATGGACGCTGTACGCGAAATCGCAAGATATAAGCGTGAGCACGGCCTTGAAATTCAGGATACAGCAAGAGAAACGGAGGTCTTGAAAAGAAATTCGGAGCTTGTGCCCGAAGAGTACGTCAGATCCTACACCGATTTTCTCAAAAAGCTCATATCACTCTCAAAAGAGGAGCAGGCAGACATTTTAGGGGAGATGGATAACGCAAACGGAGCTGCTACAGTATTGAAAATGCACCTTGGCGAGAATTCCTACCCTATAATCGTCGGAAAAGGACTTATCGGATCTGCGGACGAATATTTCAAGCTCGACCGCAAGGCTTTTATAGTTACCGACGACGGTGTGCCGACGGAATATGCCGATACTGTCCGTTCTCTTTGCAAGCGCGCAACCGTCTATACCGTAAAGGCGGGAGAATCTTCAAAGAGCTTTGACGTACTGCAGGAGATGTTAAAGGCAATGTCCGATTTCCATCTTAACAGAGGCGACTGCGTGGTAGCGGTCGGAGGCGGTGTCGTAGGTGATCTCGCCGGATTCGCATCATCGGTATATATGCGAGGCATAGATTTCTACAACGTACCCACTACTCTGCTCTCTCAGGTTGATGCCTCGGTAGGAGGAAAAACCGCGATAAATCTATGCGGTGTTAAAAACACGGTAGGCGCATTCAAACAGCCTAAAGCAGTTCTTGTGGACGTGGGTGTTCTCGAAACTCTCCCAAAAAGGCATATGCGAAACGGCATGGCCGAGGTAATAAAGATGGCCGCTGTGGCAAATGAAAAGCTTTTTGCCGCGCTTGAGAATTCAAGTGAAGAAGATACATATAATAATATAGCGAGCATCATAACCGAAGCCGTGAAGATCAAGAGGGATATCGTAGAGGCCGATGAAAAGGAATCGGGGCTCAGAAAAATCCTGAACTTTGGACATACTCTTGGCCACGCGATAGAAGAATCGGAGAGGTGCGACAGACTCCACGGAGAATGTGTCGCTATCGGAATGATCCCCGTGTCATTGGCAGATGCGAAAGATCGCATTTCATCCCTGCTTCGAAAATACTCTCTGCCCACCTCGCACGATGTGGATAGTGAACTCATCTCACGCGGTATCGCACATGACAAAAAGGCTAAAGGCGACAAGATATCCATCATATTCTGTCCGCAAATCGGAAAGTACTGTATCAAGAATATGACCGTAGAAGAATTCACAAGTATCATAGAATAACGATAATATAGCAACTTTAGTTTACAAATTAGGACATACGGAGGACGTTATGAGAAATACGTTCGGAAACAATATATCTATCACTCTGTTTGGAGAAAGTCACGGATATGCCGTCGGAGCTGTTCTCGACGGTCTGCCTGCAGGGGTGAAGATAAATGCGGATTATATAGAAAAGAAGCTTGACAAACGCAGAGCTCACGGTACAATATCCACACAAAGACGCGAGGCTGATACTCTCAATTTTATATCGGGAGTACGCGACGGAAGGAGCACCGGATCACCAATTACAGTTATCTTTGAAAACCGAGATACGAGTAGCGGTGACTATGAGAAATTCAAGGATATGCCCCGTCCGTCCCATGCGGACTACGTCGCACAGATAAAGTATGGAGGCTCTCACGACGAGCGAGGCGGCGGACACTTCTCCGGCAGACTTACCGCTCCTATCGTGGCTCTCGGTGCTATACTGCAATCTGTTCTCGAAGCCAAGGGAATACATATCGGCACTCATATAAAAAAGCTGCACTCGATATGTGACAGAGACTTTGGATCATACTCTGACGATATAGCATATCTTGATGAGGCGCTCTTCCCCGTTCTCGACACCGAGTGCGCTGAGAAAATGCGGGAAGAAATACTCACCGCGGCAAATATGGGTGACAGCGTAGGCGGAATACTCGAGAGCGCAGTTGTCGGACTCCCTGCGGGCATCGGCGACCCTTGGTTCGACACGCTTGAAGGAATGCTCTCGCACGCTTTGTTCTCCGTCCCGGGCATTAAGGGAGTCGAGTTTGGACTCGGCTTCGGCTTCGCAGATAAATACGGCAGCGAGGCCAATGACGCCTTTGCAACTGACGGTGAGAAAATATACACCAAAACCAACAACAGCGGCGGAATCAACGGAGGTATAAGCAACGGAATGACTGTGATCTTCAGATGTGCCGTACGACCTACCCCCTCCATCCGCAAGGAGCAAAGGACTGTCAGTCTTGCGAAAATGGAAAATACTACCCTATCTGCAGGAGGACGTCACGATCCCGCGATAATACACAGAGCAAGAGCTGTCGTAGACGCGATAAGTGCCATAGTTATCGCTGATGCTCTTGCATCTGCATACGGAACTTCATACCTCGGAGGATAATATGAGATACGGTCTAATCGGAGAGCACCTCGGCCACAGCTTCTCAAAGGAAGTACACGCGATGCTCTCGGACTATGAATATGAGCTGCGCGAAATCCGACCTGACGAGCTTGACGGATTTATGAGCTCCAAGAGTTTCAAGGCCATAAACGTCACGATCCCGTACAAAGAGGCTGTTATACCATACTTGGATTTTGTAAGCGAAGAGGCAAAAAAGATTGGCGCGGTCAACACCGTAGTAAACCGTGACGGAAAGCTCTTCGGATACAACACCGACTTTGCCGGAATGTGCGCGCTGATCAATAAAATGAGGATAACCGTCAAAGGAAAGAAAACCGTTATTCTCGGAAGCGGCGGAACGTCAAAAACCGCTTACGCCGTAGCAAAGCACCTCGGTGCAGATCCCATCATCACCGTGAGCCGCACGGGAAAGTGCGGAGCTATCGATTACGAAGAGCTCGCAAGCTCGCACCGTGATGCAGAGATAATCATTAACACTACCCCGTGCGGAATGTATCCCGATAATTTCGCATCACCAATCGATCTTGAGGGATATGACAGACTAGAGGGAGTAATCGATGCGATATACAATCCTTTAAGATCTTCTCTTGTAGTTGACGCTCTTGGCCGAGGTGTAAAAGCCGAGGGTGGACTTTATATGCTTGTCGCTCAAGCGGTATTTGCTTCGGAGATGTTTACCGGAAGAAAATACCCACTCGAAAAGCTGAATAAGATCTACAATAAAATCAGACGTAAAAAGGAAAACATAGTGCTCATCGGCATGCCTGCAAGCGGCAAGAGTACCATATCAAAAATTATCGCAAAGGAACTCTCAAGAGAGCGTCTTGATACTGATGATATGGTAGTGGAGTCGCGAGGAATGAAAATATCCGACATATTCCAAAGCGAAGGAGAATCGGCATTCAGAGAGTACGAAACCCAAGAAATTGCCAATGTAAGTTTACAAAATAGCAGAGTTATTGCTACCGGAGGCGGAATAGTTCTTAATCCGGAAAATGTAAAAATGCTGAAGCAGAACGGCATGATTTTCTTTATCGACAGACCGTATGAGAAACTGCTGCCAAGCATTGACCGTCCTCTGTCGAGCAGTGTCGAAGCTGTAAAGGAAAGATATAACGAGAGGTACGACCTATACCGCACTGCCGCAGACGTTGTTATCGACGCGAACGATATGCCGTTTAACACGGCAAGAAAAATTACAGGAGCATTCTATAAATGAAAAAGCTTTACTACGTTATAAACGGAGCAAATCTGAATATGCTCGGACAAAGAGAGCCCGAGATATACGGCACAAAGGATTATTCTTTCCTTAAGAAAACCGTAAAAAATGCCGCGAGATCACTCGGCATAAGAGTTAAAGTATACCAGTCTAACCATGAGGGAGATCTCGTCGATATGATACAGCGAGCCTACCTTAAGGGTGCGTGCGGCATAGTTATAAACCCCGGCGCGTACACACATACAAGCATAGCTATTCTCGATGCTGTAAAGGCGACAAAGCTCCCGACCGTAGAGGTGCATATATCCGATCCTGACTCGCGCGAGGATTTCAGACACGTCAGCTACGTAAGACTTGCCGCAGAAAAAACGGTAAGCGGACACGGAATTGACGGATACGTTGAGGCGCTCAGATATCTTGCGGAAAAATAATTTCACCTAATCTTGATAAAGGAATTCAAAATGAAGTTAAAGATACATAAGGGAACGCCGCGCGGTGTTATAAATGCCCCACCGTCCAAATCCATGGCACACCGACTTTTGATATCGGCGGCTATGGCTGAAGGTGTAAGCATAATACGCGGCGTATCCGAGTGCGAGGACGTACGAGCAACAGTGGAATGTCTCGAGGCTCTCGGTGCTAAAATATCATGGCACGGTAATGACGTAAGCGTAGTGGGAACAGACATGAGAAACACCGTCCCTACCTCGACACTCAACTGTCACGAATCCGGAAGCACTCTACGATTCTTACTTCCGATAGCACTTCTCTCGGGTAAAAATGCGTTGTTCTCCGGGGAGGAGGGCCTGATGAGGCGGCCTATGGACGTCTACGAGGGGCTCTCGGCCTCAAAGGGATATGCATATAACGCGGACGGACGCAGTATTGCCGTGTGCGGACCTCTCAAGGCCGGTGAATACGAGGTGCTCGGTAATATCAGCAGTCAGTTTATAAGCGGACTTTTATTCGCTCTGCCTACGCTTCCCGGTGACAGCAGAATCAGAATCCTACCTCCCGTAGAGAGCAGATCGTACATTGATCTGACCATAGAGGCTCTCGCTCTCTTCGGTGTAACTGTGAGGTGGGAGGACGATAATACTCTGTACGTAAAAGGCAGACAGCGTTACACGCCCGCGGACTTAACCGTCGAGGGTGACTACTCCGGGGCGGCATTCATAGATGCTTTATCAGTCTTTGGTGCAGAGGTAAGCATCAACGGTCTGAATCCGGAAAGCATCCAGGGTGATAAGGTATACACGACCCACTTCGATATGATAAAAAAAGGCGTTCCGACGATACACGTAGGAAATTGCCCCGATCTCGGCCCTATACTTTTCGCTGTAGCGGCAGCAAAGCACGGGGCGGTATTCGCAGGCACAAGAAGGCTCAAGATCAAAGAAAGCGACCGTGCGGCAGCTATGGCCGAGGAGCTCGCAAAATTCGGAGTTTCGGTAACTGTATACGACGATAAGGTCGTGGTTTATCCGATAAGATTCCATGCGCCGAGCGTACCGCTCTCCGGCCACAACGATCATAGAATAGTTATGGCTCTTTCGGTGCTACTGACACTAACGGGCGGTGAGATAGAGGGCGCTGAGGCAGTCAATAAGAGTTACCCCTCATTTTTTGACGATCTGACATCACTCGGAGTACAAGTAGAGCGATATACCGATTAATTCAGCTAAAAGCGAGACGATATTATGGAAAACAATCTTAAATTTTACAGAAAATTGCCTATACCAAAGGACGTTAAATCGGAATTTCCCATTTCCGATCAGCTCTCCAAGATGAGAGAGGAACGCATTAACGCGATGCGCGACGTACTTGAGGGAAAATCGAATAAAAAGCTCATCATAATAGGCCCTTGCTCTGCCGATGCGGAAGCTCCCGTGCTTGAATACGTGCGCAGACTCAGCGCCTTGCAGGAAAAGGTCGCGGACAAGCTAATATTAGTGCCGAGGATCTACACACACAAGCCGCGAAGCACAGGCGAGGGATATATGGGCATGCTTCATCAGCCGGATCCAAGCGGCGCTCCGGATCTTCTGAAAGGCATAGTAGCCATAAGAAAGCTGCATCTCAGAGTGCTTGAAGAGGGCGGTATGTGTGCGGCGGACGAGCTCCTCTACCCCGAAAACTACAGATATCTTTCGGATCTCATAGGATACGTTGCGATAGGTGCGCGTTCCTCGGAGAACCAGCAGCACAGACTTGTCGCCAGCGGCATCGACGTACCCGTTGGTATCAAAAATTCAACAGGCGGAGACATCTCGGTGCTTGTCAACTCAATAAAAGCGGCACAGTCACCTCACGTATTCCTCTACAGAGGCTGGGAGGTAGAGAGCAAGGGCAACTCGCTCTCACACGCAATTCTTCGCGGTTACGTAGACAAGCAGGGTATCTCAAGACCGAACTTCGGATACGATGAGCTGATATCACTCTCGAATGCATATGCGAAAGCAGGACTCAAAAATCCCGCCGTTATAGTTGATACAAACCATGCCAACTCGGGCAAAAACCACCTCGAACAGCCTAAAATAGTCGGGGACGTGTTAAATAGTATGCGAAAATCCGATTCCGTCGCATCTCTTGTCAAGGGCTTTATGATAGAAAGCTATCTCGAGGACGGAGCGCAAGAGATCTCCGAGTGCGAGGTGTACGGCAAATCTATAACAGACCCCTGCCTCGGTTGGAATAAGACCGAAAAGCTAATATTTGAAATGGCAGATTCACTTTAATTTCAAAATGATAAAACCCGCCGTGAGTACCACGGCGGGTCATTTTATTTATCTGATAGGATGTCAAGATTGCGCTCAACGGTTTTTCTTCCGCGCCAAGCGAATGCGCGTCGCATAAACGATGATTTATCCATCGAATCGAGAAGATCGCGAGTAAGCTCGGATATGCGCTCACGGTGGAAGAAATCTATAGGAGTTATCGCAGGGTCACGGTTGTACGGGCATACACTCTGACAAAGGTCACAGCCCCATGCAGTGTTGTATTCACGCATAATTCCCTTCTCTTCTTCGGTCAAATCGCCCTTGCGCTGAGTTATTGCACTAAGGCAATCCTGCCCCTCTGCGCGAAGTATTCCTGTCGGGCAGGCTCTCTTACACGCGCCGCAATGGTGACAGGTCATAACCTCGCGCGGCTCTATGGCACCGAGAAGCTCCGGGGGAATATCGGTCACAACATCTCCGATAAAAACATACGAGCCATATTTCTCGTTGAGGATCAATCCGTTGTCGCCGATAGCACCGAGCCCTGCGATAAGTGCGGCAGACACCTCGGAAATAGGGCTATGGTCACCGTACCCCTTGGCGCGTATATCGGGAGATACCGTCCTTAGCGCAGATATAAGCCCGTCAGCGCACTCTCTCAGCGCGATATGATAGTCAAGCGAGGCTGCATAGCGAGATAGATTTACCGTCTCGCCCGTGTAATACGGCAGAAGATAAACTATCACGCTCTTTGGTGTAAAGTCCTCTCTTTGCATAATACCGGGATTGATCTCGCGGCAAGCACTGTACGGCAGAACGGCATAATATTCTATATTTTGGGATGAAAAATAATTTCTTAAGGTGTCTTTCATAGTCCTCTCTCCGTGCGTTATGCTTATATTTTAGCATACGGGCGTGAAAAAAGCAAGGTAGTCTCGCCAATATAATATTGACTTTATGCGCGTAATGTTATATAATGTATTTAGCAAAATATTGCTTAACGGCACTTCCCACATTCACTTGATTACATTAAGGAGGTTTTTATGAATCTTAACAATGGATTGATCGAGTATTTCTTCCCCGATGGATGTCACCCGTTAGTTCTTTTCGGGTCTCTTTTTGCGGTGCTCACCGTATCCTATCTTCTCGGAAGCATAAACTCTGCTATTCTTTTCTCAAAGCTCGTGTACAAGGACGACATACGTAAGCACGGCAGCGGTAACGGCGGTATGACGAATATGCTCCGTACCTACGGCGGCAAGGCGGCACTGCTTACACTTGCAGGTGACCTTGGAAAAACCGCGCTTTCTATATTCATCGCAGGACTTGTGTTCGGATTCCGATACATTCCCGCAGGAATCTCCATTCAGGGATACTGCTACTTTGCAGGTCTGTTCGCCGTTCTCGGACACGTATTTCCCATATACTATAAATTCAAAGGCGGTAAGGGTGTTCTTGTTACCTCGACGATGGCCCTCATCCTCAGCCCTCTTCCCTTTGCTATCCTATTCGGCGTATTTGCTGCCGTATTTGCTATGTCACACTACGTATCTCTCGCATCGGTATGTGCGGCGATGCTCTATCCTGTCATTCTGCACGGTACGTTTTCCATTATAGGAGGTGCGATGTACGGTGAGATCGCGCTGGCGTCCATAATCCTCGCCTGCCTTATCGTATGGTGCCACAGAGGAAATCTGCAGAGAATATCCGAGAGAACAGAAAGAAAAACTTACTTAAGAAAGAAAAAGCATGACTAAAGCCGAATCGTTCATAGAAGCGGTGCTTCTTGCCGCCGAGAAGGAAGTACTAAAAAAGCTTGTCTTCTCACGTCCGCGAGATAACGAAATACAGAAGGTATCCGCAAGACTCGTAGCTCACAGAGGCAGACGAATGCTCGCGTTTGAGTATAATCTCCCCGGAAATACTGTATCGCACAAAAACGTAAGCGAGGACTCCGTCGGTGATATGATCGCGGAGCTGCTCGGTGATTATATGCAGGCTAACCTCATCACTACTGAGGGGGACGTGGAATGGAAGCTATCGAAGTCCGGTAAAGAGGCCCTCCTCGGCGCGGACAAGCTAAAAAACAAGTTAAGCGGCAGCCGTGCAGACTTTGAGGCGGCTATAGAGGCGCTTGATAACAAGAAAAACTATCTGCTCACAGGCGGTGAAGAGTTTCTCATAAAGCTCGGGATCAGTGATAAAACAGGGCGTGTACATGACAAGCGTCAAGGTAAATTCAGACAGATAAACCGCTTTCTCGAGATAATCGAGGACGTATATCCGAAGCTCCCGAGGACGGGGGATATCACAGTGTATGACCTCTGCTGCGGAAAGAGCTACCTAAGCTTCGCGGTATATTATTATCTCACCGAGAGAAAAAAGAGAGGGGTCAAGATGCTCGGCATCGACCTCAAGCGCGACTGCATCAAATGGTGTCAGGAGCTCGCAGACACACTCGGCTATAGCGGTATGACCTTTGTCACCGATGACGTACGGAATACCCCTAGGGGAGTTGTGCCCGATATGGTCATCTCACTCCACGCGTGCGATATAGCCACGGATATAGTAATAAACAAGGCGGCGGAGCTTGGCACAGGAGTGATACTCTCTACCCCTTGCTGTCACAGGCACATAAACGATAAAATCAAGTCCCCTGCTCTCGCCTTTGTCACCGAATACCCACATCTGAGAAACAAGCTCGGCGACGTCCTGACCGATGCGATAAGAGCCGCGAGACTTGAGGCGTACGGCTACTCTGTGGCGGCACTCGAGCTCGTCGATCCCGACGACACTCCCAAGAACACGCTGATCAAGGCTATCCGCAAGAGTGAGGGCAACGATGCCGCAAGGGAGAGATATAAGGCTATCCTCGAGTACGTCCTCGGAGATATGAAGAACGAATATTTAAAAAACATCTGATCGGAATACAATATGATCTACAGAGTATACAATGACGTCGAGACCGAAGAAATCGGTAAAAAACTCGCAGAAAAGTTAACTATACTTGACAAAAAACGCGCTTATATTGCCATGAGAGGTGAGATGGGCGTGGGCAAAACAGTCTTTACAAGAGGATTTGTATCCCACTTTGGACGTGCCAACGTCAAGAGTCCGACCTACACTATCGTGAACGAGTACCGCGCAGGCGGTAAGAGGATCTACCACTTTGACCTATACAGAATAGACGGCTCTGACGATCTTGAGAGCATAGGCTATCACGAGTACGTTGAGTCGGATGCTTATTCTATCGTTGAGTGGAGTGAGCGAGTACCCGAGTATATCCCCGACGATGCTATCACCGTCACGATATCGAGAGTGGCGGAGAACGAATCGGCGAGAGATATTATCATTGAGGGAGTTGAATTATGATAACACTTGCATTTGACAGTACGGCCAAGGCGGCATCGGTCGCGGTGTGCGATGATGAGAAGCTGCTCGCACTGTATAATATTGACAACGGTCTGACACAGAGCGAATTACTTCTCCCCATGGCCGAGAATATCCTAAAGAGCCTCGGACTCACTTTCTCGGACGTTGAGCTGCTTGCATGTGCGGTAGGACCCGGCTCATTTACAGGCGTAAGAATAGGTGTTGCCCTTGTAAAGGGCATCGCATTCGGCAGAAATATTCCCTGCGTATCCGTTTCCACTCTTGATGAGCTCGCGGAAAATCTCGCGGGACTTGAGGGAATCATAGTTCCCTGTATGGATGCAAGACGTCAGCAGGTCTACACCGCAACCTACAGAGGCAAGGGCGGTATACTCGAAAAGCTAACGCCTGACAGAGCTATCTCTATAACAGAGCTCGCGGACGAGCTCAAGAAGTATGACGAGCCGATATACCTCTCGGGTGACGGTTACGATGTTGCTAAACGCGGCCTTGAGGCAGCGGGAGTCACTGTGCAGAATACTCCGGAGCTTCTCATAACCGAAAACGCCTATTCGGTAGCTAAGATAGCTAAAAGAAAATACGACCTGGGCGAGTACACGACAGATCTTGAAATAGCACCCACATATCTGCGCATGCCGCAGGCTGAGCGCGAGAGACTCGAAAGACTCGCAGAAAAAGAAAATTCAGGCAAGGAGAGATAAGATGGAGAAAAGAAAGATTTACATCGGTGCTGACAGTGCCGGATATGAGCTTAAACGCGAGGTTATCCCCTACCTTCTTGAGCGCGGATACGAGGTTGTAGACTGCGGAACAGACAGCACTGCATCCTGCCATTATCCCGACTTTGCAGGTGCGGTATGCGAGAATGTAAAAAAAGAGCTCGACACCTCCTTTGGCATCCTTATTTGCGGCACGGGTATAGGCATGTCCATGTGTGCCAACAAGTATAAAGGCATCCGTGCGGCAGTTTGCTCGGATACCTATTCTGCAAAAATGACAAGACAGCACAACGATGCCAACGTGCTCTGCATAGGCGCGAGAGTCATCGGTTCATGCCTCGCTCTTGACATAGTAGATGCGTTTCTCTCAAACGGTTTTGAGGGCGGCCGCCATGCCGTGCGTGTCGAAATGATGATGGAGATCGAGAATAAGTAAAATTTTCCCTTTATGAAAAGTCGCAGGATTGATCTGCGACTTTTTTACATTTGTGCATTTTCCCTATTTTTTTGATAATATATGTATATTGAATTTCTATGAAAATTGTGTTACAATTAAATTATGGAGGACGGAAATATACAAATGACCGCCAAATCCAGAAAAATGAAAGGAGTTAGGTATGAAAAAGTATTTGCTTATTGCTTTAGCATTGGTACTGCTTTGCTTTACATTTGTTTCATGCGACTATTTTGGTCGTTTCACCGATGACACGTTCACAATTACCTTTGATACAGATGGCGGCAGTAAAATTGCAGAGCAACGCGTATCAAAAGATGAACCTATTGTCGAGCCTGAGGATCCCACTAAAGACGGCTATGTATTCGCCGGCTGGTATCTCGAAGACTCAAAGT
This sequence comes from Clostridia bacterium, assembly GCA_017508665.1. Classification (GTDB taxonomy): domain Bacteria; phylum Bacillota; class Clostridia; order Oscillospirales; family CAG-272; genus UBA1740. The sequence continues at coordinate 67,121 of JAFVYL010000040.1, read as the reverse complement.
GGGACTTCAGCTCTACCGTAACCGAGAGTATAACTCTTAAGGCAAAATGGAACGTATTGACATACAACGTCAATTTCGTTGACGAAGACGGTACACTAATCTCCACCCAAGCGGTTGAGCACGGAGGTAAAATTCAAAAGCCTGCAGATCCTAACAAGGATGGCTCAATCTTCATCGGTTGGTATGTAGGTGATGAGGCTTGGTCCTTTATCGGATACTCGGTCACCGAAGATATCACGCTTACCGCCAGATGGAATTCACTGACCTATACGATAAGGTTCGTCAATGAAAACGGAGTCTTGCTAAGCTCCCAGAACGCACAGTACGGAGATAAAATAACAGAACCCGAAGAGCCGAGTAAAAGCGGCTACGCTTTTGACGGTTGGTATAACAACGGCACAAAATGGGACTTCAACGCCCCTGTAACCTCAAGTCTCGACTTGACCGCAAGCTGGGTAAAGGTGCATGAAGTTGTATGCCAGACCGCAGACTTTGTATTCAGAACGTCGGTGGTCACCGGAACTACAATATCCGAGCCGATACCCCCTTCAGTATCAGGATGGACGTTTGAGGGATGGTATAACGGTAACACAAAATGGGACTTCAACACGCCTATAACCGATGACATCTCCCTTGTAGGAAGATGGAGTGCGCCCGTCAGATATGAGCTTGACGGTGGTACAAACTCGTACAATAATCCGACTGTAATATATAGCGGAGATAGATATCCGATACAGCTCAGCGACCCCACTAAGGAAGGCTATATTTTTGCCGGTTGGTATACCGATTATTCATCCGCTTTAAATTCGATCGACTTCTTCTCTTCACACACTTTCTATGCTATGTGGATATCGTCAGACAGTCCATATCCTTGGAGCAAGACAGACATTACCATCTGCATAAACGAGGACTCTAACTCTTCTCAGCTTCCTTCTACTTCCAGAAGATATCTCGCAGGTGACCTTTCCGGTTATGAGGATGATCAGGCTCACGTAGATGACTACGTAGCAGACAGAAACGCTGACGCGGAAAATGTTACCAACGTTAAGGCTAAGTATCTGTACCTTCCCGACGGTGCAAGCTATGGTTGGAGCCAGAGCATCTATTTCATCGATGAGCTTGTAAAGAGCGGTGACCCTGAGACTCCCGACGTATTCATCAGCTTCGTATACGATATGGTAGCTTCCTCTCTCAGAGGTAACTTTGCTAACCTCTACTCCACCACTATGTATGAGGATGGCCATCAGTATGCAGGCACTGAGTACAACTACTTCGCATTCGAGGATGACAGAACCTACGAGGATACCGGTGTAGACTACATGTACGAGTACATGAGATCTCTCACCCTTTCCAAGTGGAAGATGTATTGCCTTTCTTCCGACTACTTTATCGACGCAATACGGGCATCGATGGTAGTTCCCGTTAACATTGAGCTTCTTGAGATGATCACTCCCTCCAACGTTGAGGGTGAGTTCAACTACGACTCTAACGAGAACGGCAAGTACGACATCATCGATTTCTATGATCTCGTATGGAACATGAATTGGACCTACGAGACTCTCGCTGCCTTCTCCGAGGCTATTGTTCAAGAGCAGGGCGGCGACGCTAACATCACTATCGCAGACAGAGTTGGCTTTGCACTCGGTACCGGTTCAGGTCTTCCCGCATCCGGTATGCTTTACAGCACCTCTATCACTATCGTTAACAGAACTTTCGATACCATTGAGTACACCTACAACTACCCCAACACCAAGGAAGTAGCTCCCGGTCAGTTCGAGTTCAACGATAATGGCGAATATGCTACCTTCGAGCAGCTCGACGTATTCTGTAAGAACCTTTCCGAACTTGTTAACACTAACGGTGTTATCACCGTAAGCACTAACGAGGCTCGTGCCGCAGGCTTTGCTAACGACACCGAGGCTATCCGCCATAACTTTGCGAACGGTAAGATCCTCTTCGGCGGCGTTACCCTGCTTGGTGCTCTTGAGCATGAGGATTACCTCGGCATGAAGGGCGCAGGTAAGAAGGGTTACGGTATCGCTCCCGTTCCGCTTTATCACTCCGAGGGCGGCGACGATTACCTCACTCAGATCCATAACAACGGTAAGATCGGTGCTATCGCATTCTCTACTCGGAAGTTTGCACAGTGCACAGCTTACCTCAACTATCAGTCCACCAATTCTAACAAGGTACTTATCGAGTACTACGATTACAAGCTCAAGGCTACCCCTCAGGTGCTTGACACAGTAGGTAACGTAGAGATGCTTCAGTACATCCGTTACAACGTCCGTTCTAATTTCGATAAGACGTTCGAGGACGCACTCGGTGAGTTCTACAAGGCTCAGACCGGCGGTAACTCCGAGCAGGATAAGTGGCATACTATGATCAAGAATGCTAACTTCAGCCTTACTGATATGAGAGCTCAGTATGCGGCCGTTGTTGGTGTTAAGGCAGACCGTCTTTACTACCTTGAGAATTATATCTATCCCATTCTTCCCGAATAATTCCGAGGAAAGTACATAAAAGACAGAGCGGATTTAGCGTGTTATCCTTAACGGAGAACACGCATCGAGATAAATCCCTCACGGGATTTTCGATATGGTTTGCATACCTCGCCACAGGCGAGATATACAACCTCGATATGTGCTGACGCACTCGATATGCTTTTGCATTCCTCACCAAAGGCGAGATATGTCAAAAGCGAAAGGGATTTATCTCATATCGAATTGGAGCGAAGCGACAATATATCGAGTTCGAGCAAAGCAAGAACATATCGAATTCATCTTTCGTGAAGATATTTCACGAAAGTGAATATATCGACAGAAAAAATAAGAGCAAGAATAAGAGGAGAAAATCCTTCTATTCTTGCTCTTTCTGTTTGTATAAGGGCTTGGGCTTAGCCCATTTTGCATTTGTCCGGACAAATGCGATGCTCGCACTTAGTAGAGTTTTCAATTTCTCCGCTAAGAACATCACCCATTTTCCGCTCTGTTTTTTTATATTTCATCATGCATAACATATTCAAAGGCGTGGGGGCCTGCGAGGTGAGTACCGTATTCCGAGAGGACGGCTATAGGAAGAGCGGCAAGGCGCTCGCCATACTCTATGAATATCTCAAACTCGGAGAGTCCGTCGGTGACGTGCTCGCTGACATGCAGATAATATCTGCCAAGGTCATCGAGGTAAAGGTCGCACTCCGCATCTTCACGGTATGCGGCTCTGACTGCCGAGCGCAGATCGTCAATAGATGAGAAGCGGTATACCCCTCTCCTATGCTCCATCGTCGACATACCGTCAGAGGACGTCAGGACAGCGCGTTCTCTGTGCGGCACAGCGCTAAGTCTTGTGATGAGGAGCTCACACTCTCCGCTCGGCAAAGGATACGTCTGCACCAATATCCTGTCAGAGCCTACTGAAAAGCCGCACTCCTCACGCGCTCTCTCTATTATCACGCGCACCGCACGTCTGACCTCGCGTGTGGAAATCTCACCCTTAGCGGTGTCTATGCCGTAATCCCGACAATCTTCCGGGCTAAGTGTTACCTTTAACTTTATATCACTTATATTTAAAAACTTCAAGCTATGTACCCCTTAAACTTTCGCTATATTCATTCTACTATATTTCGGCGCTGAGTGCTACAAGTAATATACGGAAATACGTGCAGCTTCTGCACTTTTCGCCGTTATTCTCTTATCTTTTCCTTTTTTAGAAAAAAGTGTTGCATTTTCTACCGCGATGTGCTAAAATATATCGCGCGGTGAGTTCGAGACCTTCCTCACCGACGAAAGCTCACGCTTTCAAACAAAAACAAAACTAAAGGAGAAAAAATGAAAAGGAACGTCAAAAGAATCACGGGTTCTACCCGTGCGCTGACACGCGGAGCACTTATTGCTGCCCTTTACGTAGGTTTGTGCTACGTGTCGACCGTATTCGGTCTATCAAGCGGAGCTATACAGTTCCGCATAGCGGAGGTTCTATGTATCCTGCCGCTGTTTATGCCTGAAGCAATCGCAGGTCTGTTTATCGGTTGCATACTCTCAAACATAATTGCGGGCTGCGTGCTTTGGGATATTATTTTCGGAAGCATCGCCACTCTGATAGGTGCGCTCGGCGCATATGCTTTGAGAAATCTGCCAAAAAAGCTCAAGTGGATGACCACTCTGCCTAATCTCTTCTCAAACATGATCATCGTGCCCTTCGTACTTATGTACGCATACGGTGTGGAGGCAGGCTTCTTCGCTCTGTCGCTCTCGGTAGGTATAGGAGAGCTCGTCTGCGGTGTTATAGGCGGAACTGTTTTGTATTATGCCATGAGTGATGCTAAGATCTTAAAATAAGATTGCCCTAAAATGTATGATATCCTAAACGGAAAATTATACTTTAACAAAAGCGCAAGAGCACCGCGCATGAGTGATCAAGTGTCAACGGGCTAAGTCCCCTTATAAAACATAAAGAGAGAACAAATCGGAAAACCGAAATGTTCTCTCTTTTTTGTCGGTCAAATAACAGGAAAAAATGAGGCGCGAATGTCCCGAAGGACACTCGCGCCTTTTTTCAAGCGTTAGCTTTGAGTATTTTTATTACTCCTCAAGCTCTGCCTTACCGCCTGCAAGAGTGATCATCTTTACAGCCTGAAGGGAGAACTTGCTTGCCTTTACGGTAAGCTTCTTGGTCATAACACCGCGAGCAAGGATCTTTACTCTGCCGATCTTAGCGGACACAAGGCGCTTTGCCTTAAGGGAGTCTACATCGACAACGTCACCGTCATCGAAGTTTTCACAGATGACGTCGAGGTTAACCTCGCCCATCTTACCGCTGCGGCTCACGCCCTCTGCAGAAACCTCAAGCTGAGCTTCTGCTTCCTCGTCGGAAACGAGCTGGTCAGCTGAGTCTGCATCTGCATGAACTGTACCGTCCTCGAGTACCTCAACTACAGGAGCTGCGACTACGGGAGCTTCTTCAACTACGGGAGTCTCTTCAACTACGGGAGTCTCTTCAACTACGGGAGCTTCTTCAACTACAGGAGTCTCTTCAACTACGGGAGCTTCTTCAACTACAGGAGTCTCTTCAACTACGGGAGTCTCTTCAACTACAGGAGTCTCTTCAACTACGGGAGTCTCTTCAACTACGGGAGTCTCTTCAACTACGGGAGTTTCTTCAACTACGGGAGTTTCATCAACTACGGGAGTCTCTCCGGTTACAACCTGTTCAGTAGTCTTTACAGTCGTGCCGGACTCGATAAGCTCGCTTACGTTAACGTGTACGAATGTCATATCATCACTGAGGGTTACGCCTGCGGGAAGAATGACCTTAACGATACCGCGCTTAGCAAGCTCCTCGGTGGTCTCGTAAGGCATACGGTAATCAACGGTAGGAATCTCAAGCTGCTTAAGCTCATACTTCTTCATCATCTCATCGATGAGTTCAAGAGTGTACTTAAGTGCTCTTGCACTTCTTACCTTCATCATCATAGGAACCTTAGCGAACTTAGGCTTGTCGGAGCAATCTACGAAGTGATACTTATTAACGTTGAATTCCTTAGGATCGAGGTTGAGGTTAACAACGAGAGTCTTACCCTTGATGTTAAGCTTAACAAGCTGTACTCTGCCCTTATTGAAGGCCTCATAGTTCCAGCTGCTTCTCGCCTTGATGCCCTTGAAGGAAAGAATATAGTTCTTAATTGTGGAGTAGAAGTCCTGAATATTCTCGCTGGACTGGATAAGTCTGGAGAGGAAGGAGCTTCTGAATCTGATGTGAACGGTCTCACCGCCGATAACCGCGGTAGCTTCCTTGCCGTCCTGACCCATAACAAGAACTGCGGTCTGAGGCTCTTCTGCTACAGGAGCTTCCTCTACGGGTGCTTCCTCAACAGGTGTTTCCTCTGCAGGTGCTTCCTCTACAGGAGCTTCTTCAGCAGGTGCTTCCTCAGCAGGTGTTTCTTCTGCGGGAGTTTCCTCTGCGGGAGTTTCCTCTGCGGGAGTTTCCTCTGCGGGAGTTTCCTCAGTTGCCTCAGCTGCAAGTGCCTCTGCAGTTTCCTTACGGTTCTTAGTGAAGAAGTATACGCCTACTGCGATACCGCCTGCAAGTATAGCGAAGAGGAGTATCCAGAGCCAAGCAAGGCTCTTAGCCTCAACGCGTACTATAGCGTACTCGGAGAAGTGGTCGGTAGTGAATACCATGTAATTGCCTTCGCGAGTAGCGTTCATGATCTCGAAAGTGCCATCCTCGTTTACGTGGATAACCTGGAACTGATCTCTGCGACCTATTTCGCGCTGGCTTTCGGGAATAAGGATCTTAACGATGAACTCTCTGCCATCAACGTTTGCGGGAATCTTCTGAAGACCCTTGGTGAAGAAGATGTCATAAGAGATAATAACTACTGCGTTCTTCTTATCGATCTCATAAGTAGGCTTAACGTGAGTAGCCTTCTTAACGTTAAGAGTGTGGTCGGGAGTAAGGCCGCCGACTGCCTCTACAATAACGGTACCGCCTGCAAGCTGGAACTCGCTTACCTTGTCACCTGTGATAACAAAGTTTACAGGACCGAGCTGATCAAGAGATGCGTCATTGAAGTTAGGATGGTTAACAAGCTCAACGCTTGCGGTAACTCTGTATGTTTTTACAAGGTTTACACCGAGATTGTTAGCAATACCGTCATAGAAGTAGGAAACATTGAGATACTTAAGAAGGTCAGCATAACGGTTGTACTCATCGTTGAGTGCAGTGTTGGTAAGGCTAACCTCAAGCTTCTGATTCTTCTTGCTGTCGTAGTTAACAGTCTTGCCTACAAGCTGAACGAGAGTTCTGAGATCGGAGATATCAGCCTTCTCAATTCTCCAAGTGAGATTCTCAAAGGTGCCCTCGTAAGAAACTACGTTGCCGGAGATGAAGTTGTAGTTGTAGGCGCCGTTAGCGTTCTGTACAGAAGCGATGGTAACGGTTGCGGTGTATTCACCTGCGTTTACACAGTTGTTGGGGAACTCATATTTTACAACCTCGAGGCTATTGGGAAGAACGATAGTACCTGTGAGGGGAGCACCGGTGTAGGTAGGATTGTTCCAAGCGTAGCCTGCAACGTCAGCAGCAGTAAGTGTCTTGGGAGCAATAGTCCAAGCGTACTCTGCGGGAGTACCAACTACCTTGATATTGGAACCGAGAAGCTCATAGGTGTAGGTCGCGGTGTAATTACCGGCATCCTTAGCAACGTTGCCTGCGGGAGTCACCTTAATAAGTCCCTCATACTCACTGGGTACGTAAAGAGTGATCTCGTAATTATTACCTGTGTAAAGACGCTCAAGGAGTGCGCCCTCTACGAAGTGATCATCAACCCAGGTAATTCTGGAAAGGTCTATGGTATGATCAATCTGTTCAACGAATACAGGGCTTACAGTTACGTCTCTGTCGGGCATGGTGGTAAGAACAATACCGTTCTCATCCTTCCAACCGGTAACGTCTGCAACGTTAACGAAATCGTTAAGCTTAGCGCCAACGGGAAGGAAGCCGCTCTTGATAGCATTACCGTTTGCATCAACATAGTTGATACGGTAGATGTTCTTGAACTGAACGCTGAAATCAAGTCCTACGGTGAAGCCATCGGAAACGAAGCTATCGGGAAGGAACTTGTAAAGAACAAAGGATACTGCATCCCTGTTGATGCCGAGAAGATCTGCGATCTTACCGAGAACTGTATCAATATGATCTACGGTAATGGTATGAGTTGCCTTATAGCCAAACTTACCGGAGTCATAAGAAATGGTGCTGTGGTTGTCAACGATGTCAAGGAAGGAATCGTCCATAAATCTTGAGGGGATTCTGTTCTTGATCGCTGTAGCAAGCTTGATACCGTACTTAATAGCAGCCTCGAAGTAGGATCTGTACTTCTCTACTACGTTGATGATATCCTCATTATCATACGCGGAAAGGTCTACAAACTTCTTTACGAAGTCGTGATCGAATATTGCACCGAAGTCTACGCAGTTGATAAGAGCGATCATATCATCATAGGAGAGGCTCTGAATAAGTGCGTAAACATCGTTGCCGGTTGCTGAGAACGCAGCGAATACCTTCTGCTTAAGCGCGGGATCGATAACGCTGGAGTTAGCAGCCTTAAGAATTGCCTTAGTGAATATCTCGGGCATCTTCATCTCGAAGACTACGGTGCCGTTGGTGAAATCGAGGTTGAAGTATCTGGTAAGGAGCTCTGCAGCTGCTCTTACGTACTTAGCGCTCTCGGGATTAATTCTGAGAGTGATACCGAAGTCGATCTCATTTGTGTAGATGGTATCAATAGCAAATCTTACAGGGAAGGACATCTCATCGTCACCCATCTCGGAGATCTTACCGAAGCCGGGAACGGAGAGAAGGAGCTCCTTGATACCTGCTAAGTTTACCTGAGGACCGTTTTCTGTCTTGTGGAAGATAACGGAGTTGTTGATCTTAACGGTCTCAATAGCGTTAATGATCTTGGTTGCATAGTTAACTATATCGGACTTATCGATGCCGGATACGATCTCAACGATCTTATCCTTAACAGCGGCAACAACGTTCTCGCTCTTTACGAGCTCGATGATCTCCTCATCGGTCATAACCTTGTTAAGAATCTTCTTTGCGATACCAAGGAGCTTAAGCTTGGTGTCGCTGATGTTGAGAAGGCTCTCGAACTCAGCCTGCTTATCTGCTATGAAAGCATCGATATCAAGGCCTGTAAAATCAATAGGCTCACCGTTTGCAAGAGCTGTAGCAACATTATTAACCTGCTCATCGGTAAGAACAACGCCGTACTCTGCAAGAAGAGCGGCAAGCTGATCAGCTACTGCTTCTGCATTGGACTTGTCTGCAGCAAGAGTATCAACGATCGCATCAGCCTTGCTTTCAAGCTCCGCCTTTATCTGCTCTGCGATAGTCGCGGAAGCGCTGCCGGGATTCTGAAGATATGTAACGAAATCTGCAGGATTGAGGCCGTACTTCTCAAGCTCGAGTATCGCATTCTTGAACTGGTTGAGCATATTCTTAGCGGTGCTAACCATATCCTGAACGTTCTCAAAGTCGGTACCTGCAATCTGGTTAACAAGTTCGGTAACCTTTGCATTTACTGCGGGGCCGTACTTCTCAACAAGAGCCTTTGCATATACAGGGAATGCTTCCTTAGCAGCCACTGCATAATTCTTAAGCTCCTCGATGCTGATGATCTCTGCCGCATTGGCAGCGATGAGAAGAAGCTTTGCATAGTGCGCAAGCTCGTAGGGGAGATTAGGATCGGTAAGTGTCGCGGTAATGCTGCCGTGGCCCTTAACGTCGCTATAGATCTCAAGAGCAAGATCCCAAAGGTGTTCCTTGAGAATTGTCTTGTTGTCCCAAGCGGTCTTAACCTTATCCTTGAAGTACTCAAGAGCCTTAGCAAGAAGAGCCTTGAGCTGATCCTTATCAACGTCCTGAAGAACGCTGAGGTCGGGATTAACGGTCAGAATAAACTGATCGCCTTCAAGCTCCAAGTCAACCCAATTGGTGCTTGTGACACTGTCCGGAATGACTGCTGCTATCTCGTCCTTAACAGACGCCTTGGTTGCTGCATGGCTGATTACAGGAACGAAGCCTGTAAAGAGCATCACAGAAACAAGCAACAAAGTCAAAACTGAAACTAACGTCTTTTTCATTTTGTTTGTCTACCTTTCGTGTGTGAATTTTTATAAAATAATATTTATATATATTACATTATAGCAAAATTATAGCACCCCGTGTAAGCTTTGTCAATGCTTCTTGCGAAAATATTTAAAGAATTATTAATTTTTTTGTAAAAAAAACGGGCCTTTTGCGCTTAGAGCACAAAAAACCCATTTCTTTTTTGTTCATTTTGTCAATTCATAGCCTTTTGGGGCTGTTTTTGATGTTTTCAAAACGTAACACGGGTAAGGGGGCGATTTGCGTTTTTTAACACGGGTATCGCCTTTTATTTTTCGGGATCCGCCTCGTCAGACTTCGGAGTTTTATCGCATTCTTCGGGGGGCTGCACCTCAGTGCTGTCAGCTATAACGTCCGTGCCTTTATCTCCCCTTTTCTTAAAGATACTGCATATAGCGGGGATTATCTTCTTGACGTTGATAACCTTTGTCTTATGAAGTATCAGAAGCACAAGAGCAACAAGTCCGGTAACTACGAGTACCATTGCGGTAACTACGAGTACTCTCAGCCAATTTATCTTGATGGGCTCTTTAGGAAGAGGGGTGCGCTCAAAGATAGCAATATAAACGAGGTCTTCATATACAAAGTCCTCTCTTAAAGGAGACCATCTTTTAAACTTATAGCTGTACTCACTGTCGTTTGCTTTAGTGGGATTGCTCGGCCATTTATCAAGCGGACTTCCCCACTTATAGGAATCCTTCTTTATTTCCTTGCCGTTGCTTATGAAGGTAACCGTGCATATGATATCGGTATAGCTTACGCCGAGCTGAACACTGCCCTCGGGCATAACAAAGCTCTTGCCGCTTATAGCATACTTCACTCCGTTATGCATGTAATATGCCTCTGCCCTCATACCAAGGATATCGGTAATATCAATGCTGACAGTCTCACCGGGTGCTGCCGTAGTAGGAGCTTGAACAGACGAGATGCAGCTGATATCGTATTTTACGGAAAGCGTGTCGCTCTTATTAAGTGCGGTTTGGAAGTATATATAGTTAGTATTGCTCTCGGCATCGCCGCTCAGCTTAATGCTTTCGGTTCCTGCCTTATTGCTCTCGTTATTCAAATCGGTGTAGGTGACGTCGGACTTCAGATCGGCAAAGGCGAGGTAAACGGTGATAGGAGATGAGATCTCTACCCTATTGCCGCCGTCGGTATATGCAAGAACCTGACACACGGGAGAAGCAGCATTTGAGGAATCTGCTCTGACAACAAGGTAATCGACACCTGCCGCACGAAGTTCAAGCAAGCTCTCGTACTTGATCTCAATACCTACGTCCTTAGCCATCGCCTTGAGCCCCTCAAGGCGTTCACTGTCAACGATATCGGTAAATTTTGCTATGGGCAGACGTACGAGATCAGCGTCGGTGGTGGCAACGAGTTTTTTTCCGTCTATCTCATAATTATCCTTGTGATTGACTTCAAAAACGGGATACAGATCGACGTCGCGGGTTGCGGAATAATCAAAGGGCTGACCGTCAGAGCTTTCCCAACCGATGAAGGTATAGGTCGCACCGATATCCTCCGCCTTCACGGGATTTGAATATCCGAGCGCTCTGAAATCAACGTCGCTTCCCTTTTTAATCTCTATCCTGTCAATAAGCTCTCTGTTTGCATCATGAAGACCGATCTTAACGTAGGATGAGTCATCAAAAGGCTTCTGCACGTTATAGGTGGGTACATAATTGATATCCGAAACATCATCTCTGTCAGTAAGCACGCCGCCAAGCTTCTCGGCAAGAAGTGTCTGCATAAGAGTATGATATGAGGTATCGCTGATAAATTTCGTCCAATCGAAGCCGCCCTCGGGCATACCGTCGGGCTTAAAGACCTCAGTCGGAGGATTTCCGGGATCTGCGGGCTGTACCGGCTTAGTGGGCTCTATGATCTCCTCAGGCTCCACAGGAGGAACGGAGGTCATAGGTGTCGGGGGATCTACCTTTGCCGGAGGCGCGATAGGAGTCGCGTTGTTCGTATCCTTGACGAACTCCTCTCCCTCAAAGATCTGTGATATAGTCCTGTTCTTTACGTCCGCACCGGCCTTTGTTCTGTAGTTGAAGGACATATTTGCAGCACTGTGCTCCTTGCCCTGTCCGCTTGTGTAAGTCAGGGGTGTGTCACTGAGGACGTCACAAATTCCTACAAGCTGAGCAATAAAGATAGCAAGTCTCTCGGTGTAGTCCTCTCTGTCCATCATTGAGGATGCCGTATGCATCAGCTGTACCATACCGTTAGTGGTGTAGATCGTATAGAGCGACTCAGTAAGAAGGTATATGTTGGCACAAAGTGCCTCGTAGTTGTTTATATAGAAGGTGTACTTGTCATCGATCGACTCGAGCTTATCATAGTGAGTTCCGTCGGACGGTCTGAATATCTTGCGGATATTCTCCGTGGCGGCCTTGGAGTTGTCTATAGGACCTCTCATCTTTTCACCAAAGCCTGCAATAAGCTTTTCCTTGTTTGCCACGACCTCGTCAACGAGCGATGCGAAGAAGCATGCGTACACCTCGCGGTCGAGGTAGGTCATCTTCTTTGTCAACGCGGTATCAAAGGTATCTATCTGAGCCTTCATCGTATCAAGCTTAGCAAGATATTCGTTGTATAGCTTGAGTTCTTGGTTATAATTGTTAAGCTCCGTATTATATTCGCTTAATAAGCGCATATATTCGGGAAGAGTTACGTCACGGTATTTATTGTACTTAACGAGATCCTCTCCGTACTTTTCAAGAAGCTGTGGGTAAGCGTCATATGCCGCCTTATTCTGATCCCATATGCGCTTATCCTTGAGATATCCGAGATACGCGTTTACGGCATCCTCGTTATTCTTGTAAAAGTCGAGGTGAGGCTGTGCCTCGGTAATCTTATCATAGGTATAATCAAGCAAGAAATTAACGTCATTGGCAAAAACGGTAATGCCGTCGGATATCTGATACTGAACTCTGTAGTCATAGCTCAAATCGATGTCAATGTTCTCGATAGTAAAGATACGCTTGCCGCTCTCTTCTGTGTAAGAGGTTGCGGAAGAGATGACGGTATCTCCCATGACTATCTCCGCCTTTACAGGAGTCCAGGTAATAACGGTATTTCCGTCAGCGGCCGTATACGTATAATATTGCGCCTGTATCTCTACCCTTTTAGGCTCTCCGTCAGCTCCGGTAACTCTCTTTTCCACCATGTCCTGAGAAACACGGTCATATCGGAGCTTGAAATCGCAAAAAGCGTTAAGATAATCGGCCTCTGCATCTGACAGAGTGTATCCGAGGTCCGTAAGGAACTCCGCCGCGGTGAGAGTGAGATTGCGGTCGGATGCGGGATTTGAATAGTTGTAATCGTTAATCGGCTCTGCGGCCTTTGCGGTGAATACGGTGGGTATAACCGCGGAGGTAAGTATCATTACCGCGCAGAGCATAAGTAAAGCTAATCGTTTTATCTTCATTTCGTCACCTATTTATTCAGCATTATTTCAAGAATTGCTTTGTCTGTATCACGCATACCGTCCTTTGCGAGTCTGGATATGCTCTCGATTGTGTTTTCAACACCTTTTTTTACTATACCGTCACCGCCGAGGAACTGATTACCCGAGCGGTAAAGATTAAATCCGAGAATACCGTTCTCGACAGCGGTGGCTATCTTAGCGGCACAGCTTGCCTTAGCACCGTCGCATATGAGTCCGGAGTCTATGGCAAGCGCATTAACAATAGTGTGCGCGACGTCCTTGAATCCGCCGCCGTAAAGATAAGCTATTCCCGCGCCCGCGCCTGCACCTGCCGCTACCGCTCCGCAATAGGCGGAGAGAGTACCGATCCCCTGCTTTACACGGATGGTGGAAAGATTGGATACACAAAGCGCGCGATAGAGCTTATCCTCGTCGAGTCCAAGCTCTCTCCAATATATAACGACCGGAATAGAGGCGGTCATACCCTGATTGCCGCTACCCGAGTTTATGATAACAGGAAGCTCGCAGCCGTTCATTCTCGCGTCACTGCCGGCCGCGGCATAAGCCTTAGCCTTAACGCTGATGTCGGGAAGATAACTTGAGAGATATACCTTGCCTATATTAGCACCGTAGTTCCCGCTGAGTCCCGCCTCTGCTATAGCCATATTGCAATCGATCTGACGCTTGAGTATCGGTCTGACGAGATCTATGTCCACCGAGTCGGCAAACTCAACTATTTCTTCTATCGACAAGTCCTGTTTTTTAACCTCGATAGCCTCGTTTATTTCACCGGTAAACAGTCTCTCTCCGTTGCGCTCTATTGAAACAACATTGGTGTGTCTGTTGGTAACTCTGACGGATGCAGTATTTTCTCCGTCGGTTACTGTGACGAGTATATCAAAGGGGTATTCCGTGTCGTAAAGTCGCACATTTATCGGGATCGTATCCCTTAATGAGTACATTCTTGCGGTGTCCTCGGGAGTAACGCTTGAGAGCACCTCAAGCCTCGCATCAGCATTTCCGGCAACTATTCCGGCAAGAGCGGCAGTTTCTATTCCCTTCATGCCACCCGTGTGAGGAACAACAACGGATTTTGCATTTTTAATTATATTTCCGCTGACCGCTACGTCGCAGGACGTGGGAAATGTACCGAGAGTCGCACGTGCCTTGGCAGATGCATAAGCGATGGCAATCGGCTCGGTGCATCCCATAGCAGGAACAAGCTCGTCAGACAGTATACCGACGTAATAGTCAATTCTCTGTTTGTTGATCATAGATATCTCCATTTCGGGTATGGGCGTGTCTCGTTTTTCAATTAATATATTTCATTGTAGCACAAATCGGGGGCGTGTGCAATAGTCTTGGAGAAAAAAGAACTATTTTCCAACATTTTTTTACAGATTTTCTACCTTATTATTATATAGTACGCGAAACATTTGATATTTGGGCACATTTCACTATTGACAAACACGGTGAAAAAGTGTAAAATAACTTACACGGGCACGTGCTCTGCCCGTCCTTTACGGGGCCGCAATGGTTTCGACAGGGGTCGTGAAGTATGATAAGCGTAGCGCGCCGGATAATCGCGTCAAAATGTCCAAACTTAAATAATAAACGACAACAATAAAGTTGCTATGGCAGCGTAAGCTGCTGATGCGGCAATAATGCCGCCCGTACCGCTTGGGAGGACTACGGCCCAAGCCGTGCGTCAAATGAGTAGTGCACGTGAACCGAGAGTCGCGCATGTATCGGTCACGCATTAATGCGCTACCCTGAGGTGAGCCTGTCACTCGGCGCTCCGATGTGGGAAGCTTAATAGATTGACTGTCTACGGAGAAAGTTGTATGGATTGGTCTTTGGACACGGGTTCAATTCCCGTCGGCTCCACCAAAAATAATATAGGCACCCACTCGGGTGCCTATATTATTTTGTGAGCCGCGGTTGAACCCGCCCGCGCTTTGCACTCTGCTTTCTATCATAGCTAAAGTTATCAAGACCGCATTGTTAGCACACAGCCGTGTGCGCGGATACGGGTGCACATACCAAACGAAGCCGTAGAAAGCTCGCTTTCTTAAGGCGAGTGCAGGTATATTCGCTTTAGCGAAATCCGTCGGCTTGGGATATGATATTTTCCAAGATAAATATGAAAACCGCTATGCATTTTGAGTGCATAGCGGTTTTTTGTTATCTATTGTTTACATTATATGGTTATTATGCCACTTGATCTACAAAGCTCTCTTTTTTCTCCTTAGGCTTTAGACCCGTAATTTTATAGTAGATCAAGGTAATTATAGCCGAGAGAACCCAGCCTGCAGGGAAGCCCATGGCTATCGGCAGAATGGTGTTGGAGATAAATCTCGCAACTACGAAAAGGTATGCCTGACGGAATGCCACGAAGGAGACGAGCATTATAATCATAGGGCCGATACTCTTACCCACTCCGCGCAGAGCACCCGAGTACACCTGGTTCACACACCATACAAGGTAGAACGGAATCATCATGCGGATGAATATAGAGCCGTAATCTATGATTGCGGTGTTTGAATTGAAAATAGATACAAAAGCTCTGGCGAAGATCATAATCGGAGCAACGAGGATTGCCGTCGATATAAGAGTAATCAGAAGAGAGACGTTTGCGCCTTTCTCTGCCCTCTTCACCTGATTTTGTCCTATATTCTGTCCGACAAACGTGGTAGAGGCAAGCGAGACGGACTGCATCGGCAGAAGCACCAGCTGACCAACCTTGTTGTATGCCGTCCAACCTCCCATAACCTCCATACCGAAGAAATTGATATAGCTCTGTACGAATATATTTGAGAATGCAGTAATAGTCATCTGCAGAGCAGCCGGAAATCCTATAACGAAGATCTCCTTCATTATTGGATTATGGAACTTCATACCCTTGAAGGAAATTTTAACGCAGGAGTCATTCCGGCAAAGTGAGATTACCGTCAGAAGCGAGGATACACCCTGAGATATTACGGTAGCGATAGCTACGCCGGCAACACCCCACTTGAACACTATTACAAAGAGGAGGTCGAGCACCGTATTTGTCACTGCGGCAACAACGAGATATATAAAGGGACGGCGCGAATCACCGACTGCTCGCATTATAGCCGAGCCCATATTATATATCATAAGTCCCGATATACCCGAGAACCATATCGAAAGATAGGTCACTGCCTCGGTCATAACCTCGTCCGGCATCGCCAGCATCTTCATAAACGCAGGTATGAGTCCAAGTCCGAGTACGGTAAAGAGAATACACAGCACCGCTGTCAGAATTACCGACGTGTTGACGGTATCCTTGACCCTGTCATACCGCTTTGCACCGAAGAAACGGGATATAACGACTCCTGCTCCGCTTGCAAGTCCCATAAAGAACCCAATCATCAGATTGGTGACCGAGCCGAGAGTACCAACTGCGGAGAATGCGGCATCGCTTACAAACTGGCCGACGACCCACGTGTCGACCATATTATACATCATCTGAAAGAGATTACCTACGAGAAGAGGGATAGAAAAGCTTATAATATGCTTTGCTATACTACCCTCTGTCATATCTACGTCGGTAGTTCTCTTTTTTGCTTTAGAAAACATTTATTTTCACACTTTTCTCTGTTTTAGATAGTATTTGCTGAAATTTGTTTTTTATGAAAAAGTCAGTTTATTCATCACTTTTCAGCAATAAATATTTACATTTACTGCGCTTTTTCCTTTTCTACAATCTTTCTACCCATAATAACGCCCATCACAGATGCCATCATCAGACCGCGTGTCCATCCGGATGAGTCGCCGAGACAGTGGAGTCCCTTGACGCTGGTTGTGAGGTTCTCGTCCATCTTAACTCTGTTGGAATAGAACTTAAGCTCAGGGGAGTAAAGAAGAGTCTCGTATGATGCAAATCCGGGCACTACCTTGTCAACAGCTATAATGAAGTTGATGATATTCATCATAGCGCGATAAGGCATAGCAGCGGTAATGTCACCTGCCACGGCATCAGGGAGCGTAGGTCTTACGTTAGACTCGGAGAGCTCCTTCTGCCAAGTGCGCTTGCCGTCGAGAATGTCACCGAAGCGCTGAACGAGAATATGTCCCGCACCGAGCATATTGGTGAGCTCACCGACCTTTCTTGCATACTCAATAGGCTGATTGAAGGGCTCGGAGAAATTATGAGATACAAGAATAGCGAGGTTGGTGTTGTTGCTCTTCATATCCTTGTAGGAATGTCCGTTTACTACGGCGAGATCGTTGTCGTAGTTTTCCTGGCTTACAAATCCGCCGGGATTCTGGCAGAAGGTACGAACCTTGTTTTTAAAGGGTGTGGGATGCCCGATGAGCTTGGACTCATAGAGAACATTGTTTACCTTCTCCATAACCTCGTTTCTAACCTCAACTCTGACACCGATATCGACCGTACCGGGCTGATGAGCTATATTATGCTCTGCGCAACGCTTCTCAAGCCAATCAGCTCCGCGTCTGCCGGTAGCGATAACAACTGTATCTGCCTCAAGAGTCAACTCATCATTACCGTTCTTAACGATAACGCCCTTGCACGTCTCGTTCTCGTCGATAACAAGATCAAGGCATTCTCTGTTGAACTCAATCTCAACACCGTTGTCGAGCAAGTGCTGCTCTATGGCGTAATAAATTTCCTGCGCCTTTTCCGTGCCGAGATGTCTGATAGGACAGTCAACGAGCTTGAGTCCGGCAGAAATCGCATTACGGCGTATTTCTTTCTTCTCATCATCGCAATCAAGTCCCTCGACGTGCGGATCTGCACCGAATTCGAGATAGATTCCGTCGGTATAGTCGATCATAGACTTAGCATACTCTGCGCCGATGAGGCTGGGGAGATCGCCGCCAACCTCCTCACAGAGCGAGAGCTTTCCGTCTGAGAACGCGCCCGCACCCGAGAATCCGGTGGTTATGTTACAGGGCTTGCAGTTAACGCACTTACCGAGCTTGTGCTTGGGACAGGTACGCTTTTCTATCGCTTTACCCTTCTCTATGATAAGTATTGACTGCTTTGTGCCGCATCTGAGCATTTCGATAGCGGTAAAAATACCTGCAGGGCCTGCGCCTACAATTATAACGTCATATCTGTTTTTCATAAAAACTCCGTTCATTTTATTTATTCAACGAGCATCGCCCGAGCGGCTACCCAAGCGGCCTCGCTGTCTGTATTACATTTCAGCTCTACGAATCGAACCGATGAAATAATGCGATCTGCCACACGCATCGTGAGCGCGGCGGAAACAGGGGAATTGGGAATATAGATCTGCTTTACAAGTCTGACAGTACCGTCCCTTGGGTCGATCACCTCAGCGGTATTTCGCTCCCCTCTCTCGAGCAGAGCTATAGCGGCAAGGGGCGCGGACTCATTAGTGCCGTAGCCCTCTTTACCTCGCCACGGAGTACCGAATACGTGCGGCACACCGTCAATTATTCTTATCACCGGCTTGTCACCGTTGATATAGTGAACATCTCTGCCGAACTCGGAGATCCAAAGACGTGTATGTGTAGTCTTTCCGACTCCGCTCTTAGCGGTGAAGGCATAAGCCAATCCGCCCTTTGCTATTACAGCACCGTGAAATACGACCGCGTCATACTCGGGAAGCTTCTCCGCAATCTTGCGAAAAGCTACGGTACTCTCAAGGTATCCTCTCGAGAAGTCCTCACCCGCTATCTCCCTCTCGCGATCCAGATCCGAATCCGTAGCCGCGACCGTAAACTCGGGAGAGTCATCGGTAAGATAGTCGGCTGATATACTTTTTACATATTCAAATCGGTTATCTATCCCTATAGGGATACCCGCAATTTTAACGGTAATCATTCCGCCTCCTTACGGGGAGTGTTTGCATCTGCGCGCAAGAGCGCATCGTTACCCTCACCGATAAAGATATTTGATATATCAGCACCGTAAACGAGATTAATTAGAGCGCCACATCCCTCAAAGGCATTCTCATACACGGTCTGAAGAGTGAGCGGAAGCTCCAGAGTCTTAAGCGACGTGCAAGCGGAAAAAGCGCCCTTTTCAATTACGGTTACTCCGCTCGGTATACTTATAGCAGCGAGGCTTTCGCAATTTGCAAACGTGCCCTCGGCTATTGAGGTAATACGGGGAGAAAGCTCTACAGAGGCAAGCACTGTGCAATTGCCAAACGCGTAGCTGCCAACGCTGCGGACACCGCTTCCCATAACGACTCTGCCAAGGCTGACACACTCGTGGAAGGCGAATGATCCAATGCTCTCTAACGTGTCCGGAAGCTCTGCCCTCACAAGAGACACGCAAAGGTAGAACGCGTAGTCATCTATTTTCTTGAGCTGACCGTTAAACTTTATCTCCTCAAGCCCGTCACAACCGGCAAACGCATTACGTCCTATATAAGCAAGTGAGTCCGGAAGCTTAATTTTCTTAAGAGACATACAGCTCACAAATGCCGAATTGCCTATCTCGGCAACCGTCGGGCTGAGCTTGATTTTTTTAAGGCTTGTGCACCCGCGGAACGCGCCTGCGGGTATGTTGTATTTTAAATTCTTTAGCTTGACCTTAGTAATGTTCTTGCATTCCGCAAATGTTCCGTCGCCTATCTCTTCTACACGTCGAAGATTAGGATTTTTCAGACTTGCGCATCC
Organism: Clostridia bacterium; assembly: GCA_017508665.1. Lineage (GTDB taxonomy): Bacteria > Bacillota > Clostridia > Oscillospirales > CAG-272 > UBA1740. Next base: position 47,368 of record JAFVYL010000040.1, on the reverse strand, counting down.
GTAAAATGCCGCATCACCGACTACCGTGAGATTTCTGTTAAATCTGAATCTTTTAAGATTTGTGTCAAGATAGAAGGCATTATTACCTATCTCAAGCAAACGATTGCCAAATCTTTTCACCCGCTTAAGAGCAGTACAGCTCTCAAACGCATAGTCACCGATCGAGGTAACCCTCCTCGGTATTCTTATCTTCTCAAGAGCGGTACAGTTGGAAAACGCCTCATCACCTATAGAGGTAGTTTTTCTGTGAAGCTTGACCTTGGTGAGTGCCGTACAGCCCATGAACGTACCGCGTGGCAGCTCTCCCTTTATTTTCGACTTAGCCTTAGTCAAGGATTGGCAATTAAAGAGAAGATAATCACCGACCTGAATATTGGGTATCTTTATTTCGACAAGGCCCGACTCTGCGAAGGCATAAGCGCCAAGGCTCTCAACGCTTGATGGGATCTTTATCTCGGTGAGCGACTTTGTGCGCGCAAATGCGTATGCGCTTATTACTTTAACGCTCTTCGGGATCGAAATAGCGGTAAGACCGCTGTCCATAAACATACTGTGTCCTATTTCCTCAAGGGAGGACGGCAAGGATATAGACTTGAGCTCGGGCGTGCCCGAGAAAACGAGTGCGCCCGAGGTGCGTACGCAATCGGGAAGGATGACCTCGGTGAGTCGCATAGTGTTCTCAAAGAGAGCATCCGGCAGATGATTTACAGACGTACGGGACATATCTACTCTGACAAGTCCGCTCGCGCCTGCGAAAGTATGTGAAGAAAGCTCGGTAACAGATGCGGGAAGTGTAACCTCTATTACGTTATCCGAGCCGGTAAACGCGGAGGAAATCTTCTTAACTCCGTCAGGAACAACGACCGACTTACCTGCCGTATCATTCTCGGGAGTATAGTTTATAAGTATGCTATCACCTACTACGGTAAAGCCGGCAGGAAGATACTTTTTAAAGTGTGTACCCGCAAATGCGTTGCCGCCTATATGAGTGACCGATGCGGGAATGTCGCAGTTTGACACGGATGCGGTATTCGAAACGATACGTCCAAGACCTAAGGAGTTCGAAAAAGCATAGTCGTTAATGCTTGTCAATCCGCTCGGGAGGACAACCATATCAAGATTGCCGCATGCCTCAAAGGCATAGCTCTCGATAACCTTGGCATCAGCAGGTAATGTATAGGAGCTATTCAAGGATTTGGGAGGATAATACATAAGTCTCTTTTCCGCAAGGTCGTAAAGCGCGCCTGTAGATGCGGAATAACGGGTATTGCCATCGGCTACAGTAACCGAAGCAACGTTAGATGCACCCTTGAGAAAACAGATGCCTATATTTTCAGCTGCCGCTCCTATGGAGAAAGAGGTGATTGCCTTGCAGTTTTCAAAGGCAAATTTACCGAAGCTCTTTATATTTTCCGTACCGGTCAGCTTGAGCGCGGCGCAGTTCTTGAACGCGTATGCGCCAACGGTGTCAATATTGCTCGCATCGAACGACTCGAGCTTGGAGCAACCGCAGAAGGCATAATCGGGAATTGTCCTGATTGCCGAAGGAAGAGAGAGTTTTTCAACCGCACTGCAGCCGTAGAACGCATACTCGCCTATCGACGTGATGCTCTCGGGCAGCTCGATTGCCGAAAGCGTCAGGCACTCACGGAATGCGGCAGGGCCTATCGAGGTGACGAGAGAGCCCCAAGTTATCTTCTCAAGAGAGGAGCAGGACTCAAAGGCGCTGCGCCCGATCTCGCGCACCATAGCGCCGAGAGTAAGGGTTGAGATGGCAGTATTGCCGCGAAATGCCCCTTCTCCTATGGAATAAACAGATCTACTGTTTATTGAGGTTGGAACGGTAACGTCTTTGTCGGTACCGGAATATCCAATTATCTCAAGCTTACCGTCATCTCTTATAACGTAGGAGAAATCCTCGTAGTAAAAGACCTGTCTTTCCCCGCCTTTATCCCGGAGGATAAATACCAATGCGACTGTGAGGACGGCTAAGACAAGGACGGCAGCGGTTATTGTAATAATAAGCTGTTTTTTTGTCAACTTCATAATAAATACCCGTAAAAAAAATTCTTTAACCGATTTATTATACACTACACGCACCGTATTGTCAATCTAAATGCGCGCGTTTTAAAACTTTTTTAAAATATTTTCGGCAAAAAGGCCAATATTTTTCCGTTTTTCCGTCGAATTGCCGTATATCATCTGCCTCTTGGGGTAAAATAATTCCATAACTACAAAAAGGAGGAAGACCGAAAGGTCAGACAAAAATGAAAAAAGCGATTGTCATATTAATTCTTGTATTTATGCTGCTCCCAATCATAGGATTTGCCGCAAGCGCACGCTTCGGTACAGGATATTCGGTTGTAGCAAGTGAGGTAAAGGTCATCAAAACCGGGTTGCTCGGTCACAAGCTCACCTTTGCGGACACCGACTTCAAAAGTGCTTACGCGATAACAGATTTTGACAGCATAACCATTGATTCACTCCCATCGTCCAACGAAGGCACTCTCCTGCTTGCGGGCAGACGTGTAAAGACCTCACAGGTGATAAAAAGGCGAAATATTGCCGCACTTGTATTCGTACCCGCATCAGCAGACGTGGATGCGGCGGCTTTCAATTACATTTTGAAGCGCGGAGGCATGGAAAGTGCGGGTACGTGTGAAATGAAATTCATCGACAGAGTGAATTATGCCCCGAAAGCACCTGAGGAAAAGGAAGCCTCTCTCTCACTCACGACTCAGGCGGAGATATCGGTTTTCGGACGTATGGAAGGCACAGACCCCGAGGGTGACAGCCTTGAATATATAATCGCGGCATATCCCAAGCGCGGCTCGCTTACGGTAATCGACCGCGACACAGGCCGCTACAAATATACACCGAGTGGCGAGTTTACGGGATATGACTCGTTCACCTATGTTCTGCGCGACGAATACGGCAACTACTCCGAACCTCGCGAGGTAGGTATACACGTGATCGAGAGAATGAGCAACGAGGTGTATGCCGATATGACAAACAGAAGCGAGTACAATGCCGCGATAGCTATGAGCGCTCTCGGTATAATGAGTGGCAGAACTCTGGGTGACGGAAAATATTTTATGCCCGACGATACGGTCAGCAAGGCGGAATTCGTTGCCATGGCTATGAAGGCAACGGGTATGAGAGCAGACACGTCATTGACCAAGACATTCTTCGATGACAATACCGAGATCCCGACGGCTCTCATCTCATACGTCGCGACAGCGCAAAGGCTGGGTATAATAGACGGTGATCTGACCGAGGCAGGACTTATATTCGATCCCAACCGAGGCATTACAAAGAATGAAGCTGCCAAGATAATCACGGGTATTCTCGGTATCGTAACAAGCGAGGAGGATGGTATTTACCTCGACAACGCATCGGTGACGGTATCTGCGAGAGCTAGCGTCGCGGCTATGTTCACGCTCGGAATCTTCGACGGTGATATAGCCGATTTTACCGGCACGGATATAGTGACACGCGCGAATGCGGCGGAGTATTTGTACCGAATTTAAAAAGAAAACCGTATCGGATTTTCTACCGATACGGTTTTTTTATTGACACGGGTTAGGTTTTCAAGCAGATGGCAAGCTGCCTTGCTATCTCCTTTGGAAGATCTGACGGAGTCACACCGAAGTCGGAATATTGCTCCGATAAGGTATCTGCGGCAAGGCCGTGAAGATAGACTGCCAGAGCCGAAGCGCGGAGTCCGTCAAGCCCCGAGGCAACAAGCGATGCGAGAAATCCCGCAAGGACGTCACCGCTGCCCGCTTTGGCAAGAGCGGATGAACCGGACGAGTTGATATACAGCCCTTCTCCGTCGGTGACTATCGTCGCAGCACCCTTAAGGACAAGGACACAGTTGTTTTCCTTTGCAAAAGCCTTTGCGAGTGCGATTCTGTTTTGCTGTATCTCGGCAATCGGAACCCCACAGATACGGGAGAACTCAAGCGGATGCGGTGTGAGTATCAGCTTACGCGAAGAAAGACGTATAAGCTCTCTGCCGCGTTCCGGAGCTTCTGCGAGTACATTGATAGCATCGGCATCAAGAACAACGGGCGTACCGGGTGATTTAAGCATGGCTTCAACCGCCATACGCACCGCATCGCATCTTGACGAGCCTGAGCCGATAAGTGTAGCGGTATGCGAGGACGAGAGAGCGACGGCAATATCCGCCGGGTTTTCCTCTTGGGAACGGAAGGCAAAAGGCTTGTAAATAGCTTCGGGAAGCTTAGGCAAAAGCGAGTCGCAAAGCTTGGGCTCACCAAGATACGTAACGTAGCCGACGCCTCCTCTAAGAGCTGCCTCAAGCGAAAGATGAGCTGCACCTGGAAACTCGGGAGACCCCGTTATCATCAAGAGCTTGCCGTACGTACCCTTGTGTGAATCATCACGTCTTTTCGGTATAAGTTCTGCGGCGAGCTCGCGGTCTATATAGTAGCCGTCCGCCGAAAAATGCGATAAAACCGCCTCATTTTGTAAACCTAAATTGTCATATACAAGCTTTCCTACATTTTCTTTAGCCGGATAAGAAACCAACCCGGGCTTGACAAACCCAAGTGCTACAGTTAGGTCAGCAGGATAAGATGCACCTATATCGAGAGAGCCGTCGGAGGCATTCACGCCAAGAGGAAGGTCTATGGCAATCTTAAAAGCATCCTTAAGAGATGAGAAAATCTGTGCCAGCTCGACGGTAATGCGAGGATACGAACCGACGAATCCCGTACCGAAAATCGCATCGATCACACAGTGGCTCTCAAGCAAGTCATCCCGGAGTGCCATAGTGTCGGAAAGCTTTACTACACATCCGCCTGACGATATGAATTTTTCAAGAAAATACCTTCCCTCATCGCTTCTCTGCCCTGCGGCAAAAACATCATATACAATAACGTCGTAGCACCCCTTAAGCAGAGTTGCCGCGGCATATCCGTCACCGCCGTTATTCCCCTTACCCGCGAAAATGCGCACCTTACTGCCCGTAGGAACGTTTTCTCTGACAGCACGCGCCACAGCCTCGCCTGCGCGGAGCATAAGCTCACGTACCGAGATTCCTAACTCATCACACGCAAATCTGTCTATTTCCGGTATCTTTGATGGGTCTATAAGGATCATTTTCACATTTTCCTTTCACTTTTATGTATATATTGTATCACATAGGCTATCATTTTTCAATAATATTGAACAAAATCCTGTTTTAGGTATTTACAAAGAGCTCTTTTTTTGGTAAAATATAATCAGCACATTATCAAGGAGGCTATCTATGAATGACAAGATCATAATTACAATAGCCCGTCAGTTCGGAAGCGGCGGACGTGAAATAGGAGAAAAGGTAGCTGAAAAGCTCGGCATCAAGCTCTACGATAAAGAGCTCATCAAAGCGGCGGCCGCGAGAGGCTCACTCGACGAAAGTGTCTCCGAGGCAGCCGATGAATCATCGGCAAACAGTCTGCTATACACCCTTGCTATGGGATCGAACGTGCTCGGCACAACCATGCACTTCGGATACAAAATGCCCCTGAACGATAAGCTCTTCATTCTTCAGTCTGATATCATCAAGGAGGCTGCCAAGGAAGAGAGCTGCATAATAATAGGAAGATGCGGTGACTACGTGCTCAGAAACGAGGAGAATCTTTTCAGAATATTCATCTACGGGGATCTCGACCACAGACAGGCGAGAGTTGCTGAAAGACATCCCGAGCTGAAATCCTCTCAAATAGTCGACATTATAAACAAGACAGATAAACGCCGTGCATCCTACTACAATTTCTACACAGGAAACAAGTGGGGAAAGTACGACAACTACGATATCGCAATCAACTCATCTACTCTCGGTATCGATGGCTCTGCAGATCTTATCTGCGCGGCTGTAAAGAGCCTTATGGAAAAGTAATTAAAGACGTAAAAAGCATCCGCAAATTGCGGATGCTTTTTTTATTTATTACTCCTACCTGCACAGTTAAACGGTAGATTATCACCGTATTATTGTGCAAATATGCAAACATAAATTCACATTATGGGCGGTACAGATCAATTTTATCAGATATAACTCTTGCGGTATCGACCATAAATTTTGCAACCGCAGGATAGTGTTCCTCCATAAATCCCTCGAAGAAGCAATCCGCCTCCATATTGAATGATCCGCGATAATCTATCTCGCCGAGGGCGTGAGCGATTCTCTCCCAATTCATCCTTGATGCACCGGGGATAGTGTGCAGATCGGCAACATAATCAACGTCGTGCGCATGTATACAACCGAGTCTGTCACGGCCTATTATACGTACCGCATCCTCGGGCTCTCTGCCGCAAAGGGCGACGTGACCGAGGTCAAGACAAACCGTAAAGACGTCAGGATCGGCAAGCTCGTCGTAATATCGGCAAAGCTCCTCGGGATCAGCGCAAACGTGGTCGCATATCCTTCCTGTCACGGGATGTCTGTCCCACATATTCTCTATAGCGATCCTGACACCGTGAGTACGGGAAAGAGGTGCTAATGCTCGATAAAACTTCATGTTCATATCAAAATGCTCAGCCTCATGACCGTAGTAGTGCCCCTTCATTATCGGGTGTACAACTATATTTTCTATGCCGAGTAACGCGCAGAACTCAAACGCACGAGGAAAAAGAGGAACGAGCTCATTAAGATAACGTTCATACCCACCTCCAAACGGTGCATGCGCCTGTATGAACTTTACGCCCTTTGCATCAGCCATCTTGCGAAGAGTGGCGGCAACCTCGCGATAATCGTCGGTAAACGGACACGCTCCCGTATCAAACATAGAAATATCTATCGCGGGATATCCCGCCTCTATCATCATTTCTACAGCGCGAGTGAGCCCGTATTTTCTCGAAAGAAAGTCCGTCTGATTAGAAAACAGCATAACGTCACACCTCTATCTCAAGTCCGTCATAGCTGGTAATAAATCCGTACTTTGCGCTATGCTCTGCCATCTTGTGATAATCCGCATCAATGCCCTGATGCGAGAAATGGGTAGCTATACACACCGTGTGTCTATCCGACACACCGTTCATATCAAGGAATCCTTTTACGGCTACGTTGTCAAGTAGTCCCATATGGTGATCGGCCTTGCCGTACTTTACAAGGACGTTCTCGAAGCCATAGGTAGTATCAAAGGATATCGCATCAAGCAATATTCCGCGCTTTACAAGATACTGATAAACCTCATATGACGGTCTGCCCGTATCATTGAGAAGCAGGAAAGATTTATCGCCTTCCTCGATAAGATAAACAAACGGAGTTGCCGTGCCGTGCTCTGCAGGTAAGGGTGTCACGTAGTAACGTCCTATCGCACGTGTCTCATAAGGCTTCATTATATCATATATTACGCGGTCCTGCCCCTTGAAGCCCGGAATTCTGTCGGTAACACGTCGAATCGTCTCAAGAGTATCCGCAGAGCCGTGTAAAACTAACACGGGTGTACCTATTTCGCATGCAAAGCCACTCAACCTGTGCTCGAGCTCCTCGGAGTAGAGGTGATCCTCGTGAGGATGTGTTATGATGATATGCTTGAGATTCGTCATATTGAAATCATATTTAACACTGTTAGTGTATGTGTCAGGGCCAAAATCGACAAGCAGATCATCGTTGATAAGTAGCTGTGAGCGTGTGCGGAGCTTTCTGCCCTTTTCTGCTCTCGCAAGGCGGCAAACCTCACAGTTGCAGAATATTCCGGGAACGCCCTCTGCCGCAGCCGTACCCCAATACTTGATTTTCATATTACCTCCGTATCTCTCCGATTTAAGAAGAGAATATGTTTACTGTTTACTTTTAATGTAATTGTGTATCGCCTCGGCGGCGAGCTTACCTGCGCCCATGGCTGAAATTACGGTGGCAGCGCCTGTTACGGCATCACCGCCTGCGTATACGCCCTCGCGACTGGTTGCGGCCGATTCGTTTACTACTATGCCGCCTCTCGCATTTACCTCAAGGCCGTCAGTGGTGTCCTTTATAAGAGGATTGGGTGAAGTTCCTATAGAGATAATAACCGTGTCAACGTCTATTACGTGCTCACTGCCTGTAATCTCTACGGGACGGCGTCTGCCTCTTTCATCCGGCGCGCCGAGCTCCATTCTGATACACTTGATACCGGTGACAAAGCCGTTTCTCGGATCACGGGGATCATCCGGGTTTGTATAGCCGAGTATTTCGGTAGGATTGGTAAGGAGCTTAAACTCTATGCCCTCCTCCTGTGCGTGCTCGACCTCCTCGCGCCTTGCGGGAAGCTCGTCCATAGAACGGCGGTAAACGATATATACCTTCTCCGCTCCGAGTCTGAGAGCTGTACGCGCGGCATCCATGGCAACGTTTCCGCCACCTACCACCGCTACACTGCCGCCCTTCATTATCGGGGTGTCAGCGCCAACGCGGTAAGCCTTCATCAAATTGGCTCTGGTGAGGAACTCGTTTGCGGAATACACGCCCTTAAGACTCTCGCCCGGAATACCCATAAAGTTAGGGAGTCCTGCGCCCGAGCCGATGAAGACCGCCTCGTATCCCATATCAAACAGCTCATCTACCGTGAGCGTTTTTCCTATTATCATATTGGTGAGAATCTCCACGCCCATGGCCTTAAGGGTATCTACCTCCTTGGCAACGATGGACTTCGGGAGTCTGAACTCGGGAATACCGTACACTAAAACGCCGCCGGCTGTGTGAAGCGCCTCAAAGACGGTGACGGAGTAGCCAAGTCTGGCAAGATCACCCGCGCAGGTGAGTCCCGATGGGCCTGAACCGACTACTGCAACCTTGACACCGTTCTTCGGTGCGGTCCTTGGTGTGTCGATACTGTGAGCATTATGCCAATCTGCCACGAAGCGCTCAAGTCTGCCGATGCCTACCGGCTCGCCCTTGACACCTCTGACGCACTTCGACTCGCACTGTGTTTCCTGCGGACATACTCTGCCGCAGACCGCAGGGAGAGAAGACGACTTGCTAATCACCTCGTACGCGCCGTCAAAGTCGAGCTCACGTATCTTTGATATAAATGCCGGTATATGTATTTTTACAGGACAGCCGGAAACACAAGGCATAGTCTTGCAATTAAGACAGCGCTCCGCCTCGTCCATAGCCATAACGTCAGTGTAACCTATGGCAACCTCGTCGAATACTCTGCCGCGCTTGACGGGATCAAGGGTGGGCATAGGAGTCTTTTTAGGATTCATATTAGCCACTTACTTGCCCTCCTTTGCGAAGAGATTACAGGTCTTCTCATAGGCGTGTCTTTCAAAGTCGCGGTACATATTTCCGCGCGAGATCGCCTCATCAAAATCGACCTCATAACCGTTGAAGTCGGGGCCGTCAACACAGGCAAATTTTGTCACCTTTTTGCCATCTGCGTTTAGGGTAAGTCGACATCCGCCGCACATTCCCGTACCGTCTATCATTATAGGATTCATAGACACGTCGCAAGGAATACCCGTGGGACGTGTAGCTTCTACTACGAATTTCATCATTACAAGAGGCCCTATGGCTATAACCTTGTCGAAGCGTCTGCCCTGTGCGAACATCTCACTCAGAGGTGCGCAGACGTTACCCTCTCTGCCGTATGAGCCGTCATCCGTCATAACGGTGAGCTCGTGGGATGCCGCGCGGAACTCTCGCTCAAGAATAACGAGGTCCTTACTTCTGAAGCCGATAACAGAGGTCACTCTCGCGCCCTGACTCTTCAGCTTTTGAGCTATCGGAAGGGCTATGGCGCATCCGACACCGCCGCCGACTATAAGAACGTCACGAAGTCCCTCTGTCGCAGTGGGCACTCCGAGAGGCCCTGCAAAGTCCGCGAGTGAGTCGCCCTCGTTCATTTGAGCAAGCTTTTTTGTAGTCGCGCCTACGGTCTGAAAGATTATCTTGACCATTCCTGCCGCTCTGTCATATCCGGCAACCGTGAGGGGTATTCTCTCGCCCTCGGAATCGGTGCGCAGGATTATAAACTGTCCCGCCTCTGCCTTTTTAGCCACGAAGGGCGCAAATATATCCATTTCGGTTACGTAGGGATTCAATACTTTTTTCTTGAATATTTCGTACATAAATCCTCCTAAAATCCTTATCCTATATATTTTATCATAAATATATGTCTTTTTCAAGTGCAACGGAAGTTTTTGTTTACAAAATAAAGGACGGCTGATGATCAGCCGTCCTTTTCTGCGGTGGTCAACTCCGCACTTAACGGATACAAACGTATACCGTGAATCAGTTATGCATTTTAGCTTTTCTATCCTCGAGATATCTTTTTCTTGTTTCGGTGAGGAACTTCTGCACTCTCTCGGACTGATAATCTCTGTAGGACCAGGGGAGCTTGTGCCACTCGCCTCTCGCCCAGAAGAGTGTCAGCTCGGTATAGATTCCGTCGGAGAGCGGAATACGGAAGCCTGCCTTTTTTGTTGTCGCGAGCATAAGTCTGCCGTGATTGATAAATCCGGGGTCGAGATTTATCAGTCTGTTGCCGTTAGTGTCGGATAGAATACGCTCCATCTCGTTGGTTTTTTGCTTTATTTCCGCCTGCCTTGCAGGATCTACGCACTCACGGAAAGAGAAAATGACTCTCTGCCCTTCACCGCCGAGCTCCTCGTCATAGTAGTCGGAAAACTCGCGTGAAAACGAAAATCTCTCAGACTCGCCGTCAATCTCTCCGAACTCGTCTATAAGCATTTTCAAAGCCTTTTCGTATATCTCCTCGTCGTTGTATATAACACCGACGATCAATTTTTCAAGTTCAAAATCAAATACCTGTCCCACGTTTGCCTCCGCTTTTTTGTTAAAAACATTATACCTCGTTTTTCGCATTTAGTCAATGCCTTCCCCTTCTTTTATTCAAAAACAGATAAAGCTTTACAAATTCCGAAAAATATGATATAATGCATTTACAGAAGATCTTAAAGTCTTAAAAAGAAACGGAGAAATAAAATGAAAAAGCTTTTTTCAATCCTGTTGCTTGTTTCAATATTAATCGTATGTCTGTCATCTTGTGAGCTTCTAAAATACATAGGGGTACAAAGTGAATTGCCCAGCGAGAATGATGACATTATTAATGAATTACCAAACGATAATAATGTTGATGAATTACCCGACAATAATGATGACGTTGATGATGGAGTTGGGAAATTCTATTATCTTCCCACATATGTAAAGCTTCAAGTTGATGGCGAAAAACAAGCTGTTCTAACTGCGACTATCTCCTTAAACAAACAAAACCTTCCCTCACAAATAGTATCACTAAACGCCGAATACGGTGGAAAATGTACAATTGATTTCACCTATGACGAAAAGGGTAATCTTATTAAGGAAGTTGGGACATATTCCAGCGGCAATAAGTACATCATAGACTACACCTACGACGAAAAAGGTAATCTTATTAAGGAAGTTTACATACATTCTAACGGCGATAAGTCCATCTACGACTACACCTACGACGAAAAAGGTAATCTTATTAAGGAAGTTAAGACATATTCTGACGGCTATAAGTCCATCTACGACTACACCTACGACGAAAAGGGTAATCTTATTAAGGAAGTTTGCACACATCCTGGCGGTTATAAGAACATCACCGACTACACCTACGACGAAAAGGGTAATCTTATTAAGGAAGTTTACACAGATTCAAACGGAAATAAGCACATCACCGACTACACCTACGACGAAAAGGGTAATCTTATTAAGAAAGTTGAGACATATTCCGACGGTGATAAGTCCATCTACGACTACACCTACGACGAAAAGGGTAATCTTATTAAGGAAGTTTACACATCTTCCTACGGTGATAAGCGCATCACCGACTACACCTACGACGAAAAGGGTAATCTTATTAAGAAAGTTTACACAGATTCCGACGGTGACAAGTACATCTTCAACTTAACTTATAAGTTTGTTTATATTCCATTTGAGTTTTCATCTGAAGATTTCTTTGAAGAATATTTGGATTTTTAATCGGATAACATACATATTTCCACAAACTTAGATGCCTGTATAATATGAAATTAGCGAGCCGAAATTCGGCTCGCTTTTTTTATCCATTCCAACGTGAGCGATTTGCTCGCACGTCAATATGCCTAAAGGTGCTGTATGTACCGATGCCGCCTTTGTCGAGGAGGGGTCGGCGTGCTGTGTGACTGTTTTGCACTTTCAAAATGGCGGGTGATGCCTCAAGAATTGACGGTCAAAAAGCGACAAAAAGAATATACTGTTGTAGAGGGTGATGCGTTTTTTGCATCACTCTGAAAGAAAACAAAAGGACGAAAAACAAATGGAAAGAAATGTGAAAGGCATACCCGAGGAAAGAGCGGATATGCGCGAGGGCTGTCCCGTGAACGATTCCGCAACTCTCGGCGATAAGCCTCTCGGATATGCATACGTGCCTATCCAACGCTGGCGTATGCTCTACACTCCCGAGATGGGACTCGCTCGCGGTACGGTGTTTGAGGAATTGGATATGCCTATGGAGGTGTACGGAAATGAACAGTGACACACCTATGATGAATCGGGATGAGCTTATGAAAAAGATACATGCGCTCTCCTTTGCCATGACAGAAGCACAGCTTTTTCTTGACACGCACCCCGACTGCCGCGATGCTCTGACCTATTTCAAGAATATGAGAGAAGAGCTGGACACCGCTATGACAGAATACCAGAACAAGTACGGCCCGCTCTTTGCGGATATGACTGTCGGAGATAAATGGACGTGGGTTGACGGCCCGTGGCCATGGCAGCACAACGGGAAGGAGAGGTAAAGTATGTGGATATATGAGAAAAAGCTGCAGTATCCTGTAAGGATCAAGAACCCCAATGCTCGACTTGCGAGCCTTATTATAGATGCCCTCGGCGGCCCTGACGGTGAGCTGGGCGCGGCTACAAGATATCTGAATCAGCGTTTCACAATGCCGTCGGGCAAGATTATAGGAACACTGACCGATATAGGAAACGAGGAGCTAGGTCACGCGGAGATGGTGGGCAGTATTATCTATCAGCTCACACGCAATCTCACCCCCGAGCAGATAAAGGCCGGAGGCCTAGATAAGTATTATATTGGACACGGGTCGGGTGTTTACCCCTGTGCCGCATCGGGCGAGCCCTTCTCTGCTATGGCTATCTCGTCTAAGGGCGATCCCCTCTCGGATCTCAACGAGGACCTTGCCGCAGAGCAGAAAGCGAGAGTGACCTACGACAACATTCTTCGCCTTTCAGACGATCCCGACGTAAACGACGTAATCAAATTCCTGCGCCAGCGCGAGATAGTCCACTACCAGCGTTTTGGCGAAGCCTTGCGAAGCCTCACAGAGTGACGCTTCGCAACTAAATCCATCTTCGATGGAATAAATCCGACGAGGTCGGATGAAATCGCTTCGCGATGGAATCTGCCTGGCGGCAGGTTGCTTTATCCCGACCGCGTCGGACTTAATCGCGTAGCGACTTAATCCACTATATGTGGACTTCATCTGCCAGAGGCAGATTTAATCAAAAGGACGGCGAGAGAAATCTTGCCGTCCTCTTTACTTTTTTGTGTGGGTGTGGTATAATGAAATAAAAAGCAACAAGGAGCGTTTATATGGGAAAAATTCTTGGTTCTTGGAGTGGAATGAGAAAGTATCTTGAACAAGAAATGCTCGCAGATTCGCTTAAAGGCAGAATCAGATATGGTTGCACCAGATACGTTGGAATGGATACGAACCATGTTTTTGAGGTTTGCATAGACGGTACTCAGGTAAAACGCTTTTCGTGGGAGACAGTAAATACTTATTTTATAAAAAGTGAATATACCGAAAACCCCAACCCCAGCGGTACAGGTGAGTACTGGGCAGAATTTTGGGAGCTTTTAGAAAAATACCCGATGGAACAACGCACGGAATATACCGATGAGGAGTTTTGTGAAGCATTAGAAGCTTATCGCAATAAAGACATACAAGATAGCATACATTCGCCCAATTCAATCGTTAGAATGTTTGCTATTTTGGATAGACGAGTAGGAAAAAGAACTCTTGTAAAAATAAAGGACGAGATTGAAACCTTGCCCGAATGGGTAAAGCAATTTTACGATCTCCGCTGTGATGCAGAGGGACTTTCGTTTTAATAATATTGACTGTATTGCCGAAGCTCTGCGTTCCTTAACAGAGTAAGGAACGCATAATGCCGTAGGCAATTCATGATGCTTTGGCATCAATTCATGCACTCGTGCAATTCATGATGCCAATGGCTCAATTCATAAAAAACAGGACGGTTTGAGTAATCAAATCGTCCTATTTACTTTTTTGTTTGTGTGTGGTATAATAAAGGAAAAAGTAAGGAGCATAACATGATAACCAATAAAGTTTCAAAATACATCGAAGAACATAAACTGTGTTCGGATAACTTATTTGACGATTGGTCGGAGTTCTTGGATTTGCTCTATGAAGAGGGCGGATGTGTAGAGTCTATCCTTTGGTTTGAGCATGTACTCATTACCGAGCAGGAAAAATCTCTCGGTGGTGGCGGATATATAGATAAGAACGATGTGGAATATATGTATGCTGAAACTTATATTTGCAACAATGATTTGAAAAATAAAACACTCGACGAGGTAAACGAATATATTAAGTCAGTTGTTTATGCTTATCCTAATCACAAACTAATTCCGTCGTTTGATATTTCGTAATAAATACTTTATGTTAATTGTTTTGGCGAAGCTATGCGTTCCTTAACAGAGTAAGGAACGCATAATGCCGTAGGCAATTCATGACGGCTCTGCCGTCAATTCATGCACTCGTGCAATTCATGAGCCGAAGGCTCAATTCATCATTAAAACAGGGCGGCAAAGAGAATCCTTACAGAGAAGGATTCTCGGTGAAATCTGCCTATGGCAGATGAAATCCACTCAAGTGGATGAAATCCGACAAGTCGGATGAAATCTTCGCTATACAAAAAATAAAAAAGAACGGTCAGCAGGTGACCGTTCTTTCCTTTATTAGAGATGAAATTACTTGGATAATCACAATTCGAATTGAACGTGTTTCGAGCTAAAGACGATAGAAATTTGATGATTTTTTCTGAATTCAAGTGCGGCAAAGTATGACTTTGCAAGCGAGAAATCGGGAAAAAGCGCAAATTTATACGAATTTAGGCGCGTTCAATTCGGATTGTGATTATCTTTCTTCTGCGCCTGCAGCCTTGAGGTCGAAAGCTTGATAATCAAGCGTAAGCGAGTCTGCAAGCTTGCTTGTAAGCGAGACACGCGCAGATTGCTCCGTGGTAGCTCGTCCGCGACGAGCATAGTGCGAAGCACCAAGGACGCGTAGCGTGCTTGCGCCACATTGGAGTATCTTCTCTGCGTCTTCCTTTATTTTTCAAAAGTATACTCTTTTTGATGAAAATATTATTACATAACAAAAAAGAACGGTCAGCAGGTGACCGTTCTTTCCTTTATTAGAGATGAAATTACTTAACTTCAACTTCTGCGCCTGCAGCCTTGAGGTCTGCAGCGAGCTTCTCTGCGTCTTCCTTAGAGATGCCTTCCTTGATGGTCTTGGGGCAAGACTCAACAAGATCCTTAGCATCCTTAAGACCAAGACCGCAAACGTCCTTAACAAGCTTGATAACGTTAAGCTTGGAAGCGCCAGCGTTGGTAAGAATAACGTCGAACTCGGTCTTCTCCTCAACAACGGGAGCTGCTGCTGCAACTGCACCAACTGCTGCTACGGGAGCTGCGGATACGCCGAACTCCTCCTCAAGAGCCTTAACGAGATCAGCGAGTTCAAGAATAGTAAGACCCTTTACAAGGTCAAGAATCTGGGTAGACTTTTCGTTCATTTTAAAATCCTCCGAATATTATACAAATTTTAATACTAAATTAGTTTGCAGAAAATTAAGCCTCTGCGGGAGCCTCGGTAGCTTCGCCACCTTCATTTTCCTTATCAATCTTAGCCTGAAGAACATAAGCAAGACCGTAAAGAGAAGACATAAGGCTGCCCATCATCTTACCGATGAGAACCTCCTTAGAAGGAGTAGCTGCAAGAGCCTCTACGCCTGCCTGATCGATAACGCCACCGTCAACGAAACCAGCCTTGATTTCGAAAGTGGGAATCTTATCAGCGTATTCCTTCATAATCTTTGCAGGAGCAATAGCATCGTCCTGGCTGATTGCGATTGCAGTCATGCCGGAGAGATACTGCTTCATGTCACCGTAACCAACCATCTCGCAAGCTCTGCCGGTAAGAGTATTCTTCATAACGGAATACTCGATGCCTGCCTTACGAAGAGCGGCTCTGAGTGCGGTGTCATCTGCAACGGTAATGCCCTCGTATTTAACAAGCACGCCTGATACAGCTGTCTGTAACTTGCCTGCGAGTTCTTCTACGACTTGTTTCTTGGCTTCAAGAACCTTATTACTTGGCATTTTGTTTCCACCTCCATAAAAATTTCAATTAAAAAAATCCTTTCCGGGAGAAACACACAACTCGCCGAGAAAGGACAAACATAAATCACGCAGCAGTACTCCGCCACGCATATATACTAAATTGTCACACCTCGGCAGGAAAGCTCTATGCTTTTACCGGAACCTGCTGTCTTAGGATACCTATGGTATTATACACGAAGCGACCTCACTTGTCAATACCTTTTTGAAAAAAAGTTTAAGTTTTTTTAAAAAATCCGCCGAGCATTGAAACCCGGCGGATCATAAATATTTCTATTGAACTATGCTTCAGAGGGTAAGAAAATATGCTCTCCCGACGTGATTTTGCCATTTCCGTAATCATGCATAAGCTCTACCGACTGCAAAATAAAGTAAACGTCATTATATATGATGGAATCCGAGATGAGATTCACGCTGAATGATCCGTCATCATTGAAGATATATTCAACGTCAATCTTGAAGGCGGATGAAGGATTGACAACGCATGGATATTCGCACCACTTTTCATCTTCAAGCATCATTTCTAACGTGTAATCTGGACAATATTTTTTGATGGCTTCCGCCATTAATTCCATTCGTTCCGGGTCTTCTCTATAGATGCAATACATAGAAGTACCGTCAAGCACCTTCTGAGGTGTGTTATCACCGGGCTTGAACTTGGGGTGAGATGGGTTGTAGGCTTGGTAAGCATGAATAAGCCCTTCAATATTCGTAGCAATATTTATAACTTCTTTTTCCTTTAGTAAATATTCCTCATTTGATATGCCCGCTTCGATGCATGATTTGCGATGCGCCATAATCATCCCTTCAAAGTCTTCGAAGAAAACTCTGGTAGAGATATCGTGAAGAAATCTATCCTCATAAACACTCTTCTCGTCATAATACACCTCGTCAAGCTCTTGCAGGACCTTAATGTTAGGATTCTCTCCCTCAACTGCAGCGTATATCTTTCTTGTGCCCTCAAAATAATTAATGGCATACTCCTCACCTAAGAGCTCTAACATCTTTTCATACAAGGCATTCATCATAGGTCTGAGAATATCCTTCTCGAACTCATGTGCCTCAATCCACATAGGAATGGCATACTTTAAACGTTCGTTAGTATCACCTAATATATAGCTGACTTTGATACCGTTTTCGTTTACTGTCGTTTCTACCTTGCTAAGTCCGACGGCGTGCTCAATATTGTTCATAACATACGTATTACCGGCATCATCAGTATATGTAATGGCAAGTTGGCTACGCTTTGTAGTGAGCATCGGATCCTCAAAATCATCAGTCGACTGATTGCTTGCAATTATCTCTCCGGTGGTATTATTCTTGTAATACATAACACCGGTATATCTATTCACAGAAATAGTATATTGTCCATTACTCACAGAATCAAGATAGCTGTTTGTATTTTCAAGACCTGAGAACGATTCTCGATTGTCGTAACTGTACATTCGTGCTGCATTTCCAAAGTATATATACTTGTAATCATTTATAATGTTCTCTACATCTTTATCCGTATAATCATACTTGTCAATCGTTATATCTTCACCTTTGAAGATAACGTTTTCTTTCCAGGAGAGAGTTTGCTCACTTGCTTTCCCACAGGAACAATATAATATCCCCTTGCCGTCAACACTAAAAGATGGATATTCGGTGATTTGCAATTTGTCATACGAACATTCATGAACTTTGCTTTGCTCCTCGGTTGGCTCTTCAGTTTTGGTTGGCTGTTCATCTTTTTTCTTTTTTCCACACGCTGTAAGTGTAAGTAGAGTGGCAAAAACCAAAGTTAATGCAATAAAACCATTGATTATTCTTTTCATGACATTCTCCTATGTATAATTATTCTTTTTATCTTTAAGGACTCTATATATTGAGCGATATGACTCAAGGCGGCTCTCGGGAATGTTACCTTCAAGGGCGGCTTTGGCTACGGCACACTCGTCTGCCCCCTCGCCAACGTGAGCGCAGTCTGTATATCTGCATTTACCTATATAGGGGATAAGCTCGGGGAATGTCGGGATAAGCTCCTCAAGTGAGAAGAAATCAAACCGTGCAAAATCAATAAGCGAGAACCCGGGTGTATCGGCAAGGAAGCCGGTATTCTCACCGCCCTGTATCTCAAAGATCTCAACGTGGCGTGTGGTATGTCTGCCTCGCTCGATTTTGCGGGATATTTCAGCTGTAGCGAGAGTGAGATTCGGGAACAACGCGTTCATCAGAGTGGACTTGCCTACACCGGATGCGCCGGCAAATGCGGCGGTCTTGCCGCACACGACCTCTGACTGTATGTACTCCGCGAGCGGCACAACACCTGTCTTGTCCTCAGAGGAGGTGATGAAAGTAGGAATTCCTACCTTAATATATATTGAGGCGAGCTCATCTGCGACAGTGCTGTCAAGATCACTCTTTGTTATAACGATAACAGGCTTGATTCCGTTATGTACAGATATGGCAACGAGCTTGTCAACGGTCTCAATGACCGGAGTAGGCTTCTTTGCCGCAAAGACGATGAAGAGGTAGTCAAGATTTGCCATAGGGGGTCTGATGAGGCTGTTTTTACGCTCAATGACCTCTGAAATTATGAGGCCGTCGGGAGTCGAGTCGTCAAGGAGTATCTTGACGTTGTCACCGATAAGCACCTTCTCATCATCGCGCTTAAGTACACCTTTCGCGCGGCAGGCAAGTCTTTCTATTCCGTTTTCATCCTCAACTCGGGTTTCGTAAAGACCGCCAAGGCCCTTTACTACCTTTCCGTATTTAGTGACTATCAATAGAGTTCTCTCTTTCGTGTTGTAAAATCAATTGGATTGTATTTTCTCGAAAACCGAAAAGCATCGGCAAGAGTAGATTCGGTGGGAGAAGTGAAATTGCTTCATACCTTGGTCTCACCTGAATTTACCGAGGCATCGGCGAGAGTAGATTCGGTGGGAGAAGTGAAATTGCTTTATACCTTGGTCTCACCTGAATTTACCGAGGCGCGTCTTAATTGTCCGCAGGCGGCGTTAACATCCGATCCTAAACGGCGTCTTACCGTTGCGGTTATACCTCTCTTCTCAAGCAGAGCCGCAAAGGCGTTTGCCTCTGTCGTGCTTCCCTGCTTAAAGCCCGTTTCCTTGACCTCGTTTACACGGATAAGATTGACGTGTATCGGGGCGTTGATCGGCTTAAAGTAGGAGTTCAAAAGAGCCGCAAGCTCCTCTGCATCGGCAGGCGTGTCATTTTTTCCGCTGATCAAGGTGTATTCAAAGGATATTCTTCTGCCGGTGCGGTTGTAGTAGCGGACGCATCCCTCGAGAAGATCCTTTATCTTCCATTTGTTGTTGACGGGCATTATTGCCGAGCGCTTCTCGTCGGTCGCCGCGTGGAGCGATATCGAAAGCGTTATTGGAATGTCAACCTCGGCTAATTTATCTATACCGGTAACGACTCCGCAGGTCGACAGAGATATATGTCTGTAGCCTATATTAAGACCGCCGGGGAGGTTTACAAGCTTCAAGAATTTAACCACGTTGTCAAAGTTATCAAGAGGCTCACCTATACCCATCATTACGATGTTAGAGACTCTCTCACCTGTGTCACGCGATGCCGCAATAACCTGTCCGAGAAGCTCGGACGGGAGAAGGTCGCGCACCTTACCGCCGATAGTAGAGGCACAGAAGCGGCAACCCATACGGCAACCTACCTGACTCGATATGCAAAGCGTGTTTCCGTGCTTATAGCGCATAAAAACGCTCTCGACACACTCACCGTCGTGGAGGCGGAAAAGATATTTTACCGTGCCGTCTATTTTTGAAGTGAACTTTGCCTCAACGCGAGGGAGAGTGTCAAGAGTCTCGGACTCGAGTCTTTCCCTGAGCTTTTTAGGAAGGTTTGTCATCTCGGACAACGGAGTGCCCTCCGCAAGACGCGGAAAGACCTGCTTTGCCCTGAACTTTGGCTCGCCGAGTGAGATGAAATACTCCTCAAGCTCGGTGTCAGTCATTGAATAAAGATCGTGTTTTTCGGTCATATTTTTTCCTTACGTATTTTAGCGATAAAGAATCCGTCCGTGCCGTGAATATGAGGTGTAAGCGTAAGCATACCTCCCTCCGACTTGATGTCTCCCACGGCAAAGTCAACGCACGTAAATCCGGTGTGCTCAGCGAGGAATCTCTCAACAACTCTCTCGTTTTCATCGGGATTAAGAGTGCACGTGGAATAAAGAATAACTCCGTCATCCTTGAGGTATTTTACGGAAGCGGAGAGTATATCGTACTGTAATTGTGGCAGATTTTGTAAGCTTTGGTTGTCACGGTGACGGATATCCGGCTTTTTACCAAGAACTCCAAGCCCCGAGCAAGGCACGTCACATATCACCTTATCGAAGAGTCCGAAGAGCTCTTCGCGAGGACATGTAGCGTCACACTCTCCTACAGTAATACCGTCAAGTCCGAGTCTCCTTGCCCCGTCCTCTACAAGCGAGAGCTTACTCTCGTGGACGTCAAAGGAATACACCTCACCGCGCGACACTATAGCGGCGGCAAAGCTCTTGCCGCCGGGGCATGCGCACACGTCTATTATCCTGTCGCCCTCTCTGATACCGAGCGCCTCTGTGCTGATAGCACACGCGCAATCCTGGACAAAGAAGAGTCCGTCATCAAAGCCCGGAAGAAGCCGCGGATTTACAGATCCTGCAAGTCTTATGCTCAAGGACGTGCAGACGGACGGCTCTACCGTATATCCCGCCCCCTCAAGAAGCCTTGCGAGGCTTTCCTTATCTATCCTGGTTAAATTAACTGTCAGATCGGTGTAACGTGCGTTATTAAAGCGGTCAAGAAGCTTCTCCGTTGCCTCTTCTCCATATAGAGAAATAAAATGCTTCACGGTCCAATGAGGGAAGGAATAGGCAACCGAGAGGTATCTCGACACCTTTTTCTCTCTCTTGGGCAAAGGCAGATCTCCCTGCTCCTTAAGTCTGACCGCCTGTCTTAAAACTCCGTTAACGAAGCTGCGCTCACCGGGATTTCTCGCAAGTGATACGGTCTCGTTTACAGCCGCGTGATCGGGCACTGATGCTATATCAACGATCTGACACATACCGATGCGAAGAATATTGAGAGTAGTAGGGTCTATTTTATCAAGACTGCGACCGGAGATCGCAGTAATATAGTAATCGTATGTAATTTTTCGCTCAGCGACGGTGTACAGAAGGACGGTAAGGAAGCTACGCTCCTCAGCCGACAGCTTATCCGTGCGTCGGGATGAGAGCGACAGATTCACATACTTTCCGTTTGCTTCACAGTCACCGAGCAGAGAAAGTGTTAGTTCTCTTACGTTCATAATCAATCTCTTTTGTTATTTCCTAAAAGAGTCAGCAGTCGGAGAAGCTGAATGAAGGACATAGCGAGCGCGGCAACGTAGGTCATAGCCGCTGCACCGAGAACCTTTTTAGACATTCCGAGCTCCTGATCCGAATACCAGCCGCAGAGCTCAAGCTCCGTGAGTGCTCTTTTCGATGCGTTAAACTCACAAGGAAGTGTAACGAGGTGGAATACGGTAGTAGTAGCAAAAAGTCCGATACCGAATGCGAGAATATAGTTTCCAACTATACTCAAGCCGGATGCATAGGTTACGATGATACCAAGCATAATTGCTACCCATGAGAAGCGGGAGGCAAAATTGACCGCCGGAACAAGCTTTGTTCTCCATTTCACAGGAGCATAGTCCTGCGCGTGCTGAATCGCGTGTCCGACCTCGTGAGCCGCAACGCCTACAGCCGAGGGAGAGGCGTTATCGTGCACGCTCTCAGAGAGACGGAGCACTTTTGCCATAGGATCGTAGTGATCGGTGAGATGTCCGTGCACTCGCTCGATCCTGACGTCAAAAAGACCGTGGGCATCGAGTATTCTGCGCGCCACCTGTGCTCCCGTCCTGCCGCTGCCGGCACGGAAGTGAGAAAATTTGTTAAACGTTGATGAAACCTTGATCTGCACTATGAGAGTCATAACGAAGGTCAAGAGAAACAGCAAATATAAAATATCCATTATTCGAGTATATCTCCAAGATCAATTTTTCTGCCGCGGACAAAATCGCCTGCACTCATTTTTCCTTTGCCCTCGGGAATAACGCCCCATATCTTCAGCGCGCCCTCACCGCAAGCCACGGTGAATGATCCTACGCCCTTGGCATCGGTGGCGATAACCTCGCCGGGCATACCCTTGCCCTCGGTAGGCGTTGCCTTATATATCTTTAGCATCTTCCCTTTAAGATATGCAAAAGCTCCGGGAATGGGAGTCACGCCTCTGATAGCGCAGTCAAGCACGCTTGCGCTACGTGTAAAATCTATCTTGCAGTCTTCCTTCTCGATCTTAGCGGCATGAGTTGCAAGCGAGTGATCCTGCGGAGTTCTCGTTGCCGTGCCGTCTGCAAGCTGAGGGATAGTTTTTACAAGCAGTTTCGCACCGATCTCAGCGGAGCGATCGTGAATGGCCTCAAAGTCGTCCTCAGGCCCGATCGGGAAACTCTCTACGGTGATAATATCTCCCGTGTCAACGCCCTCGGCCATATACATAACGGTAACTCCCGTTTCTTTCTCACCGTTGATGATAGCTCTCTGCATGGGAGCAGCTCCTCTGTACTTGGGAAGAAGGGACACGTGTAGATTTACACAGCCGTATTTCGGGTAATCAAGTACGTTTTTCGGCAGTATCTTTCCATATGCCACTACAATGATAAGCTCGGGGTCTATCTCCCGAAGAAGCTTTGCGAAGCTCTCATCTCTGAGGGTGTCGGGAGTATACACGGGGAGCGAGTGCTCGAGTGCCAACGCCTTAACGGGCGTGGGAGTCATCACGTTACCTCTGCCGCGAGGCTTATCCTTGCCCGTAACTACCGCAACTATCTCATTGTCAGAGGCGATAAGCTCTCTAAGGCAGGTGGCGGATATGTCGGGCGTACCCATAAACATTATTTTCATTACTTAACCTCTGAATTATTCCTTGATAGGTCTGATCTGCACGTCGGTATAAAGCTTTCCGTCAAGGTGATCGCACTCGTGACATATAGCTCTCGCCATAAGCTCGGAGCCGGTGAGGTCATAGATCTCTCCGTTGCGGTTCATAGCTCTGACAGTAACAGTCATAGGTCTTTTTGTGATGCCCGCGTATCCGGGGTTGGAGAGGCATCCCTCCCTGTCCTGCTGCTCACCGCTGAAGGCTATGATCTTAGGATTGATGAGCTCATATACCTGCCCTTCTTCAACCTCGATAACAGCAATTCTGCGAAGAACTCCTACCTGAGGAGCGGCAAGTCCGCAGCCCTCAGCGGCACGCATGGTATCTATCATATCGTCAAGCAGTTGCTTGATCCTTGGTGTTATTTCTTCCACGGGACGGCAAACCTTACGGAGTGTCTCATCACCGAATTTTACTATTTTAAGCTTAGCCATTTCTGTCTGCTCCTATTTTTCTGTATTTCCGAACAAAATGTCCATATATTTTACACGGTAAGCGGGTTCAGGTCGATCGAGAGTGTTACGTCTCGCCTCTCGGCAAACTCCGAAAGAACCGATGAAAACATCCCTCTCGTCCTTGAATTAAGCTTACACTTTATCATCATTCTCATTCTGTACTTCTCGTTGAGCTTATATATCTGAGCCTCGAACGGACCGTAAACCACAAACGGAAGATCAGAGTACTCACCTTCGAGCTTAGACCTTACGAGTTCAGAAAGTCCCTCGGAAGCGCGGGCGAGCAAATCCTCATTGTCAGCCGTGAGAAGAAGCTGTACCATATCGCAAAACGGCGGATATGAAAGCTCACGTCTGAGGGCTATCTCCCCCTCATAAAAGCTGTCGTAATCCTGCCTGCAAGCAAGTCTTATAGTCTCGTTTGTCGGCTGGAAGGTCTGTATAACGGCAACGCCCTCGTCTGCGGCTCTGCCGGCTCTGCCTATAACCTGAGTTAAAAGCGAGAAGGTACGCTCGGAGGCGCGGAAGTCACTGACGTGCAGCGAAGTGTCCGCAAGGGCAACTCCGACAAGAGTGACCCTCGGAAAATCGTGTCCCTTTGCGACCATCTGCGTGCCGAGAAGTATATCCGCCTTACCCTGCCTGAAATCGTCAAGCATCCTGTCGTATGCAAGCTTTCCCGACGTGGTATCGGCGTCCATGCGCATAAGCGTCATATCGGGCAAATACTTTGACGTCTCTGCCTCAAGCTTCTGAGTTCCGAAGCCGAGGAACGAGAGTGCCTCAGCCGAGCAGGCCGGACAGGCGCGCGGTGTGGGAGTACGGTATCCGCAGGTATGACAGATAAGCCTTGCTACCCCGCCCCCCGTGTGATGTGTAAGTGATACGGAGCATCTCGGACATTCAAGCACCTCTCCGCACTCCTTGCAGCTTATATGACTGCTATATCCTCTCCTGTTCAGGAAAAGTATAGCCTGTTTTTCATTTTCCTTGACCTCGGTAAGCATATTGTAAAGTCTCTGGCTTATCGGAGACGGATTACCGAGTCTGAGCTCCTCCCGCATATCTACTATTACGGCCTTTGGCAGAGTCGCGCCACCGTATCTTTCGCGCAGGGGCACAAGCGTATACGTGCCCGTTTTTGCTTTGTAGAAGCTCTCAATAGACGGTGTGGCTGATGCGAGCACGAGAAGCGCGTTATGCTTGCCGCACCTATAGCTTGCCACATCCTTAGCATGATATTTAGGGTCGCTCTCCGACTTATAGGTATGCTCATGCTCCTCGTCGATGACGATCATACCGATATTGTCAAGAGGCGCGAATATTGCTGAGCGAGTGCCTATAACGAGATCGACGTCCCCTCGCTTGATCCTTCTCCACGCATCAAGCCTCTCACCCTGCGAAAGAGATGAGTGTATGACCGCCACTCTCTCACCGTACCTTGAGCAAAAAATACTCACGGTCTGTGGGGTCAGCGATATTTCCGGCACAAGCATAATTACGGATCTGCCGTCCGCTATGGTACGGTCTATCGCTTTCATAATGACCTTGGTTTTGCCCGATCCCGTCACTCCGTAGAGAAGAGCCGCTTTTGCGGTCTGCTCGCTATAAAGCGATGAGATGGTAGAATATGCGGCACTCTGCGCTCGGCTGAGCACGATTTCGGAGGTATCTCTTGTCTTTGCATACTCCGCGTACGGATTTCTGATAGCCTCGTCCTCATCCACAGCTATTATACCCTTTTCGCGAAGGGCATTGATATTGGCGAGTGTGACAGACGGAATTCTCTTGAGCAGCTCAAAATCCGCAGAGCCTATCTCAGAGAGATATCTGAGGATCGCGCGCTGTCCCTCACTCCTGATACCGCTTCTTCCCGTAGCGGAAAGAAGTGTGGCGACCGCTTCCCTCTCTATGAGAAGTCTGGCAGTCCTTCTGTACCTGATATTAAGACTGTCGGAGATAGCTCCGGGAGGCAGAACGGTCCTTACCGCTTCACCAAAGGTACAAAGCGTGTACTCCTTTAAAAAGCGGCAAAGCCCAAGCATTTCCTCATTCAGAGTGAATATGCGCGAGACCACCGAGATGATCCCTTTAACCGTTATTCCCTCACCGAGCTCGGCACTCTCCTTGGTCCTTGTAACGACGCCGAGTCTTGTAGAGCGTCCAAACGGAACGCGCACGATATTGCCCGGCACGGTATCTGACCCACAAGAATAGTCGAAGGGTCTGTCGATATGATACGGCGCATCTAAAAGATATACCTCGCAAAACATCAGCATCCCCTCCTTACTTGATTATTCCATGGTCTTTTTTTCAGGAATTATTCCTGTCCGCGAGAGAGCTTGAACTCACCGCGCTCGAGCTTTGCGATGGCGATCTTAACCGCCTTCTGATCCTTGTACTCGGGATCGATAAGAGCCGCAAGGGGCTTGTCGGTCTCGTGATTCTCGATCATCTTCTGAGCCTTTTGTCTCATCTCAACGTACTTGTCGGTAACAAGACGCGCGCCCTTTGCAACGCCGATAACGAGCTCATAGCGGTTGAACTCACCCTGAGTGAGCTTTTCAATGGTAGGATAAATCATAGTTTTGTTCCTTTCGTGTATATGCCTATTTTAATAAACTCAATTAGTGGAGGAATTACTCTTCCTCATCATCGCTGTCATAAGCCTCGTCACTCGACAGTCTGTTGGTGATAGTCTCCGTCTGTATTGCGGAGAGGATAACGTGATCCGAGTCGGTGATAATAACCGCTCTCGTTCTTCTGCCGCAGGATACGTCGATAACTCTGCCGTCCTCACGCGCGTCCTGAACGAGTCTTTTAACCGGTGCTGAGTCGGGGGAGGCGATGGCAACTATTCTGCCCGCGCTGACCATATTACCGAATCCTATATTGATAAACTTCATCATACTCTGTCTCCTCGCCAATCACGGCTTACTCAATATTCTGAACCTGCTCGCGGATCTTCTCGAGCTCGCCCTTGATATTTACAACTATGCGGGCTATCCTCGCGTTGTTCGCCTTTGAGCCTATGGTATTTGTCTCTCTGTTCATCTCCTGCATAAGGAAGTCAAGCTTTCTGCCCGAGGGCTCTTTTGCCTCAGCGATATCGTAAAACGCGCCGAAGTGACTGCGAAGTCTGACGAGCTCCTCGTCTATGGCGATCTTGTCTGCCCATACGGCACACTCGGTAAGTATGCGTCCCTCGTCGATCTCGACGGAGTTGTCCGCGAGGATCTTGCGAAGTCTTTCCTCGAGCTTATCTCTGTAGCCGACGGTATCCTCCTTGGAGATAGCCTCGATCTCGTCGACAAAGGTGCGTATCAGCTCAATCTTGCCGTTGATATCGGCAATAGCCTTCTCGCCCTCCGCGGTACGCATAGCGGTGTGATCTGCAATAGCCGAGTCAAGCACAGGGCGAAGGAGCGCCCACTCTGCCTCAAGATCGGCATCGACTCTCGTACTTCTGAAAACGTCCTGGTTTCTCGCCACGCTCATCACACTGATATCGTCCTTCAAGGCAAATCTGTCACGCAGCTCGCAAAGCGCCGCTATGTAGCTCTCAGCGTACGCCTCATCAAGATCGAGCTTCTGCGGTGCTGTGGAGTGATTGTCTACCGTGATGAACACGTCGACCTTTGCTCTGGAGACCGCATTTTTCTGTATGTAATTCTTAATTCTCTCTTCGAGAGAAAGGTAGGCTCTCGGCATTTTTACCGAGCAATCGAAGAAGCGCGAGTTCACGCTCTTTATCTCGACGGTTATATCCTTTTCCGCGCCCTCAAGCTTTGCTCTGCCGAAGGCTGTCATGCTCTTAATCATTCTTCTGTCTGAGCAGGCTTCGCTACTCTTTTCCTTCCCTTTTTTCCAAGGCTTTTTATCTCCTCCATAAAGGAGTCTATATCCGAGAACTCACGGTATACCGAAGCAAAGCGGATATATGATACTATGTCACGTTCTTTGAGTCTTGCGAGAACCATCTCACCGATATCCCTCGCTGTGATCTCCTCGACAAGCTCGTTCTGAAGCTCTGTCTCGATATCCTTGGCTATAGCAAGCGGATCAACCGGTCTCTTCTGACACGCGCGCTCGATACCGTGAGCGAGCTTGTTGGCATCGAAGAACTCGCGGCTGCCGTTACGCTTTACCACGTTTATCGCAACCGTCTCTATCACCTCGTATGTCGTAAAACGCTTACCGCACGAGGGACATTCGCGGCGGCGCTTTATACTTGATCCGTCTTCGATAGGACGGGAGTCAAGCACTCTTGAATCTGAATTATTACAAACGGGACACTTCATATGAAAGCCTTTCATATACAAATAAAATATTTCGCAACAAATATTATAGCACGAAATATTTAAAAAGTAAAGAGTTTTGAAAAATATTTGCGCACAGGGGCGTTTTTTGTACCCTGTGCGCAGTTTATATGCAATTATTCTTCTGTAGCTTCAGCCTTTTTGCTGAATTTCGATACCACCCATGCGGTGAATTTTTCAAGCCGATCGATTCTTAGCTTTTCGAAGAACTTGAAGGTGAGGGGCCATACCCCGCCCGCAAAGGCAACTATAAGGAAGTATCTAACAGCTCTTGCGACGTATTCGTTGCCAAAAAGGCTGACGAGCGGCGCGGAAAGTCCCGATTTGATGCCGAGCACTACCGCAAGTCCGCATACGAGCTTTATCACCTGAGAATACTATCTGCCCTTTGTGTCGAACTTAATAACGTATTTGTCAAGAGGATACACAAGAGCGAGTCCGAAAAGGCATCCCGTAAGAGTCGCGGCGTTTTTCTTTGCGCTGAGGAGATTTGCAAGATCGGCACCCGGAGCAAATCCGCTCTCGGGAAGAAGGAATACGTACAGTATAAAAGCAACGGAGAAAATAACCGAGCCTATCACTACCCAAATGAGGTACCTATCGGTGCTCTCCTCGGTGCGAAAAACGAAATAAAAAGCAAAGACGAGAGCCGCTGCAATACCGAGCGAAGTACAAACGTCAAGCGGTGTGTGTACTCCGAGATACATTCTCGAGAAGGCAACCAGAAGTATTATTACCGCGGAAGAGATCTTCACCCATTTCTGTCTGTTGTATCGGCCGATACAACCGAACGTACCGGCGATATTCTGAGTATGTCCCGAGGGGAAGGAATATCCGGTAGCCTCGGCAACCGCGTCACCTACAGGCTCAAAACCGGGATCAATTATCCACGGTCTCGGAATTCGGCACACTATCTTGAGCCATTGATTTATAACACTGCCAAGGACACCGGTCAGGAGAATGTAGTACCCCTGTCTTTTACTGATACACCAATAGAACAGGATCGCTATAGCAAGGAAGAATACCTCCTCGCCGAGATGAGTAACCGTGGCGAAAAAGAAGTTTCCGACACCGGTTCTTATACTTTCAAGAAAACGTAAAAACTCCATATAATTCCTTTCTGAAAATGATATTTAAACAGCATTTAACGGCTAAAAAGACAACTCAACTTTACTTTAACACATAAGCTTTGACACTTACGCCTTTAGCGTTATCTGAGAACTTTTCAAAAGTAACTGTTTTGATCTCCCCGTCAAGCATAGAGAAATAGTTATCCGAGAAGGTGTAATCTCCTTCGAGCTCCACAGCCTGAAGATGCGCATCGGCGCGAATTGTGATCGATTTTTCATCACTTGCAACAACGGTAAATCTGTCATCGCGTCTGATTTCAAGCTTACCTCGCTTGTAGTGCGAGCGATAAACTTTACCCTCGCAGTCAACGTCAACGACAGCAAGAATGTTCTCCCCAAGACGGTCTGAAACGTCTATCGCGGCGCAGGAATACGCGCCAAGTCCGACAGAGCTCTTCAACGTATCTATCTCTCTCATACCGTCACTCATATCAAGAAGATGAAGTGTCAGCTCTGCCGCCTTTGCCTCGCCTGACGTGTTTGAGAGGACAAGGTGTCCGGTGATAACGTCGATCGAGCCTACAACGTCGTTTGCAAGACGCTTGAACGTATAATACGAAGGCTTTCTGCGCAGATAATAATCTACGAATGCCCATCCGACAGATGCGGGCCAACAATCATTGAACATCCAATATATTGTACCGTTTGTATATCCGAGATTGCGCAGAGATAGCTCCATTGTCATCTTAACCCATTCGCACTGCATATACTTCAGCTTAAAGTACCTATCCTCGCCGTCACGGAATTCTCCGAGCATATGCTCCGCAAAGGCTCTTACATCATCGTATATGTGTCTTGGCAGAGCGGGATTTGTTTTACAGTGATATTTAAGTATGCTCTCGTCATCACCGAGAAGATCATCCTCGGTCATAAATTCAAGCATTGACTCACGGCAGATAGCACCGAACGTAGGCTCTTCCGCAACGAAACGTGAGGTAAGCTGTGCGAAGTATTCCTTGTAGCCGTTACAGTCTGTGCCATTTACGTAGTTAAAGATTTCGGGGATGAAGTTGGTGTTATGAGAAGTACCCGAGGTTATGGAATTGTAAACGTTTCCGCCCCAAGGACTCGATGCGAGCAAGGGGATGTTTTTGGAGTACTTATATACGCTCGGGAATATGCCGTCAAGCGCGCTGTCTCTGCCGGTGTAATCTACCGCCGTATCGTTTCCGTCAACCGCGTTTTCATTGTCACCGTGGAACCAGGCAAGACACGGATGATTTCTCATAAATTTCACCGCATACTCAGACTCAAGACGAAGCTCATTAATGAACCACTGTTCCTTTTCGGGATACTGACCGCACGCCATAAGGAAATCGTGGCAGATAAGTATACCCTGTCTGTCGCACTCGTCGAAGAATGAGAATTTCTCAAACAGTCCGCCTCCCCACACGCGGAGCATATTTGCACCCATCTCGCGTGCGCCCTTTACAAGAGCGCGTATTTTCTCGTCGCTCTCCTCGGACTGGAAGGGATCACACGGTACCCAGTTTCCGCCTCTGCAGAATATTTCCGTACCGTTTACAACTACCTTGAAGCCGAAGTATTCGTCATCACGGGTACGGCATCCTGCAACCTCGGATTTTGCCGCTTCGGCAGCGCGATCGTAATATTCACTTCCCGGCTCGTCCTTATGATTGATAATGCGTATAGTTCTTATGCCGAGATGTGTCTCATAGGATGAGGTGTCCGTGTGTGCTCTAAAAGTGTAAAGCGGCTGATCGCCGTAGCCTGCGGGATACCAGAGCTCAGGGTCGGGAATGTCCATCTTTCTGACAACAAGGGGATGATCCGCATAAAATCTGTCACGGTAAACCACCTTGCCCGAGGGGGATACGAGCTCTGCCTCAACTATACCGGGTTTGTCAAATCCCGAGAGAGTGTACTCAGCAACTATCGACGCGCCAAAGCGGTCGAGCGCATCAGTACGGACGTACACGTCCTCGATCTCAAGACCCTCTCTGTACTCAAGATATACCGGACGGAATATGCCCATCGTGACGAATCTGTCAACCCAGTCCCAGACGTACGTACACTGTATGCGGCGCGCATTTATTCTGTCACCGGTAAATGCATATCCGGGTGCTACAGGCATACCCTCAACAGCCTTTACAGGCGGAGTAAACTCGACACGGAGGGTGTTCTCACGCTCTTTAAGAATACCCGAGACGTCAAAGGTGTGCGGAATAAACATATTGTGAGTATCACCAAGATGCACACCGTTAAGGTACACCGAAGCAAAGGTATCCAGACCGTCAAACTTAAGCTTTACGTTATCGGAAAGAGGTGCGTCAAAACAAGTTTCGTACACGGGCGAGAGATTCTCTATCCAGCCGTACTTGTCGTTATTATCTCTGTAGAATATATCGGTGACCTTTCCGGCCGCCATAAGATCGGTATGAAGACAGCCCGGTACTTTGGCTTCAAATCTCTCACCGAGACTCACCTCTGAAAAGCTCCATCCGTCGTGCAAATATATTTTCCTCATTTTATTGCTCCTTTAAATAATTGTGCAGTTTAACACCGCAATTTATAAGATGGCTCTGCAGCTTTTTAATATCAATGTTGGCAAAATCAGAGCACATAGCTGCCGCAGCACCCGCAGCCTCACCGGAGACCGCGCACACCGGTATTACTCGCGTCACGTCCCACATCTCGTCAGTAACCGAGATGCATCTGCCTGCAACTGCAAGATTTTTTATCTCCTTGCCGTAAAGAGCGGAGAAAGGAAGCTCATAGACAGGTCCTATCTTCTTCCAGTTAGGGAAAATTCCCACGCTATCGGGGTATTCGACGTCTACCTCGTCTATATCCTGTGTGTAAGCTCCGGCGAGACGTCTCGTCATACGGAGTTCGGGAATGGTGGATATTGTAACCGGAACGAGATCAGACGTAACGCCCCTTCTTGTAAGCAGATTGTTCATCATCGCGGAGTGTCCGATCTGAACCATTTCGGAAATCTCGTCGGTATCAAGTCCTGTAAATCTGCGTTCATCCTTAAGATCGGTCGCATTCTTGTCATCATTCACATCGTGTACTCCGACCATATAGAGCTCAAGCTTTCCCTCGGCTACACCGTAGTACCAGGATGCGAGCTTGTTTCCTGCGGCAAAATTGGCAGTCTTAGCTCCCGCGAGCTTGCATACGTCGGCATCTCCCGTAGTATCAACTACAGAACCCTTTACGCGTATAGCCTCTCTTCCGCCTTTTCCCTCAATTATAACGTCGGTTATGCGTCTATCCTCCACATGGGTAGCCACTGCCGATGCACCGTACATTACTTTGATTCCTTCTTGTCTCAGAAGTCTCTCAGCACTCAGAGCGAACAGCTGAGCATTAAACTGCACCTCGAATCGACGTTTGGCTCTTTCCTCTACAGTTCCGCCATCAAGCCAAGCGGTAGGATATCTCGCTTCTGCGCCATATTCAATGGAAAGCTTGAAAAGCTCCTCGGCAAGTCCGTAGCAGATCTGATGTCCGTATCCGTCACACAGTGCCAGATATATGGTTACAAGTCCGGCGGTAGCAAGGCCTCCGAGCATAAAGGAGCGCTCAAGCAGTATGACCTCCTCAGCACCTGCACGCTTAGCCGCTATGGCAGCCGCGATACCCGCAACACCGCCACCGCATACACAAACGTCGCACTCGTATTTTCTGGGAGTAATCACACTCTCTTTGATAAAATCCATATTGTTGGTCTCCTTTTACCTAACTAATACAAATCATATACTTGCATTATACCATTTGCGTACAAGGATTACAAGTTTATTTTTATATTTCGTATGTATGCACAATACACGCCGTAAAAATATGTTGAATATACAAAAAAAGCATCGCGGTACACTTGACGATTCTATTATTTTTGACTTTTACAGGTACGATCGAAAGGCATTACCGCTTAATAACACAAACAAAAAAAGGACCGCCGCGAATCAACGTGGCGGTCTATCTTTGCGTATACTTAAAAACAGGTACTGTGAGAAAATTACTCAGCGATAACCTTTCTTACACAAGCTGCGATTCTCTCGTCCTTGCAGTTGGGGAAGAAGAGCTCCTGGAACTTAGCTCCGCCGAGAGCACCCTTTACAAGCTCACGGTCAAGGTTCTCAAGGATGTAGCAGATGTCGGTGTGAGTAACCTTCTTTACCTCGTCGAGAATCTTCTTGTTTCTCTGCTCGGGAACTGCTCTCTCACGGGGATAACCAAGACCCCACTCGGAAACGAAGAGCTTCTCGAATACGTACTGGAGATTGAGCTCACAGCCCCAGCCCCAGCCCTTTGCAAAGGGCATCGCAATAGCGTTGCCGTTGTTTACCTGAGTGAACTGGTAAGCATCGGTAGGATCGACTACATGACCGCAAAGAACACCGGGGAAGGAGTTGCAAGCGAGCATCGCACCCTCACCTGTGCCGCAACCGGTGATAACAAGGTCGCATGCGCCTGAGTTAAGAAGAACTGCGGAGAGGATACCTATCTGAACGTAGGTGAGCTGCTCCTTGTCCTCAGCAGAGTACATACCGTAGTTGTATACCTCGTGGCCGAGGGGCTCAACAACCTTCTTAAGAGTATCGCAGATGAGCGCGTTTTTAGCCGCCTGGCTATTCTCATTTATAAGTGCAATTTTCATTGTAATTATTCCTTTCAAACGTAAAATTTAAGTAGTTAAGCGGTTATTTGCAAACTTTTATTATCAAAATACTAAGATTTAAAGGTCCATCTAACATTACGGAGTAAGACGGTTAGGACCTCTGAAGAGGAACTGAACCTCCTTGATGGAAAGACCGAGGAAGAGCATGGTGAGTCGGTCAATACCAAGGCCGAAGCCACCGTGAGGAGGACAGCCGTACCGGAAGAACTCGAGGTAGAACTTAACGTCCTCTGCAAGTCCCTTCTCCTCAGCCTGAGCCTTAAGCACGTCGTATCTGTGCTCTCTCTGAGCACCGGTAGTGATCTCAACGCCGCGCCAGATAAGGTCGTAGCCCTGAGGAACACCGTTTTCATCTCTCATATGATAGAATGCTCTCTCACTCGCATCGTAGTCGGTGATAAAGAGGAATTCGTGGTTAAACTTATCGCGGCAAAGCTGCTTGGTCATTCTCTCTGCCTCGGTGGTGAGGTCACCGTGAAGCTCCGCGGGAACTGTGTAGCCGTATCTCTCCTCGAGCTCGCGGTAAACGTCAGCAAGCTTCATTCTGGGGAACGGAAGCGTGGGAACCTCAAGGTCCATGCCGTAAAGCTCCTTGATAGCATCTCCGTGCGCCGCCTTAACCTTTGCAAGAGCGTACGCGAGAAGCTCCTCTTCCATCTTCATAACGTCCTCACAGCCGTCAACGTAGGAGAACTCAAGATCGAAGCCGGTGAACTCGGTAGCGTGCTTATTAGTATAGGACTTCTCTGCTCTGAAAACGGGGCCTGTCTCAAATATTCTCTCAAGACCTGCAGCCATAGCCATCTGCTTGTAGAACTGAGGAGACTGAGCAAGATATGCGTTTCCGTCAAAGTACTTGACTTCGAAAACGTCAGAGCCCGACTCGGAAGCAGCCGCTATAAGCTTGGGAGTATGGATCTCTACGAAGTCACGCTCAAGAAGGAACTCTCTGAATGCTGCGGTAAGAGTGGTCTGAAGAGAGAGCATAAGGTGGTTTTTCTCACGGCGGAGGTCTATCCATCTGTAGTCCATCTTTACGTCGATCTCGGAGTCATCCTTGATGGGAAGAGCGTTGGCATAGGACTCAACTCTCATCGTGTCGGGATACATCTCCTTGCCACCCATCTTTACGTACTCGGAGGCAACGACCTCGCCCTCAAAGGTAACTACGGAGTGGATAGTGAGCTTATCGAGCATCTCCTGCATCTCGGGATGCTTCTCTTTTTCGATAGTAACCTGGAGCTTACCGGAAGCATCTCTTACTACGATAAACGCCATAGTTCTCTTGTTACGGAAGTTTTCAACGAAGCCCTGTACCTTGTGGTAGCCGGGGGTAACGTTTTTGATTAAAGTTCTTTCCATTATTCTGTCCTTTCGCTTTAGCGATAAAATTACCGTTATTATTATAAATATATTTTATACTGTTGTCAATAGCTTTTTACCGTTTTGATCCATCTTACGCTTTCATCCACCCAATTCTCGGCAAGCGGCTGTATCCAATTAGGGTTGCCGCAAGAGGACTGCTCGTTAGCAAGAGCTATACCGTGTGGACCGTAAGGGTAAACGTGCAGAGTTACCGCCCTGCCGATGGAATAGTACGCCTCGGTGAGTCTGAGCGACCCGAGCATAGGAACGGCAGGATCTTCGGATGTATGCCAGATAAAGACGGGTGCAGAGTCCTCATCAACGTTACATTCAAGTGAGAGCTCTTCACGCTCTTTCGCATCAATATCGGCGAAGGGCTTTCCGGCAAGTCTTGCAAAAGATCCCTCGTGAGTCGCTACCATAGCGGATACCACGGGGTATGCGAGTATAGCTCCGCAAGGCTTGTTATCTCCCTTTTCTATGCCGAGAGCCGAGAGCACCTCGGGATCCTTATGAAGAATTGCCATTGAGCCGGAAAGATGTCCTCCCGCAGAGAATCCTACGGTGAAAATGCGTTCGGGATCTATGCCGAAATCCTCCGCGTGTGACTTGATATAAGTGATAGCGAACGACGCGTCGGTAAGATGGCTCGGATATACGTATTCCGTGCCTACAGCGTAGTGGAGCACAAAGGCATTCAGTCCACGCTCAAGGTATGCGTGCGCGACGGACACTCCCTCGCGGTCAACTGAGAGATTTTGATATCCTCCGCCGGGAAAAATAAGCACAGAATCTCTGTCCTTTGAGCCCTCGGCGACGTATGCGTGGAGCTCTATCTGATGGCCGGAGACTTCAAAGTTAAAGGTCTGATGAGTCATTTTTATCACCTCAAAAAGTTTGTTTTATATATTTTAACACGTACGAGCGTTTTTTTCAAGGGGTATATTGACTTTTCATGGTTAATATGGTAACATTTAATCAAAAATATATCTAAAAATTACGTCATCAAAAAACGGAGGTCCGAAATGAAAAATCCCATTTACAAGGCGAATTTTATCTGTGCGGAAAAGTCATGGATTCCCGCAACTCCATATTTCAAAAAAAGCATTTCACTCAGGGACGAAGTGAAGAAAGCAACACTTCATATTTCCTCTCTCGGAGTATTTGTAGCGAAGATAAACGGTACACGTGTCGGCAAGGATTACATGGCACCGGGCTGGACAAATTACAACAAACGTTTACAATTTTTCACTTATGACGTGTCAAACATGCTCGATAAGAATTCCGAGCTTACGATCGGTGTAGGTAACGGATGGTACTCATCACGCGGCGGATTCCCCGACACTAAGTGTGGCATGTACGGTACGCACCCTGCACTCATAGCAGCCCTCGAGATCCTTTACAAGGACGGCACAAGCGAGACAGTTCTGACCGACGAGAGCTGGCAGACAGCTAAGTCCGAGTGTCTCTTCTCAGGAATATACGACGGTGAGATCACGGATGCGCGCATCACACCCGAGTTCAAGACAAATGCTCACATCTTCGACTTCGATAAGAACGTGCTCACACCCATGGACGGTGTTCCTACAAGAGAGATCGAAACAGTAGCGCCAAGACGCGTATTTACTACCCCGAGTGGCGAGACGCTCATCGACTTCGGACAGGAGATAACAGGCACTTTAGAGTTTACTCTCAATGCAAAGGGTGGCGAGCGTGTAGAGATAAAGTGCGCTGAGGTCCTTGACAAAGACGGCAACTTCTACAATGCCAACTACCGTACCGCAAGGAGCGAGATGGTATATACGGCTAAGCCGGGAAAGCAGACCTATAAGGCTGTGTACACCTTCTTCGGCTTCAGATACATAAAGCTGATCGACTGGCCCGAGGAGGTAGTCGCGGACAACTTCCGAGCTATAGTTATGCACTCGGATATGAAGCGCACAGGATACTTTACCAGCGGACACGAAAAGCTCAACCAGCTCTACTCCAACATCATCTGGGGTCAGAGAGACAACTATCTCGATATTCCGACCGACTGTCCGCAGAGAGATGAGAGACTCGGATGGACGGGTGACACACAGGTATTTGCAAGAGCGGCATCCATAAACTTTGATACAGAGATATTTTTCAGAAAATGGTTGCGCGATATGGCGAGTGAGCAGTTCGAAAATGGTGAAATGCCTCACGTTATCCCCGATGCTCTCCGTATCAACTCAACCAGAAACTCCACCGCTTGGTGCGATGCGGCATGTATTGTTCCTTGGGAGATATACAATGCTTACGGCGACAGGAAGCTGTTGCGCGAGCACTTCCCTATGATGAAAAAGTGGCACGGCTACGTAAAGTCGCGCGCAGGCAAAAAGTGCCTTTGGCTCGGTGACAACCATTTCGGTGACTGGCTAGGCATGGATGCGCCCGCAGGCTCTTACACCGGATCTACAGACAAGGATCTGATCGCGAGCGCATATTACTTCTTAATTACAACTATACTCGCTAAGACCTGCCGTGTTCTCGGATATAACGCTGAGGGCTACGACAGACTTGCCGAGAGGATCCGCAAGGCGTACAGATCCAAGTTTATCAAGCGCGGAAAGCTCACCTCGGATACACAGACCGCTCACGTCCTTACCCTGCACTTTGGTCTTGTCGATGATGATGCAGAGCTCAAGGCAAAGCTTGGAAAGAGACTCGTTGAGATCATAGAAGAATTCGGTGACAGACTTCAGACAGGCTTTGTAGGTACTCCTTATCTTCTCGATGCTCTGACCGAGATCGGCCGCCCCGACAAGGCCTACACGCTTCTTCTCCAGGAGAAATTCCCCTCATGGCTCTTCTCTGTAAATATGGGTGCTACTACTATTTGGGAGCACTGGGACAGCCAAAGAGAGGACGGCAGCTTCTGGAGCACCGACATGAACTCCTTTAATCATTACGCATACGGCGCGTGCGCGGCTTGGTTCTACCGCACGATTCTCGGTGTCAGACCTACCACTCCCGCATACAAAACCTTTGAGATATCTCCTATCCCTTGCGAAAAGCTCGGCTTTGCAAAGGCAAGGATCGAGACTCGCTCGGGAATCATTCGCTCCGAGTGGAAATACACAAATGACGGAGTAAGATATTCTTTCGCTATTCCTGAAGGAACTACCGCAGATGTAACGATCGACGGTGTGACAAAAAGCTACACCGCAGGTGAGTACACCGTTTGGGGAAAGCGCACATAAAAAGAAATATGCAGATTTGTATGGCGCGCATCATTTCATAGCCACACAAAAACAGCTACCGCAGAAGCGATTCTGCGGTAGCATTTCTTTATTTGAACGCTAAAAATGGAAAAATCCCGTTTTTGTTATATTTTCTGCGGATTTTTTATATCATAATCTTTATTTTTTTACATTTTTTGATTATGACTGCATAATTTCGTACTTTTTACTACAGTTACTTTTTTATGCGTGTTTTTTCGGCTTATTTCTTTATTTTTTACCGTTTTATCAGATAATATCGTCTTTACCCAAGTAAAGCATCCTCTTTTCTTCTTCCGTCAATTCATCGATATCCTTGCCTGCTCTCATAGCTGTCCAAGCTCTGTTTGGAACAGGCGGATTATATGCGGGAACTACCATTTCGGTATCATTCATACCCACCAGAGGCGGCATATTGCTTATAGAAATTCTATCATCACCGTCGGGGTTGATATTAATATATTCCTTATCCTTCATAATAAAAAACCTACCTTTCTTTGGACTGTCCTTATTTTCTCATACGGACGTCTCTTTTATGCAGGTAGGTTTTTATATTTTTTTATGAAAAGCTTA
Source organism: Clostridia bacterium (assembly GCA_017508665.1). Taxonomy (GTDB): domain Bacteria; phylum Bacillota; class Clostridia; order Oscillospirales; family CAG-272; genus UBA1740. Next base: position 8,238 of record JAFVYL010000040.1, on the reverse strand, counting down.
AGAAGTAAACCTCGTTTTTGCCGACTCTTAGCGTTATAGAGTCGTTTCTCAGAGGTAATCCTCTCTCTTCGGTGAAGAATCCTCGTCCTCTCTCTCCTCCTCCGATAATTCCTTTTATCGAATATGAGTTAAAGCTCTTGCCCGAGAGATTTATCTCAACAACACCGCTGTAGTCAGCAGTCGAGAATACGCAGACACCGTTGTTTTCTCCAAGGGTAGCGAGCGAGTATATCTCCGTGCGATAGTCCTCTGTAGAGTCGACTACGTTGGAGAGTGATGCGAGCGCACCGAAAGCCGTCATAACGTGGTATGCTGAATACAAATGCTTATCGCACCTTTCGTCAAGGGAATAAAGAGCATTCCAGCGCGAGTCGGGGGATAAGTGAGAGTAGAACATCATATCTATATTGCTCTTCTCCGCTATTATCAATGCTCTCGCAAGCGCCGCAGGATATTTGCGGTCAAGATATGCGCCGCGCTCCGTACCAAGCAGATTGAACTCGGATATTATGCTCTGCGTTTTTCTGAGCCCGCACTGTCCAAGATAGGATCTCGCGTAATTTGCGTGCAAGCTTATCTCCTCCGGAGACTCGGCATAGCATTTCCAAGAGAAAAAGTCAAGAGGCGCAGGGGCGGTCTTTGTTATATAATCAAGAAATCCGTCCATAAAATCCACGTATGACTTCTGCTTCGGTGTAGCATCGTAATGGTTAAGACTGAAGAAGCCGCCCGATGAATAAGCACCTATTTTCAGCTTTGGATATACCGTCTTAAGATGATTTGCGACCGTGGAGTAGAGCTCGTAATATTCTTCTGCCTTGCCGCACCAACCGGCGCCGGTATCAACGTCGCACATTATCTCAACGTATTTTATATTATACTTATATCCGTTTGCCCAGCCTTTGTTGTAATGAGCTATTATCTTCTCACATATTCTCGCGAGCTTTGAGACGTCACGCGGAGGACGTGTATGTTTTTTAACCTCATACAGCTCCGGAGATTCACCGAGGCGCAGGAATATATCAGCACCGATCTCCTTTACCGCAGCAAGATATCTGTCAGTAGGGGCAAAATTGTAGGATGCCTCGAATCTCTCGTCGAGCTCAATGTCCGGGAAAATACAATGAATATCAAGATATCTCGACGAGGCGTATGGCGACTCGATACCGGACAGTCTGACAAACGGCGGCTGCATCTCCTTATACTGATCTGTAAAATCGCAATCGAGATCTATACCGAAGAGCGGACCGTTATTAAGGCAGTTTATAGGCTTGATCTTGCCAATTTTTCTTGAAAAATCTATGTTTATAGTCCTTTTGATCACGGCGCTCTCCTTTTTTAATTTTATACTTTATTCCGTAACATCGTAGGTCCAACCCTCACCGTCTATCTCGTGCGCACGGTGTACGGTGACAAAGGCATTTTTATCAATACTTGAAATAATCTGTGTAAAAACAGGATACTGACGCATATTAAAGGTTATCATAATGAGCTTTTTGCCCTCGCCTGAATAACCTCCGGTAGCATCCATAATTGTGGTAGTACGTGACATCTTTTCTATAACGGCACGGTTGATTTCCTCATGCTTATCCGATACCACGTGTGCAATAAACGCGCTCGTTTCACCGAGGAAGAGCTTATCTACCGATATAGCGCACACGAATGCAGATGCTATACCGAGGAGGGACAGGAGTATATTATCTACCGCGAAAATACCCGCAAAAATAATTAAAGCATCGGTAATGAAGAAAGCAACCGAGCTCTTGATTCTTCTTATATACTTTGAAAGCGTGAGCGCGACTACATCTACACCGCCTGTTGAACCGCCGCCGAGGAATGTGAAAGCACAGCCCGCGCCGATACAAGCACCGCCGAAAACGGTAGCGGTAATAAGAGCTATACCGTAGAACGGTGTATCTATATAGTAAGAAAGATCGAGATGAGTGCCAAATATACGGCTGTGAATGATCAAATCAGCTAAGCTCAACGCAACGGGATAAAATATAGTCGAGATGAGTGTCTTTGCCGCAAACTCCTTGCCAAGAATGAAGAAGCCGAGAGCAAAGAGAATCCAGTTGATAACGGTAGAATATATCTCAGCGTTGATGCCGGAAAGAAATTTCACGTTCTCAAAGCACCGCTCAAGTATGATACCAAGACCGGAAATACCGCCCGTTACAAGCTCGAACGGGAAGATAAACATCTCTATTCCGAAGGCAAGTACAAACGTGCCGAAAAGTATCAGTGCCGTGTTCTTCAGCATACGCATCCATTCTTTTTTATCTTTGGGTAAATATTTTTTCATATATCACCTTTAATCAAAAGCCTTTTATATGTAAAGTATGATTGTCAAATATAGTTTTATTCATCAAACAACGGCGTCGAGAAATATCTCTCGGCTGTATCAGGAAGCACGGTAACTACCGTCTTGCCAGCACCGAGCTTTTTCGCCAGCTTGATAGCTGCTGCGACGTTAGTACCGCTGCTGATTCCGCAGAGTATACCCTCAGAGCGCGCAAGCTCCTTAGCTGTAGCAAGAGCCTCCTCGTCGGTTATAATACAAACGTCGGATATTATGTCACGGTTGAGTATAGCCGGGATAATGCCGTCACCGATGCCCATCTGCACATGAGTACCGATAAGTCCGCCTGAGAGGATAGCCGCATTTTCCGGCTCTGCCGCCCATATAGTTATATCGGGATTATGCTGCTTCAGTGCCTCTCCGATACCGGTAATAGTGCCGCCCGTACCTATGCCTGAGCAAAAGCCGTGTATCTCACCGTCAACCGCATCAAGTATCTCCTGTGCGGTGGCAGAACGCTGTATGCCGGAGTTGGCAGGATTTTCAAACTGTTGAGGCACAAAAACGCGAGGATCTTCAGCCTTCATTCTCATCGCGAGTGCTAAGCACTCCTCAATGCAAAGACCGATATTTCCGTCATCGTGAACAAGGATGACCTCAGCACCGTAGTGACGAACAAGCTTTCTACGCTCCTCGCTGACCGAGTCAGGCATAATTATCTTTACCTGATATCCGCGTACCGCACCAACGAGCGCAAGTCCAATGCCCTGATTGCCGCTGGTAGGCTCTACTATTATACTGTCTTTGTTCAGCAGACCGCGAGCTTCAGCATCAAGTATCATATTATACGCGGTTCGTGTTTTTATAGATCCGCCGACGTTAAGTCCCTCAAACTTTACGAGGATCTCAGCATCGCCCTCAGATGTCATATTTCTGAGTCTTATCATCGGAGTGTTGCCAATCGCTTCGAGAATTGAATTGTATATCATATAAATGCCTCACTTTATCACTACTACGCCATTTTATGCCAATGCGCATTCGGCGTTCCAAAAGTCTGTGTAAAAACGTCTCTTTTATTATTTTAACACAAAAACCCGATCATTTCAATACTCTTTTATATTTTATATATTTTCAAAGTTTTATTCTCTTACGGTTGACTTTTGGAAATATGTGTGGTAGAATATATGCACGTCAAGCGCTTAGCGCTATACCGCGAATACAGAAACGCAACCTAATAATAAGCCTGCATAGTTAAATGTGAGCAAGTAAAAGCAACTGAGTGTTGTTTTTACGCCGCGATACGCTCCAAAGCAACGAGTCAGTAGAGCCGCAGACTTGCGAAGACGATAACTGACGACTATGCGACGAGCGCGGAATATAATAAACGCGACTAAGGGTTAGTTACAGGTTCGATTCCGGAGCAAAATTTAATAAATGCCTGCATAGTTAAATGTGAGCAAGTAAAAACAACTGAGTGTTGTTTTTGCGCCGCGATACGCTCCAAAGCAACGAGTCAGCAGAGCCGCAGACTTGCGGAGGCGATAGCTGACGACTATGCGACGAGCGCGGAATATAATAAACGCGACTAAGGGTTAGTCGCTCTCAACCTACAATTGAATAATATGCCTGCATAGTTAAATGGATATAATAAGCCCCTCCTAAGGGTTAGTTACAGGTTCGATTCCTGTTGCGGGTGCCATAAAAGTCCTCTGTCCTATCGGGCGGAGGACTTTTATGTTTCCCGCACAGCGAACCTGCTCCGCAAAACGGAGTGAAGTGGAGTCGGGTTCGCATACCAAGTGAGAGCATCGGGGAGCTTGCTCACCAGTGGCGAACGCAGGTATATTCGCCTACGACGAAATTTTCACTTTGAAGTGCGTTTTTATTTTCACTCTCAATCGCCTTGCTTTGTTTTAAGTTTTGTGATATAATTCAATTAACGATTCATATCTCCGAGGTGTGTCTATGGCTGAAATGAAATATATAATCGACAATCCCGACCTTATGGCAGAATGGGATTATGAGAAGAACAAAAACATTGGGCTTGATCCTTCTTCTATAACCAGATCTTCTCAAGAAAAAGTATGGTGGAAATGCACACTTAATCATTCTTGGTCAACATCTGTTGCTTGCAGGACATACAAAAAATATGGATGCCCGTTTTGTTCAGGAAAGAAAGTTATAACAGGCATTAATGACTTTAAAACTTTAAAACCGGAACTTGCAGCTTTCTTTGATGCCGATAAAAACAAATTTCACCTTTCAAACGTGTCGGTATCTTCTGGAAAACAAGCTTGGTGGATATGTCAAAATTGCAAAACGAGTTTTTCGAGAAAAATCGCAGACATGGTCCGTCCGCTATGCAAATCATGTTCAAATACAAATGCTTTCAAGAAAATACAAGCCACATCATCTTTTGCGTATCTTTTTCCGGGTTTATTAAAAGAATGGGATTTTAGCAAAAATGTTTTAGATCCATATAACATTAAACCACATAACAATGACACGGTATTTTGGATTTGTAAAAATTGCGATTCATCTTTTGAAACCACTCCCGATTACCGCGTCAGATCGAATGGTGGCGGATGTAAAAAATGTAAAAGCAATACACTTTCAAACGTGCGCCAGTCACCGAAAAACGGGCTATATTTCATCGATAAATATTCCGAAATTATTGATAAATATTACGATTATGACAAGAACAACATAGAACTATCAAAGGTATCTTTAAAAAGCAATCGAAGAGCAATATGGAGTTGTAAAAAATGTGGCACCTCATGGAAAGCTAAGTTCCAGGAAATGGCCGAGGGAAGATGCTGTCCTTCTTGCGAAGCAACGAAATTTAGATCTTTTCCCGAACAATGTTTATACTATTACGTATCAAAATATTTTTGTTCTGCAGTTTGGAGCGACCACACTTTCAAAGATTATGGACTGTATGAATTAGACGTTTACATTCCCGAATTAAAAGTAGCGATAGAATACGACGGAGAACATTGGCATCAAGATATAGAACAAGACTTAAAAAAGGACTTGCTATGCCAAGATTTGGGCATCAATCTGATAAGACTTCGGGAGCCTTCTTGCCCCGATTATCAATCTAACTCAATTAAAATATATAGAACTAAAAATCACCAAGGTGATAATTACAATGATTTGGAAAAATCAATATTTTCAGTGTTGAACGAAATTGATAATAGCATACCATATGAGGTAAATGTTGAAGTTGATCTTACAGACATATATGCCATAACACCTAATAAATGGGTTCCTGTTTCATTTGCAGAAAAGTATCCTTCTTTGGCCAAGCACTGGGATACATCTACTAACGGTAATATAACTCCTACACAAATTTCTTCGACAAGTAGCTGCAAGTTTGGGTTTTTATGTGAATTGTGCGGTAAATCTTTCAAAAGAAGCATAACAAGTATTATTAGAAATTCTCGAGCACTTTGTAACCCTTGCTCTAGAAAGGAACAAGGACGAAATAGATCTATAGCATCTGTAGAATCTAGCATTGGATATAAATATCCCGAGCTTGCAAAAGAATTGATAAACCAAAAAAACGAAGGCATAGATGTATATTCTATATACCCCAACAGTTGCAATAAATATTGGTGGAAATGTTCAACGTGCGGAGTTCTTTATCAAATGACTCCAAACAACCGTATATACGGCCACGGATGTAGAAAATGCGGCAAAACATCACGAGCCGACAAACGGAGCAAAATGGTGAGGAATTTAACTGACGGTAAGGTTTTCAAATCTCTCACAGAAGCAAGTGCTGCATACAATGTCGACGTTAGCTGCATATGTGCTTGTTGCAATGGAAGGCAGAAAACAGCAGCCGGATGTCAATGGGAATATATAGAAGATGCTTAATTCCAAACATTGACAAACTGTACTGTGTATTGTATAATTATCGCATAAATACCACGGAGAAATTGGCAAAATGAAAATCATAAAAGACATCAGTTACTCCATCATTAAAGATGATATGCACAAAATAGACCTACACATGCCCGATGGAAAATGTCGTGCTCTGCTCGTATATTTCCATGGCGGTGGCTTTGTAGAGGGTAGCAGAGATCTCGATTTACTACCTCACTTTGCCGAAGATATGACCGAGGCAGGCATCGCAGTAGCAAGTGTGGAATACAGAATGTATCCCGAGGCAAAATACCCCGATTTTGTAGAAGATGCGGCAGAGGCTGTCGCATATGCTAAGCGAGAGCTACTCCCTCTCGTAAAATGTGAAAAGCTCATAGCATCCGGTACAAGCGCCGGGGCGTATCTGACAATGATGCTCTGCTTTGACGAGATGTGGCTCGGTAAATACGGAGTATCAAACAAAGATATTACTGCATACGTCCACGATGCAGGACAGCCGACCGCGCACTTCAACGTGCTGAAAGAAAGAGGTATCGATCCCTCATCGGTCGTTATCGACGAGGCGGCGCCTATCTACCACGTAAAGGCGGAAAGCTATCCCCCGATGCACCTGATCGTGTCGGATAACGATATCCCGGGCAGAGTCGAGCAAACGGAGATGCTCATGAAAAAACTCGAAATGAGCGGCTACGATATGACAAAGCTCTGCTACGTAATTACACACGGTACACACGTATGGTATGTAACAAGTACAGATGAAAACGGAAAAAACGAGCTGGCGAAGTTGATCATCCCGTTTATAAATAAGAACAAATAAAACAAGAGGGCGTGTAGCGTGATACTCTTAACGGAGTATTCACGCTACAACTATGATTGCCCTGCGGGCAAGTTATGAGTTATGGAATGCTGCGCATTGTTATGATTGGCTTTGCCAAGTTTTAGGTTAGATGGGCAATCATATCATAACGCTTGCCGTGCAAGCTCATAACGGTGAGCGTAGCGAACCTCACAACTCTAAACTAAACCAACCAAAAAAAGAGCAGACATACAAGTTTTATCTTGCGTGTTTGCTCTTTCTGTTTGTAAATATGGGTTTGGGCTTAGCCTATTTTGTGTTTGACTAGTCAAATGCGATGCTCGCACTTAGTGAGATTTTCAAATTCTCCGCTAAGAACATCACCCTGTATAGCGCCCTCTTGTTTTATTTGTGTCTGTTACGGCGTATGGGTTGTGAGCAGAAAGTGTCGGCTGACGAGTGAGAGCTGTATATGAATACAGCGAACTAGAAAACGGCGATAGAATAAAAAATGTTTTTTAAGTAAAATGGAAAACCATTAGTGACCATTAACCAAAAATCAAAAAAGAGGTACTATGATATACACATAATACCTCTTATTTTTTATTCGTTTATGCCGTAAGGCGCACGCCGAAAATTAGTCAACATCCTTGATGGAAAGGTTCTCTCTGCCCTTCTCGTCCTTGCCGAGATACTTAACTCTTACGGTATCGCCGAGAGCTACTGCATCCTCAACCTTCTCGGTTCTCTGCTTCTGAAGCTTGGAGATGTGTACCATACCCTCCTTGCCGGGAGCATACTCAACGAATGCGCCGATAGGAATAATTCTGGTAACAGTACCCTCATAGGTCTCACCTACAACAGGCTCGAATACGATAGCGTCGATGATAGCCTTAGCAGCCTCAGCGCTCTTCTTATCAACTGCCGCGATAAATACGGAGCCGTCATCCTCGATGTCAATCTTTGCGCCTGTGTCGGCAACGATCTTCTGGATAACCTTTCCGCCGGAACCGATAACCTCGCGGATCTTGTCGGGGTTTATCTTCATGGAGATCATCTTGGGAGCATACTCGGAAACCTCTGCTCTGGGAGCGGGGATAGCAGCGAGAATGATCTTGTCGATTATCTCATCTCTACCCTGGTGAGTAGTAACGAGTGCCTGCTTAATGATCTCGGGAGTAAGACCGTCAACCTTAAGGTCCATCTGAATAGAGGTGATACCCTTCTTTGTACCTGCAACCTTGAAGTC
>JAFVYL010000004.1 GCA_017508665.1 Clostridia bacterium | reverse complement strand
GGCGTTGGCAAATCTCTTCTCGACGAGACCAAGCTTGACTATTGCCGTGAGATGATGGCTAAGGCTGAGGCAAACGGTGTTCAGCTTCTTCTTCCCGTTGACTGCGCAGTTATCTCAGATTTCCCCAACCCCATTGACGCTCCCGTAGAGGTTGACTACGTTGACGTAGACAGCATCCCCGCTGACAAGGAAGGCGTTGACATCGGTCCTAAGACAGCTAAGCTCTTCGCTGACGCTGTTCTCTCTGCAAAGACTGTTGTTTGGAACGGTCCTATGGGCGTATTTGAGAACCCCACTCTTGCAAAGGGTACTATCGCGGTAGCTCAGGCTCTTGCAGATAGCTCCGCTATCACTATCGTAGGCGGCGGCGACTCCGCAGCAGCTTGTGAGCAGCTCGGCTTCGCATCCAAGATTACTCACATCTCTACAGGTGGCGGTGCGTCCCTTGAGTTCCTTGAGGGTAAGGATCTTCCCGGTGTTTCCTGCCTCCTTGACAAATAAATTCTCGTATAATTTCCCGTTTTTGCCCAAGCTCGCAATAGGTAACTATTGCTTCGGGGCAAAGAACGAAAAATTCTCCTGACAATTTATTTTGTCAAGCTCGACATTATAAACGTCAGATATACACTCAGTGGCGGTGCTTTTGTGCCGTCACTGAATGTATGAAATGTAAGAAAATAAAGAAAAGAGAGTAAAAACAATGAGAAAATATGTAATTGCAGGCAACTGGAAGATGAATATGACTCCTAGCCAGACTAAGGCGTTCATCACCGAGCTTGCTCCCATGGTTAAGGGGCAGGACAAGTGCGATATCGTGCTTTGCGTTCCTTACGTAGATATTGCTACTGCTGTTGAAGCAGCTGCAGGCACCAACATTCACGTTGGCGCAGAGAACGTGCATTTTGCAGAGAGCGGTGCTTACACCGGTGAGATTTCCGCTGCTATGCTCAAGGAGATCGGCACTGAGTATGTTGTAATCGGTCATTCCGAGCGCAGACAGTACTTCGGTGAGACTGATCAGACTGTAAACCTTCGTACCAAGGCTGCTCTTGCGGCAGGTCTTAAGGTTATCCTTTGTCTCGGTGAGGTAAAGGAAGAGAGACTTTCCGGTATCACCAATGAGGTTGTAAGACTTCAGACCAAACTTGATCTTGCCGGTGTTTCCGCAGAGGATCTCAAGAACGTAATCATCGCTTACGAGCCCGTTTGGGCTATCGGTACCGGCCTTACCGCTACTCCAGATCAGGCTGACGAGACCTGCGGAGTTATCCGTGAGTGCATCGCAGAACTTTACGGTGCTGAAGCTGCAGAGGAGATCATCGTTCAGTACGGTGGTTCTATGAACGACGCTAACGCGGCTGAGCTTCTTGCAAAGGCTAATGTTGACGGCGGTCTTATCGGCGGCGCATCTCTTAAGACCGATAAGTTTACTGCTATCGTAAAGGCAGCTAACGCATAAAAATATCGGCATATAAGCAAATATTAAGCAGACCTTCCAACTCAGCTTGAGAAGGTCTGTTTTTTTGTTTATAAAAATGGATTTTTCTATTGATTTTCACAATATGAAGTGGTAGAATTGATTAGTAAAAATCTTCAGAGGTGATACTTGTGTTAGCACTTGATAAGAAAAAATATTCAAGAGCGGGTATAATAGCGCTCTGCTCTATGGTTTATTTTGTCAGCTACTTTTCGCGCAAGGATTTTGCCGTTGTAATGGCGGGTATGATATCCGAAGGCGCAATAGACAGGGTGAATGCGGGACTTGTCGGCACCATGCTTTTTGCATTTTACGGTATAGGTCAGCTCCTTAGCGGATATCTTGGCGATAAGATAAAGCCTAAATATCTCATTATGTTTGGATTGTCGGTTACTGCGATCTGCAACGCCCTTATGCCGTTTGTACCGGAGGGTCTAATGATAGCGGTCTGGGGTATCAACGGATTGGCACAGGCGATGCTTTGGCCGCCGATAGTAAAGATACTTTCGCATTATCTCGATCATCAAACCTACGTTACTGCCAATCTTGTGGTGACCGCTGCGGCTCACGTAGCGACGGTGCTCCTCTATGCATTCGTTCCCCTTTGCCTTACGTTTATGAGTTGGGAAAGTGTATTTATTGTCGCCGCAATTCTCGCTTTTGCCTCAATGGTTGTCTTTGCTATAGCGATGCGAATCATTCTTCCGGAGTGCGTAGAAGAAAAGGAAATAAAGACCGAAAAAGAGCAGTCACCCACTCCCGTGTCGAGTAAAAACGACTGTAATATCCTTTCTGTTATGAAAGAATCGGGCATATTTACTGTCTTCATTTGCATAATCGTCGTTGGTTTTTTGCGCGACGGTATAGAGTCCTGGTTGCCTATGCTTTATTCAGAGGCATTCGGCAGAGACGTGTCGGAGTCCACGCTTGTGTCAATTATTCTGCCTATCTTCTCCATCGTGAGCATCTCTGTTGTTACCGCTCTTCACAGAAAGAAAGTTTTTCGTAATGAGGTGTCCGGCTCGGCTATACTTTTTGGATTATCGTTGGTATCTGCAATACCTCTCGCAATTTTTGTTTCTATGGATGGCACGTTTTTCGGCATAGCATCTCTATTTCTGACAGCATTTGTCTGCAGCGCTATGCACGGTGCGAACTTTTTGCTTATTTCCTGCCTTCCCGGCAGATTTGCTAAGTTTGGCAGAGCAGCGACAGTCAGTGGAGTTTGCAATAGCTGTGTGTACATCGGAGCGGCAATTTCCACTTACGGTATAGCGCTTGTGTCCAAGGCCATGGGCTGGTCTGTAACCGTAGTTACCTGGTGCGGAATCCTTGCTCTCGGCATACTCTTTGCGTTCTTATCCTATAAGAGATATACCGCAATGATTAGCGCGGATAAGGAATAAAAGTAAACTTATATAGTCAAAAGCCAAGGCTAATGCGAAAATGCAAGCCTTGGCTTTTATTACTTGTTGTGATAAATGTTTAAATTTCTGCTTTTTTATCTCGTGTCATGAGCTTAATTACTGCAGTTTTCGGATCGGCACCGTTAAAGACGATATCGTATGCTGTTTCGGTGATAGGAAGCTCAACCTCGTATTTTTTAGCCAAAGAGATTGCGGCGGGGAGGGCGTTAATACCTTCGACTACCATGCCGACCTCTTTGATTGCGTCATCGGGTGATAAACCCTTGCCTATGAGCTTTCCGCATCGGTTATTACGGCTATGCTCACTTGTGGCGGTTACAATAAGGTCGCCTATTCCTGCAAGTCCTGCAAAGGTGTCATTCTCGCATCCCATCTTTAAACCAAGTCTTTTGATCTCTGCTATTCCTCTTGTTATTAGGGCAGCCTTGGTATTGTCACCGTATCCGAGTCCTGAGGATATACCGGTTGCAAGAGCAATAATATTCTTCATCGCTCCGCACAATTCAACGCCGAGTACGTCAGAGTTTGTGTATACGCGCATACATGTGTTCATAAAGACGTCCTGAACGACAAGAGCGGCCTTTTGATCCTCACAGGCAGAAACTATCGTGGTAGGAAGATCCTTAGCAACCTCTTCTGCGTGTGTAGGGCCGGAGAGTGCGACAAGTTTCACATTTTTGGCAGACGAGCTCTTTGCCAGCTCATCTCTTATTATATCCGTCATAGTAAAGAGGGTTTCTTTCTCAATGCCCTTTGCCACATCAACTATTATCTGTCCGTCGGTAACGAATGGAGCAAGTTTTGCTGTTGTTCCTCTTACATAAGGTGAGGGCACTGCCATAAGTACTATGTCCATACCCGTGACGGCTTTTTCGAGGATTTTGGTGAATTTTGTTGCCTCGGGAATGACCATTCCGGGCAGATTTTTGTGTTCGCGGTTGTTTGATAGCTCATCGATTTCCGATTCGATAGCAGACCATATGATGACGTCATGATTGCTATTTGTCAGCATGCGCGCTAAAGCGACGCCCCAGGTTCCAGCGCCTATAACTCCTATTTTCATATTAGCACCTCGTTTCTTTAACAATGTAATTGTAGCATCTTTTCATCTAAAAATCAATAGGACTTACAAAATAAGCTACATATACAACCTAATATACTCTAATCAAGATAACAAAAAAATATATGAAACAGCACAAAGAAAAGAGGTGAGCAAAAAGCCCACCTCTTTCATATTATTGTTTCTTTTTCGGTTATACCAAAATACACCGCATCAATGGCAGATGCACTTTTCAGTATCCTTATCAAAGATATGAATTCTGGATGCATCAATAGCAACCTTGATCTTATCGCCGGAACGAGCGGTAGAACGGGAAGAAACTCTTGCGATAATGTTCTTTCCGTTGGTAGCATCTTCCATTCCCTCAAAGCCGAGGTAGAGATAGATCTCTGCACCCATAAGCTCGGTAACGTCAACGTCAACGTCGAGTACGGTGTCTGCCATGGAGTTAAGGAACATAGGCTCATCGTGAATAGCCTCGGGACGAATACCAAAGATAACGTCCTGACCGATGTATTCCTTAAGATCGGGGTTGTTAGACTTATCAGCGGGAAGAGGAATCTCAGTAGTACCAAGGGTAGCGTAGAGATCGTTGCCACGCTTAACGAGCTTACCGGTAAGGAAGTTCATCTGAGGAGTGCCTATGAAGCCTGCAACGAAGAGGTTGCAGGGAGTGTCGTAAAGGTTCTGAGGAGTGTCAACCTGCTGGATAACACCGTCTCTCATAACAACGATACGGGAAGCCATGGTCATAGCCTCTACCTGGTCGTGTGTTACGTAAATGAAGGTGGTCTCAACCTTCTTGTGAAGCTTGGTAAGCTCGGTTCTCATGCTCGCACGAAGCTTTGCGTCAAGGTTGGAAAGCGGCTCGTCAAGAAGGAATACCTTGGGATTACGAACGATCGCACGACCGAGCGCAACTCTCTGCTTCTGACCACCGGAAAGGGCCTTGGGACGTCTCTCGAGAAGGTGACCGATGTCGAGGATTCTTGCAGCCTCTTCAACACGTCTCTTGATCTCTTCCTTGGGAACCTTACGGAGCTTAAGACCGAATGCCATGTTATCAAATACTGTCATGTGAGGATAAAGCGCATAGTTCTGGAACACCATCGCGATATCTCTGTCCTTAGGAGCTACGTCGTTAACGTATCTGTCACCGATGTAAAGCTCACCCTCGGAGATCTCCTCGAGACCTGCGATCATACGAAGAGTAGTGGACTTACCGCAACCCGAAGGACCAACGAAGATAAGGAATTCCTTATCCTTAATTTCGAGGTTGAAGTCGGAAACGGCTACAACGCCGCCGGGATACTTTTTGTAAATGTGTCTGAGTGAAAGACCTGCCATTTTTAAAATCTCCTTGTAATATAATTTTGACTATATATATTTTAACAGATGAGAATGCCTTTTCCAATAGTCATCTTCACGTTTTTACCGGAGATGTTTTGTTGATTTTTAACAAAAATAAACGGAGATTTCTATGTATATCAACGATTAAATGGCTATAATTCTAATAAATTAGAGAAATGTCTTTGTATAAATAGGTTTATCACTTAGCGTTATATGCCTACTGCAATGGATTTATAATTCCGACCTCTAAATTAGTGCCGATGCACGATGTTTGTGTATTTTCCGCCAACCTCACACCGCAGTCATATGTGTTGAATGTGGATGTGTGTCTTGGCACTATGTACGATTTTTCAAAACACCCGCGCTGATCTGCAAGCTCGTTTACGGCAAGTTAGCCGCTTATAGAGCTAAATGATATACAATGTAAAAAACGGAAATTTAGGCAATTATGACAACAATAATTATCATTTAATGCGATAATCTCGGAAAAAAGCACTTTTTAGTGTACAATATTGATACGGAGTTTATCTGATAAAACGACGTAGGTCTGCTCGCATTATACTGCTTTTAACGGCTACAAAGTTCTACATAGTGTGCGACGATCTTTGCGGTATTTGCTCGTTTCTTTCATGAGAGTTTATTTTTTCTGTCTGTTTTTACAATCGTATGTGTACATTTTTACATTGTAATTGTGCAAAATATTTGATAAAATCTTCGTGGATGAATATTTTTTGTAATAAATATAAATTTAGGAGAAATCTATGAAGAACAAGATTTTGTCAGCAATTCTATCGATGACGATGATCTTAGGCTCACTCTCCGGTGTTATGCCGGTGATAAGTGCTGCGAGCTACGATGTGTCTGAGTATAGAATAGAGGAAAGTGACATTCCGCTAAGACTTTATTACGATGAGGAGGCATCACACGGTGTAGCTGAAGGCTATGACGAGGTTGATACTTACTTTGGCTCGGGTGCACCGTTGATCAACCAGCATCCCAACGATGACTGGGAGAGATGGTCCATACCGAT
>JAFVYL010000039.1 GCA_017508665.1 Clostridia bacterium | reverse complement strand
TACCGAGGAACAGGCAACCAATTTTGCAGAATTGAACATTGAATATTTTGCAAAGGGCGAGAACTCTAATAATTGGAAAATAGCACGTGACGGCTGTGTGGTTGTAATGACTAACCTTGACGTTGCGATGGACGTTATCAACCTTGAATTTAAGTAATACAAAAAGCCTACGACGCACTAAGTACGCACAGACTTAATTATTCGCAAGGTAATAATCAAAGGTCATAAAATGATAGTTATTTATAAAAAAAATTGTTCGCATATTTCAGTTTATTATAGCGTTAGAATAAATGATGGTGCGAAGATCAATGAAACTTATTACGATATAACTGCCAATAGGTATTTAACGGAAAACTTCATAATAGATGCTTTCAACTACGGAGGTTAAGAATGAAAATAACTATAAAAAAAATTCTATTTTTTCTCGTATTTATGTTTGTTCTCATATCTTGTACGAGTTGTGACTCAAAAAACATAGGTTATTATCCCCGAATATCAAGGACAGATTTAAAAAAAGTTGAATGTATTACTTTTTCAGTTGACGGTATTCAATATAATTACCAATCAAATGATAATGAAACGTTTCCGAAGATTAGTGCACAAATTGAAGCCATGTTACGTAGCGGGAAATTTGATATTTCCGGTTTATTTACCGGCAAAGTTAAAATGCCCTGCACAGATGAAGCAGTAAATGATAACAAGGCTGCTGTTGATATTTGGTTTGAAATTTTTATAGATAATGGAAGCTATAAAAAAATCTTCTTTACTATGAATTCAAATGATACTCAATCTATATGGATATATGCAACTTCAACTGACAGTTATAGTGATGGAAAGTTCTTAAAGCACTATTCTTGCGATTGTAAAGAACTTTTAACGCTACTCGATTCTTATAATGCCGAATAATACTTAGGATAAAATTTAAACTCAGTAAATTTAGTCTGCGAAGTTTCATCTAACAAGGCATTTATATAGATCAGCGGCAGGCTACAAATCGTAGTCTGCCGTTTTTTTGTCTGCAGACTATAAATTTGCACCTATTCACCCTAAAATGCATCCATCAGGATAACCTTATTACAAATAACATGTAGAAAACAATTAATAAAAAAACGCCTACAACTCGTATTTTGAGAGCTGTAAGCGTTTTTTTGTTTATGTAATTTTACTTAACCGTCTTGTAAAGAGGGCCGTATGTTGCGCAGGCTCTGTAGTCCTGACCTTCCTTATCCATGCCGAATGCACCCCATGCGCTCGGACGGTAGATCTTTTCCTCGTCTACGTTATGCATACATACGGGGATACGAAGCATTGAGCAGAGCGTGATAAGGTCAGCGCCTATATGACCGTAGGAGATCGCTCCGTGGTTTGCGCCCCAGTTGTTCATCACGTCATACGCGCTCTTGAATGCGCCCTTACCGGTGATTCTCGGTGCAAACCAAGTGCAAGGCCATGTATAGTCTGTTCTTGCCCAGAGCTTGTGAGTGACATCATCAGGCAAGCATACCGTCCAGCCTTCAGCAATCTGCATCACCGGTCCAAGTCCCTTTACCATATTGAGTCTTATCATAGTGACGGGCATCTCTGCCTTAGTCACAAAGCGGGAAGAGTAACCGCCGCCGCGGAAGTAGCCGAGATCGGCATAGGGCCATGTGGTAGCAGCCATGCAGGCGTCAATATCCTTTTCCGTCATTTCCCACCATTTCTTCATTATGGGATTGCCGTCAGCATCCTTGCTTTCACCGGATGCATCTACACAAGCCGCACCGGAGTTGATAAGGTGGATGAAGCCGTCCGCTTCCTTTGCCTTGCCTTCGAGCTCGTATCCTGTAACACGCTTAACAGCATCTCCGGACCAGTAGGTTCTTACGTCTGCGAAGATCTGCGCTCTGCCTGTAAGGAGCTTACCGAAGAGCATGCACACACCGTTGAGAGTATCATTCTCAGTAGCGAGGACGTAAGGCTCTCTTGCACCGTTCCAGTCAAAGGTGGAGTTGAGTATGCTTTCGGGGAAGTCACAGTTGGGGTAGAAGTCGGTCCACTGTCTCTGTCCCTGGAAGCCGGCTGCGATGGCATTGTGTCCGACCATCTCTTCTTCGCATCCCTCGGGCAGGTTTTTGTTACCGTTCATAAGGTCCTTGATGATGCAGGCCATCTTTGCCGTGAACTCCCAGTCCTTTGCCTTCTGTTCAGCAGTTCTCTGAAGCTCTGCGGGGTTTTTGTCAAAGTCGGGGTTGCACTTAGTCTTTACCCATTCAAGCGCTTTTTCATATTCCTTGGCATCATAGATGCCCTCAGTCATTCGTCTGATGATCTCGACTTCGTCTACACTCTCAACTCTCATACCGAGGTATTCCTCAAAGAAATCAACGTCTACGATAGAGCCTGCAATACCCATACAGATAGAGCCTATCTGGAGATATGATTTGCCCTTCATAGTCTTTACCGCTACCGCCGCTCTGGCAAAGCGAAGTATCTTTTCTGCAACGTCAGAGGGAATAGAGGTATCGTCCATGTCCTGCACCTCGTGTCCGTAGATGCCGAATGCGGGCAGTCCCTTCTGAGTGTGTGATGCAAGCACTGCTGCAAGATAAACCGCTCCTGGACGCTCAGTACCGTTGAAGCCCCATACAGCCTTAACGGTATCGGGGGCCATATCCATAGTCTCTGAGCCGTAGCACCAGCAGGGAGTAACAGTAAGTGTAATGTCAACACCGGCTTTTCTGAACTGATCTGCGCATGCTGCCGCCTCTGCAACTCTTCCTATAGTAGTATCGGAAACAACAACCTTAACGGGCTCGCCGTTGGTGTAGGTGAGATTTTCAGTAATAAGCTTTGCTGCAGCCTTAGCCATATTCATAGTCTGATTTTCGAGACTTTCACGCACCTTGAGAGGACCGCGTCTGCCGTCTATAGTGGGACGTATGCCAATTACGGGATAATCTCCGATAAGTCTTGAATTTGCCATAATTATATCTCCTTTTGTCAAAGTATTATTTTGATATTGAATTTCTTAAGTGAGCAGAATCTTCCTTCGAGAAGTCCTTGAAGCTGTATCTAACGGTTTTATCTCGCAAGGAGAGCTTTATAGAGGTGAACCCATCCTTTTTACCCTTAGTTACTGTGAGACGCTTGATAGCGTTTATCTTTATTTTTCTTGTGTAGAAAAATGACTTTATTATCAGAACTTCGCCTTTAACGTACATTCTGTTTTTGCTTACATATGTAGCTCTTACGGCAGAGATTACACATATAGCAAAAACGGGAATCAGAATTGCGGAATATATCAGTAGCCCCTTGTTATTTTTAACCTTTGCGCTGATCAAAAGTACTATAGAAGCCGCAAGCGCTAAGGTGAATAGGGCAGCATAGTATATGGTTTCACGATTTATACGACGTCCTGTTATAACGTCCTTTGTCTGTTTGTTTGTGTCGTTCATAGGTAACTCCCTTGTAAATGTTAAATATATTTTAGCATAAAATATTTACCATTTCAATGTTATTTCAAAATTAATTTTATAATAAAGGTTGCGAGTCTGTTTGGCAGAATGTTTAAAAGTAAAAGCAAGGGATTTCTATTTACACTGTATATGTGCCTCGGCTTCTTTCTGCCAAGGATTTTCACCGTCTTTTTGCCGATTTTTTCAGGTTTCACCTTTTTGGCCTCTACACCCTCCACTATTTTTTTAAAGCGTTTTGCGTTGCAGGAATAAAGCTCTGTACCGTCACAGAATCGGTCAAGTGCACTAATGGATACACCGAGCATTCCCGTATCTACAGCACCCGGACGGAGTATTGCGACAGATATTCCGAGAAGCTGAAGCTCCATTCGCAGAGAGTAAGCATATTTGTCAAGCGCACTCTTGGTTATTGCATATATTCCCGTGAAGGGTAGCGGATCGAGAGGTGCGAGCTCGCTCGTCGTTATCAGTATTCGGCTGCCACGTCTAAGCAAGGGAAGGAAGGCTTTGTTTACTCTGTAGACAGAGAAAACGTTTACGTCAAAAATGCGTCTGAAATTATCCTCCGACATTTCGACCAGAGAGTCGAGATTATACATCCCTGCAAAATGCACTATCGCAAAAATCTCTTCTGTTACCGACTTGATTTGCCCGTATGCGCGCTCTATGTCGTCGGAATTGGTAAGGTCTGCCTGTATAGGCATGACTCCGTCCTCTGCATCTCTTACATTTCTGTCAAGCGCGAAAATATAATATCCTTTATCTCTCAGTGCCTTTACTGCGGCATATCCCATTCCGCCGTAAGCACCCGTAACTACTACGTATTTCATTAAGATGTCTCCTTTGGGGATTTATATAAAAATTATACCATACCGTACAGAGCTAAGTCAACCGATATGCGCGCACTTATAAGGTAAAAATGAATGACAAACTGTCATTCACTACCGCTCCTACTTCAAGTCCTCCTAAAAATAAAAAGCCAAGACAAAACGCCTTGGCTTTTTTGGCAGGGGCTGGAGGACTTGACTCGCGGCGCGAACTGCGCGCCTTGGTCGTTCGCGGCTCTGACAGTCCACCGGACTGTCATTCACTTCCGCTCCTACTTCAAGTCCTCACAAAAAATAAAAGCCAAGGCGATAAAGCCCTGGCTTTTATTTTGGCAGGGGCTGGAGGACTTGAACCCACGACACTCGGTTTTGGAGACCGATGTTCTACCGACTGAACTAAACCCCTATGAACGTTAACTATTATACTAAATAAAAGGGTTTTTGTCAAGGTGTTTTGACAAAAAACTTTATAAACTTTATTATCGGTTAATCCCGACCTTGAAAACGTTATTGTACTGTGTTATAATAGTGTTGATTGAGTAGTAAGGCACGGTAATTCTTGACCGATTGTTGCGAATCCGTGATTATTCAAAATATAAAGACTTGGATTGAAGTATGAAAGATTTAACACGCGAAAGACTTATAAAACACTCCGAGGCATACCCGAATATGCAGATAAAAGACCTATTTAAATATATTTTCCAGAGTGCGTTCGGATGCGAGCATTTGGTATCCGATCTTGATGCTTCTATCTCTTATATCAATATCGAGCGGAAGTCAATAGGCTCTTACGAAGAGCCGCTTACAGAGCAGCTTGACGGATCATACAGTAGAGTTCATCTTTCCTGCCTGAATAAAGGACTAACACCTCGGACTTTGGGAAAAATATTCTGTCTTTCAGCAAAAACCGAAAACGGAGGACGTGAAGCACTCCTTGAAAAACTCGGAGTGGCAAGAGAGCTTATAGAGCAAGGACTCCTACCGTTCTCTTTATCCGATTTTGAAAAGGAACTCACAGCTTGGAGAGAGCTGAATTATCCTGCTATACGGCACTCCGAGGCATTTCGCAACGAATATCGTCCTGCATACCGCGTTGTAGCAGATAAATACGTCAGCATATTGCCGTTGCTTTCACAGCTTGACAGTCGTTTAACTCGCGGACGGGTGATTCTCGCTATAGACGGCGGATGCGCTTCGGGTAAAACTACGCTTGCGAATATGCTGAGGGATATATATGACTGTACGGTTTTCCATATGGATGACTTTTTTCTCCGTCCCGAGCAACGTACTGCAGAGAGATTGGCTGAAATAGGAGGAAACGTAGACCGAGAACGCTTTGAAGAAGAAATACTTAAACCTCTATGCAATAACGAAGCGCAAATATGTTATCGCCCATACAATTGTGCAACACAGGAGCTTGGAGCTCCCGTTTGCGTTTCTCCAACGAAACTCGTAGTAGTAGAGGGTGTATATTCCATGCATAATGGGCTTTCGGGATATTACGATTACTCAGTGTATTTGGATACAGACTTGGAAACAAGAAGAACGCGTATATCGGTAAGAAACTCCAAAGAGATGGCGGAAAGATTCTTTAACGAGTGGATACCGCTTGAGGAATCATATTTCACGGATATGAAAGTCAAAGAACGGTGCGATCTCATCATAGAAAAATAAGCGGCAAAAGCGGTGCGAACCATCTACGTACCGTTTTTTTGCTGCTTGTCGCTATTAAATGTCAAATTTTAACATTTTGAAAATAATTTGGAAAAACATCTTTAAAATGTAATATGTAAAATATACTTAATATCTTAATACGGAGGCTATATGAAAAAGCAGTATAAGATCGTAACAGGAAAGGGAATAATAGAGCGCGAGTATAATTACATACCCGTAAGATACATAATCGCAGTCCTTCTTGGTGTTCTTGAAATTGCGATGATCATAAGCATAGTGCTTGCTCTTTGTTATATAGTGCCATATTTTTATACCCTTTGTATAATAACAGGCGTAGCATGTATGATCAGGATCATATCCTCGGACGACAATCCCGATTACAAAATTCCGTGGCTTCTTTGTGTGATTTTTCTCCCCATAGTAGGATTTATGCTATACTTTATGTTCTACTCGAGGAAACTTAAAAAACGGTTTATAAAGCATGCGCAAAAGCTTGAGGATTACCGTTACACTACCGATGATGAAGGGGCATTTGCAGAGCTTGAAAGTGAGGATAGATCTGCGGCATCACAGGCAAAAATGCTTACGGAAATTTCCGCGTCACATCTTTATAAGAACACTGAGATCAAGTATTTTCCGTCAGGAGAAGAACTGCGTGATGCTATGATTTGTGACATCGCGCAGGCGGAGAAGTTCATATTTCTTGAGTACTTCATAATTGAAGAGGGCTCCTTCTGGAACTCAATTTTAGAATTGCTGATAAAGAAGGTCGGAGAGGGAGTTGACGTCAGGGTTATGTATGACGACATTGGCTGTATGTCTACTCTGCCCGGAAATTACTGCAAAATATTACAAAAACACGGAATAAAAGCAACGGTTTTCTCTAAGCTGCGCGGAAGCGCAGACAGCGAATTCAACAATCGCTCGCACAGAAAAATTCTTGTTGTAGACGGCAAGGTCGCATATACCGGTGGTGTCAATATAGCCGATGAATATGTAAATGAGAAGCTCCGTTTCGGCCATTGGAAGGATATTGGTATACGTATCGTTGGCGAGGCGGTATGCGAGATGACACAGATGTTTCTTTTCAGCTTCGGACTTAATTCCGGAAAACTTTCTCCGGTGCCTGCCGACGTTTATCCCGAGCAAGAGATGATGTGTAAAAACGGTTACGTCATTCCGTTTGGAGACGGTCCGAAGCCTATGTACATGAGAAACGTATCAAAGAGTGCCATACAGAATATTATAGGCGCGGCTACAGATTACGTATATATGACAACGCCGTATCTCATCATTGATAACGATCTGTGCGCGGATATTGAGAGGGCTGCGCTCCGAGGAGTCGATATAAGGATCGTAGTACCGCATATACCGGATAAAAGGCTGGTCTTTGGCATAACTCGAAGCTTTTATCACCGCCTGATGTCAGCAGGGGTTAAAATTTACGAGTACGAGCCGGGATTCATACATGCCAAGACCTACGTGGCAGACGGAAAGTACGCTATAGTCGGAACGCCAAATCTTGATTACCGAAGTCTTGTGCATCACTTTGAAAACGGAGTATGGATGTATAAAACAGATTGCATATCCGATATCAAGAGAGATATTGACGAAACCTTAGAGAAGAGCATAATGATAACTCCGAATATGCTAAAAACAGGAATTATATCAAGATTTGTTCGCTCTATAGTCAGAATATTTGCTCCAATGCTTTGATAATTGAATAATGCATATAATTCGGCTATTCGTTGCGCTTATACGGGTAGCCGAATATTTTTTTCAAAAACCTATTGACAAAGTGATATCAAAGTGATATCATAATAATGTAAGAGCTCATAACTCTATAATAAACTCAGTAAAGGAGAACATTATGAACGAAAAAATCTTTAAAACAAAAAAGAACGGAATGAAGGTTCTTGTTCTTACTCTTTTCGGCCTTGCTATTGCCATCGGTCTTGTCGTCTTTGGCGGCTTGAAAATGGATGCCGGCAATTATTACCTCGGTGTACCTTTCTTTGCAGTAGGCCTTGTGTGGCTGTGCCTTGGCTGGATACCTCTGCTCGGCCTCAAAATCCTTAAGCCCCAGGAAGCACTCGTTCTTACTCTCTTCGGTAAGTACATCGGCACTATCAAGGGTGAGGGCTTCTATGCAGTAAACCCCTTCTGCTCGGCAGTTAATCCTGCGGCAAACACTAAGCTCAATCAGAGCGGTGATGTAAACACTGTTGAAAAGACTACTGTGAACGCTAACGGCGTGCCTGTTGTCGTTCCCGCTGACAAGCGTATATCCCTTAAGATAATGACTCTCAACAACAACCGACAGAAGATCAACGACTGTCTCGGTAACCCTGTTGAGATAGGTATCGCGGTTACATGGAGAATTGTAGATACTGCTAAAGCAGTATTTAATGTAGATAACTACAAGGAATTCCTTTCACTTCAGTGTGACTCATCTCTTCGTAACATAGTCAGACTTTATCCCTACGACGTAGCTCCCGGCATCGATACCACAGGTGACGGACTTGCTGATGACGGTAGCCTTCGCGGATCGAGTGAGATCGTTGCGGGCCATATCAAGGATGAGATCCAGGAGAGAGTGAACCAGGCAGGTATCGAGATCGTAGAGGCAAGAATCACTTATCTCGCATACGCTACCGAGATCGCAGCAGTAATGCTTCAGCGTCAGCAGGCATCTGCAATCATCGATGCAAGAAAAATGATTGTTGACGGTGCTGTAGGTATGGTAGAGATGGCTCTCGAGAGAATAGAGCAGAATGGCAGCATCCATCTTGACGAAGAGAGAAAGGCCGCTATGGTCTCCAATCTTCTCGTAGTTCTTTGCGGCAATAAGGACGCTCAGCCTATCGTAAATTCAGGTAGTCTTTATTAATGAGCGATAACGCAAAAAAGCAAGTACCTCTTCGTCTCTCGCCTAAGCTATATGCCGCAATAGCCGCTTGGGCTGAGGATGATTTCCGCTCACTTAACGGTCAGATAGAGTACCTTCTGACCGAGTGCGTTAAGCAGAGAAAGAAAAACGGATCACCCGTTCCTCACGAGCTTGACGTATCACCCGAATTTGATATAAAATAAAAACGGAGCTCTCGGATTTTTTCCGGGAGCTCTTGCTTTTTATAGTTCTCTGTGTTAATATAATGGTATATGACATTACAGAAAAGAGTTGTCTTATGAGAACCTATCTTGAAAGCTTTCTTTTGGAATATAATTATCCGCACTCAGCTGCGCAAGAGCTTCTCTCAGCCTATGATAAGATAGATTCTGATTTTCATGCTGAGCTTCATAAACTGATAGCTGCATATGACGTAAGCTATAAATTGGATTATACGGAAATAGAAGAGAAGATCAAGTATCTTTCGGTTAGCGCAGACGTTCATGAATACACGGGTGCGCTTGTTTTATTACTTTGCTATACAAAAAGACTGCGTGAATATTACAGAGAGGCAAATATATCCGAAGATGTATTCCAATCAACAGTTCTTGACCTTAAATACAAGCTCGACGAGTGCATATTGGTTAAAGGTGTGTGCGGAACCTTCGTCTTAAAGTGGTTCTGGGGCTTTTATAAGCTGGAAAGATTCGCTCTCGGCAGACTGCAGTTCGAGATTGTGGAATTCGGCGGTGAATATAATAAAAACGGACTTCATCTATCACCGAACAGCCGCGTTTTGAACGTTCATATACCGAGAACCGGAACTCACCTTGATCGAGAAAGTGTTTTAACCTCGTACAGACTTGCCGCTGACTTCTACAGACCGATAATCGGCGATAAAATTGCTTTTGTATGCAGCTCGTGGCTGCTTTTTCCGAAAAATAAGGAATTATTAAAGTCGGGAGCTAATCTTCTTGCCTTCATCAATGACTATGACATATATGCCTCGGGAGAATATCCGAATTATACCGAGGTCTGGCGTCTTTTTGATACCGAGTTTGACGGTGACGTCTCGCACCTCCCTAAAGACTCCTCGCTTCGCCGAGCGTATATAGACCTCATCTCTCGCGGCGAGAAAACGGGGTGGGGCAAGGGAGTTTTTGAATATAAAATCCCATAATAGTAAAATAGTAAGCGCGGTGGAATTTCCACCGCGCTTTGTCTTTAATAATTATGTATACTCCAGATTATAGCGATATCTGATGTCGTTAGGCAACCTTTGTTAAACGCTTCACCCAAAGTATAGAACTCGCCTTCATAGAGCACTATTATGCGGTTTCCGTAGTAATAGTCAAAGCGGTATCCGTCGACCTTTTCCGACCAACAGGCTTCTGTATACACCGAATGATCATCTACAACCATACCTACGACAGCACCGCTCGAATATTCACCGTAATATTGCTCGACCGATGCGACTCTGCCGTCGTTGTATTTTGCTTCGCGAGCATCTATAAGAGCATTTACACCGTCTTTGTTTATTAGTTCTTCTATGCTTTTACCCACTAACATACAGTAAAAACCGTTGTGTATAAATATTGCAGGTGTTATAAAAGTCAATTTTCCAAATTCGGTCCATACCGTTACACCGTATTCGTCAGGATCAAATCCCGGGGCGAAATCGATATCTAAATCGTAGTGAAATTCAAGACTGCTTATATCAATTTCGCCTATTGCACCGGTCGATATAATTGAAGAGCCGGTGGCATTTTTCTTGTAAACTATTCCTTTGTCCACGTAAGTGATAAAGCCGTTGTATGCATGCGGATTCATTTCTTTAGTGAAGTAAGGTATTTGTAACGCCTTAAAATAGTTGCTGTTAGTGTCACAGTAAATTCCGTCATAGAAGTAGATCTGCTTTTCAGACCCGTCGCTCAACGTGAATTTTACTGTAATCGAACTGCCACCGGTAATCATAGCGTCCTCGGTGGGAATTGGGGAAGTATCAAGCAGATAGTATTCCTCAAAGAGTTCAGCTATTACGTCTGAGTTAAATGAAACTGAGATGGTTTTAAGATTTCCGGGTGCTATTCCGGCAATCTCACGTGTTATTTTTATTGAAGTAATATCCTTAGCATCTATTTCATTAAGCCACTCACATCCCGAAAGATTACGCAGAAAATGATTGGTAGGAGTAGGGAACTCGGATAACTGATATCCGCATACGTCACATAAGCGGTCGTTGTCAGTATCGGTATGCTCTGCAGTCGTGTCTATATCGCATACTTCCCACAGACATTTGAAGGAGCACCAATGATATGCTTCGTCATACTGCCATTCACCGTATACATGCTTGTGTTCGGCCTTGCACGCATCGCAAAGCTCGTCACCGTCGTTATCGTAATGCATTTCAGCAATATCGGGCGTAGGACAACCGCATGTGTAGATCCTTTGATGTGTGTAGTCGTTTCCTGCATACTCGTAAGTGTGCTCGTGATTGAGTCCTTCTGACCCAAGGGAATCCTTTAAGCCCTCGGGCAAAAGCTCGCAAGCAGAAAGAAAAGATAATAGCAAAGCTACCGTTAAAATACAAGTTAATAACTTTCTCATAGTGATTACCTCCTTCAGTTTTTTGATTTTCAAAGCATACTGCGTAACAGTATACTTTTCCTTTATTATACCCCCCGCAAAAAGTCAAGACTTTTGCGGAAAAACGTACAATATTTTGCTATTTATCTATAAATATTGTTTGTTTTCACCTTCAGTATAGCATAAAGTGATACGTATGTCAAATTAAAAAAGTAAAATGCATATACGTATTGAAATTCGGTATAATAGGTGCTATAATAGTTGTATTCGATCAAATTTAAAAGGACGTTAAAATGATTAACACAAAACGCATAAAGTCCGCATGTTATTCAATGAACGTGGCAATGGCGGTTATCGGAAATCTTCCGCCGATTCTTTTTCTCACGTTTCATAATAAATTTGACATATCATTTTCACTTCTTGGCCTTTTAGTGTTGCTGAATTTTTCGACTCAGTTACTCGTTGACCTTGTATTCAGCTTCTTTTCCCATAAATTTAATATTCAAGCAACGGTTAAACTGACCCCCCTCATCAGCACGTTAGGACTTCTTGTTTTTGTTCTGTGGCCTACATTTATGCCGTCGAGCGCATATCTTGGATTAGTTTTCGGAACTGTTATATTTTCTGCATCCTCAGGACTTGCAGAGGTGCTTCTGAGCGCTGTTATCGCGGCACTCCCGTCGGATAATCCCGAGAGGGATATGAGTAAGCTGCATTCCATCTATGCATGGGGAGCGGTAGGCGTTGTGAGCTTGGGATCTTTATTTTTGCTTGTATTCTCGAGTGATGCATGGCAGATACTGACACTCATATTTACTCTCGTTCCGCTTTCATCATTCCTTCTTTACCTCGGTGCGGAATTGCCGCCTCTTGCCGTTGGCGGAAAGACGGACGCCTCTCATTCTCTTTACAAAAACAAAGTAATGTGGCTTTCTGTTGTTGCCATTTTCCTCGGCGGTGCGATTGAGTGCACTATGGCGCAGTGGGCTTCAAGCTTTACCGAAGTTGCTCTTGGTATACCAAAAATATACGGTGACGTATTTGGTGTGGCGTTATTCGCTCTTACACTCGGTCTTGGTAGAACATTTTATGCTAAGTATGGCAAAAATATAGAAAAAATACTTATACTAGGAGTTATTGCGGCATCTGTTTGCTATCTTACCGCAGTATTCTCATCAATTCCGATAATCGCGCTTGTTGCATGCGCGTTGACGGGATTCTCAGCATCAATGCTTTGGCCCGGTAATATCATAGCCGTTTCAGATCGGATTCCAACGGGCGGAGTTGTTATGTTCGCCCGTATGGCAGCAGGCGGTGATCTGGGAGCATCGGTCGGACCTGAGCTTGTCGGTATTATAACCGACGTCGTTGCGGCAAATCCTCGTATGCTGTCTTTAGCATCTGAGCTTGGCATGTCCGGAGAGCAGCTTGGTATGAAGTGCGGTCTTTTGGTGGGCGCTCTATTCTCACTTATCGCAATACCGCTTTATATTGCTATCTTTAAAAAGAAAAATCCGAAAGAAAAATAATAAAAAGACGGGCTTTGAATATAAGCCCGTTTTTCTTATGTTAACTTGACAAATTTCGCGAAACGTGTTAAAATAATGCGGAACAAAAGAATAAACGCAACTCATCGGGCGCAAGACGCCCGTTGTCGGGTATGCTTTATGCATATTCGGGGATAAGGAAATCACGGTGCGAATCCGTAGCAACAGCCATTACCGTATCTCTGCTTTTTAGCGGACAAGTCGGAATGCTTATCGTTTTGCGACTCGTAAAGCACACTCTTGGGCAATATGGAGAGTAGGGGAGTAATCGGGATACGGCAGGGTATCCTTTTTTCGCTCGTCCTTCTTTCTGTAGAAGGGCGGTTTTATTTTATCCTTTTGATTTTGAAAAACAAAAAAAGAAAGGAAAACAAAAATGAAAAAAACATTATCAGTCCTTCTTGCTGTTATTATGATACTTTGCATAGTATCCTGCAACAAGGTGGACAAGACAGGCGCGTGGGAAAACGCTACCTATCGCCGTGACAAGGAATTCGGCGACGGCGCAAAGACCGTACAGGTTGAGGTAAAGGCGGATGATCAGTCTGTGACCTTTACTATCCATACCGATAAGGAGACACTCGGTGATGCGCTTCTTGAGCATAATCTCATCAGCGGAGACGACGGACCGTTTGGTCTTTACGTTAAGTTCGTTAACGGTATAGAGGCGGACTACGATAAAGATCAGACGTACTGGGCATTAACGAAAGACGGAGAAATGCTTAACTCCGGAGTCGACGGTGTCAAGGTGTCCGACGGAGAGCATTACGAGCTGACGAAGAAATGAAAAGAGAGAATAGACTTTTAAAAAACAACTCTGTGAGCGTATATGAAATGTGCATATTTTCTATGCTCGGAGCTGTAATGTTCGCATCAAAAATACTTATGGAGGCATTCCCGAATATACATCTTTTAGGAGTGCTTACCGTTGTATATACGATAGTCTACAGATACAAGGCCTTGATCCCGATTTACCTATACGTTATGCTGAACGGTCTGTTCGCGGGATTTAATTTCTGGTGGCTTCCGTATACGTATATATGGACGCTTCTTTGGGGTGCTACAATGCTTCTGCCTCGAAATATGCCAAGAAAAATCGCTTTTATAGTATATTCTGCAGTCTGCTCACTCCACGGCTTCTTATACGGCATATTATATGCTCCTGCGCAGTCGCTGATGTTTGGACTCAACTTCAAGCAGACTGTCGCATGGGTCATTTCGGGTATTCCGTTTGACATAATTCACGGAATATCAAATCTCGGTCTCGGTCTTCTCATAGTACCGCTCTCTGAGATCTTGGCAAAACTTTCAAAAAGGTATACAAGCTAAAAAGAAAACGGAGAACCCCTGGGATTCTCCGTTTTTTAATATCCGGCTGCCTCAAGCTCCTTGCACAGTCCGATATAGAATTCAAAGATCTTGTGCCTGTTTTTTCTCTTGGAAAAGAAGTCTACTATTTGTGTGTGCGATACGGATTCATCAAGGCATTCACCCTTGTAAATACCGAACTTTGACGAGTTCTCAGATACGAGCCCGTCACTTTCGGACTCTCCTGCCTTTGTAAAGACTTTCATAGGAATTGCCATCAAGAAACAGTCTTTTTTATTTCTGAGAATTGTTGAGTAGCTTTGACAGTATACGTCATTCTCAAAGGCAATATCCTTCTTATCATTTGTTTGCAGCTCCTCGCACACTTTCAGTGCATCGGGATTTTTATCACCGATTACTCTGTAAAAGCCGTTTATGAAAAAGGCAAGGTATTTTTTGAGCCACATAGGCAGCTTCCATATTTTATTCGCTACGGGAGATCCCTTGTGCGGAGTGCAGAGAGTTGTCAGCGAGGCTATCCTTTCAGACATTCCAAGCTCTGATATCATATACTTGGAGTCAAGTCCGCCTTTAGAGTGGGCTATGATATTTATTTTGTCTTGATTTGCCTCACTGAGTATCTCAAGTATTATATTCTTCAGCTGCTCTGCGTTGTTCTCGACACTTCCGAAAGCATCCGTGTTTGCTGTGTATACCGGGTATCCCGACTCGGAGAGCTTGCTCTCTATTTTGCCGAAGGCACGCGTGAATTTTGTGTCACGCAAAGCCATACCGTGTACGAGAATTATTGGATATTTAGTCATTTTATCAGAAATTAAAATAGTTCTTAGCGTTATAGTATGCGATTCCGCGCACTATCTCGTTGAGCATATCAAAATCTGCGGGGTACTCGCCGTCCTCGACCCAACTACCGATAAGGTTACACATAATGCGTCTGAAGTATTCGTGTCTGGGGTAGGATACAAAGGATCGGCTGTCGGTAAGCATACCTACAAAGCGAGAGAGCATACCGAGGTTTCCGAGTGCTCTCATCTGAGATACCATACCGTCGCGCTGATCGTTGAACCACCAGCCGGAGCCAAACTGGATCTTACCGGCTGTAGGAGCTTTTTGGAAATTGCCGAGCATAGTGCCGAGCACGTAGTTATCCTTGGGATTGAGAGTGTAGAGAATAGTCTTCGGGAGTACGTCGCGATATTCAAGGCTGTTGAGCAGGGCAGAAAGATTTTCCGCCACGCACAGATCGTTTATGGAGTCAAATCCGGTATCAGGGCCGAGCTTTTCATACATTCTTGTATTATTGTTTCTGATAGCTCCTACGTGTATCTGCATGGTCCAGCCGAATTTTGCGTATTCCTCAGCGCATACAGTAATCATAGCGGTCTTGAAGACGTCTGCTTCTTCCTTTGTGATCGTCTCTCCGGCGAGTCTTTTTTCAAGGACTGCACGTGCATCACCCTTGGCATAGGGGATATAGTCGAGACCGTGGTCGGAGAGCCTGCATCCGAAGGAGTTAAAATATTCTATTCTGCCTCTGAGCCACTCCACCAGCTTGTCATAATCCTTGATGCCTACGGCTTCAACGTAGGGGAGGAAGGTATCCTTGCCGATCTCCACGAGCTTGTCGGGACGGAAGGTGGGGAGAACCTTGGTAGAGAAGTTCTTGAGCTGGGCGTGATACTCCAGCGTATCAATGGGATCATCCGTTGTGCAGATAACCTCTACGTTAGAACGTTTGATCAGATTTTGAGCACTGTATTCAGGCTTAGCCAAGCACTCATTCACCTTGTTCCATATCATCTCACAGCTTTTCTCTGAGAGAGGCTCGTCAATTCCGAAATATCTCTTGAGCTCAAGGTGAGTCCAATGATAGAGCGGGTTTCCGATAAGATAAGGCATAGTTCTCGCGAAAGCGCGGAACTTTTCATATTCGTCCGCACCGCCGGTGATATATTCCTCATCTATACCGTTGGTACGCATCTGACGCCATTTGTAGTGGTCACCGCCGAGAAATAGGTCATATGCGTTTCTGAATCTGTAGTCTTCGGCAATCATCTTAGGGCTGAGATGACAGTGATAGTCTATTATAGGAAGATCCTTTACGGCTGCGTAAAGTTTTTTTGCCGTTTTTGTTTTAAGCATAAAATTATCGTTTATAAAGCTCATTTTTTTATTCTCCGTGTGTTTTTAGCTGTGTTTTTACTGATAGTTATATTATATACTTACTTCGCGCGGATGTCAAGATATTTGCGTATTCGCGCGCCTATTCTTTAAGTAGAGCTTAAATTTGCCTTTTCCTATTGCTTTTTTCCAAAATATAAGGTATAATAAACGGCGTTGACATAACTAATTGACATTTACCCAAAAATGTATCGCAAAAATGCGAGGAGCTTGACTATGGATGTAAATTACAGAAATCCTAAAAAATATAAAACGGCAAAGTATCCGATACGCCAGCCGAGATATCTTACCTGGCTTATTCAGATGCTTTCGAAGATGATGCTCATAGGTAAAGAGCATAAGGTTGAAAAGTTTAATATGGAGGGGCTTAAGCCTCCGTACCTTCTTCTCAGCAACCATATGTCGTTTGTGGATTTTGAGATGGTTTCTCTCGGTACTTACCCTCACAGAGTAAACAACGTAGTAAATATTGACGGATTTTATATGAGAGCTTGGCTTCTCGAGTGGATAGGCGCTATCTGTACGAGAAAGTTTACCACCGACCTTCATCTTGTAAAGTCTATTCGCAAGGTGCTTGAGCGTGGTGACGTTCTCTGTATGTACCCCGAGGCGCGCTATTCGCCCGCAGGCACTCTTTCCTACCTGCCGGAGTCACTCGGTATGTTGGTTAAGAAGTGTAAGGTTCCGGTCGTTGTCGCTGTACATCACGGCAACTATCTTCACTCTCCCTTCTGGAACTTCAGAAAAAAGAGAAAAGTGCCTCTCTATACCACCTTCACAAAAATATGGGATCCGGAGGACATTGAGAATCTTTCTGTAGAGGAGATCAATGCAGGACTTAAGTCAGCACTCAGCTATGATGATTATAAGTATCAGAAGGATAACGGAATACTTATAACAGAGCCGTACAGGGCAGAGGGACTCAATAAGATACTGTATCAGTGTCCCAACTGTAAGACCGAGCATAAAATGTCATCTTCCGGTGCGGAAATATTCTGCGAGGAGTGCGGAAAGCGTTGGTATATGAACGAGGACGGCTCTCTTGCCGCAAAAGACGGTAACACCGAGTTTTCTCACATTCCTGATTGGTTCGAATGGGAGAGGGAACAGGTGCGCGCGGAGGTTGAGAGCGGAAATTATCATTTCGAGGACGACGTTGAGGTATACTCACTGCCGAGATGCTATAAATACCATCCTCTCGGCTTTGCTAAGCTTACTCATGATCCCGAGCAGGGATTCATACTCACGGGACACTACAGAGGGAAGGATTATCGCATACAGCGTACTCCCCTGCAAACAAACTCTCTGCACGTAGAATATGATTTCCTTCGCATCAAGCCATTTGACCTTGTCGATATATCTACCGAGAACGATTCCTTCTACTGTTATACTTCAAAGAAGGACGTTATCACGAAGCTCGCATTTGCGACAGAGGAGATATACCGTATAAATCTTGAGAAAAAGAGAAAAAACCCACAGTAATAAAAACAGCGTTTGCGACAAATCAATAAGTGTCGCAAACGCTGTTTTGTTATGTAAATATCATCTGATATTCCACTCGTCATATATTTTGTTCAGCTGATCGACGTATCCCTTGGGATCCTTAGGGTATGCAAGACCGTGTCCCGCACCGTTGATGGTTATCAGTGTTTTTTTCTCGGACGCACACGCCTCGCAGAGCCTTACACTCATATCGTAAGGCACGAAGGCATCGGCATCTCCGTGTACGAATACGATAGGTACCGAGCATCTGCTCATAGCTTCGATCGGTGAGGTTTCCTCAAGGTCAAATCTGCCGAATATTCTTGCGCCGAGCTTAATGAAGGGGTAGAAGACCTTGACCGGCAGTTTCATATCCTTCACCACCTTGCAGATTATCTCCTTCGGGGAAGTATAACCGCAGTCAGCAAGTACACTGATCACGTTTTTCGGCAGATCTTCTCCTGCAGCCATCATTACAGTAGCAGCGCCCATGGATATGCCGGTTATTACTATTTTTACCTCGGGGCCGAATTTTGCTATCGCGTAGTCTATCCACGCGAGACAGTCGCGTCTTTCCTTTATTCCAAAGGTGATTACGTGGCCGTCGCTTGGGCCAGCCGCTCTGTGGTTGACGATAAGAGCATTTCTCCTTACAGCAAACGCTCTTTCCACAGCTCCGCACAGATCACGCTCCGCGTTACCTCTGTACCCGTGGAACAGTATCTCAAGGGGAGCATCCGCATCATATTCAAAGTACTGTCCTTTGAGTGTCAGACCGTCATATGACTTGATTTCTACATCCTCGTGAGGCATTGATCGTATGGATTTAGTCCATGCTACCATATCCTCGCGGTAGACCTCATAGATATCTCCTTCGGGAATTTCGTATTCATCCTCTTCGAGCACCTTGCGGCTCGCGGAGTAGAAGACCATGAGAAAACATATAAATGAAGTTATAAGTACAATTAGCGCAAGTCCTAAGACTGCGACAAGACACCAAAATGTCCAGTGCATATGAGCCTCCGGGGTAGATTTGTTGATAGTATTATATCACTTTTTAAAACCGCTGTCAATAAAAAAAGAGACGAAATGGCACATCGTCTCTTTATTTTACTTTTGATTAACATATGCTGAAAACGCACTTTCTGCCCCGAAATAACATCGGAATAAAGGGGATACTTACAGATAAGGACGCATATTTTCTCCGAGGTCGGATTCGATTG
The DNA here is from genome assembly GCA_017508665.1 of Clostridia bacterium. GTDB lineage: Bacteria > Bacillota > Clostridia > Oscillospirales > CAG-272 > UBA1740. Next base: position 1,902 of record JAFVYL010000039.1, on the reverse strand, counting down.
CTATAAGTTTTTTTGCGATATCCTTCGATCTCTCGCTCGCCGCCTTATACTGATTGAGGTATCCCGAGAGTGACTTAACACCCATATTACATCCGTCTGTCATAAGATCAGCCACGGTCTTATCAGAGTGGTGCATACTGAGCTTTACGTTTGTTTTCATCCAGGACATTCCTGTCGCGATTAGATTAGGCGCCTTGCCGTCGTCACCGTATGCATTAAGGAGTACCTCGACCTCATTTTCGAGCTTTTTGTGCTCATCCTTGCATTTGTTCAAAAGGTTTCTCATATCCCCGGATTTAACGTATTTTTCTACGTCGTCGATCGACTTTACACCCATCTTTATTCCTGCATCACATTCACGTAGCAACTTTATTGTATCTTGTTCTATCATTTTCATATCTCCTTTCGTGTTATAAGTTTATTTTCTCGAAAAAAGAAAAAATAATTCCGAAAAAATAAAAACTCTTTTGCAATATATATGCAAATAGAGAGAGGGGGGCGAGAGGGGGGCATCGGAATAGCTTGAAACAAAAAAGCAAAAAACGATCCGCTGAAGGTAAATAATACACAAATCAATAACGCACTCAGTAGTTCATATATATAATAGTTTGCAAGGCATCTGGAAACTATTGCATTTTAATAAAAATATGTTGCAATTTACGTGTGAAAAGGTGCTTTCTGATTGCCAACTATGAAAAATTTTCTGCTTGATGAGAGAAAATTTATCCGAGTTTGTAACACATTTGTAACGCTTGATGTTATCGTCCGAGATCTTGACCCTGATGAAGCCACACTTTGTATGATCGATTCCAATCTGCACCGAGAGCATCTTCTGCCATCGGAGAAAGCCTATGCTTACAAGGCAAAGATGGAGGTGCTGAACCGCAAAGGTCAGCGTTACGGTCAAACCTCGTCGCAACTTGCGACAAAGTGGGATGCCGCCACCGAGATCGGCAAAGCGACCAACGAGAGCCGAGATCAAGTATTTCGCTATATCCGCTTGACCAATCTCATAAAGCCACTGATGGATATTGTAGATAGCGGACGAATTGCATTTACCCCCGCTGTGGAGCTTTCCTATCTGCCGCACGAGTTGCAGGACAAGGTCGTGGAGATCTTTGAGAGAGATGAAGCCACGCCATCTTATGCGCAGACGGTGAGATTCAGAAGACTTCACAGCGAGGGCAAACTGACGGCAGATACAATCGAGGATATTATGGCAAAGCCGAAAGCCAATCAGAAAGAGACGGTAAAATTCAGTTACGAGAGAATCGGCCGTTTCTTTCCTCCCGAGTATAGCATAAAACAGATGGAAGATGCAATTGTGCGGATGCTTGAAGAACAACACAGACGAGAGGTATCTCGCCGCCGTGACGATGCAGAAAGGGGATGATCTATTGGGAAAGATAAACAGATGGTAATGGTTTTTGTGCATGGCACGTTTTTGGCTTGATAATAAGGTGGGCGGATACCGCTGTCGCTCCCAAGTCCCCGAACACGAGATTTTGAAGATCGTGCGTATGTACGAACCGATCATCACCGAGTTTTTCGATAATGAGGAAGAAATGGCGAAGTTTCAGAAGTGGCGTGAGGAATATGAGGAAAAAGAGCGGTTGGAAAAGGAGGAGAAGGCAAAGAAGAAGGCGGGAGCGACGTAATGTAGAGTAATTGTGAAAGCCTCGGCAGGGAGTTTACTTGCCGAGGCTAAAACTATTTTAAGGATAGGGTCACAGCAAAGGGATTCACCCTTCGTTTTTGTATAGCGTTAATTTATCTTCCTCAGGGCGATAGATGCCGAGGAAGATCTCTTTCGTATCCTTGCATCCCTGTATATTTAACTGCTTTGTAAGCCAATTCACGTCCCTCCCCATTCGAGAAAGATTCTCACCCATTACGCGCCCG
>JAFVYL010000038.1 GCA_017508665.1 Clostridia bacterium | reverse complement strand
GAGTACACTTACCGCAGGACTCGTCAACGGTGAACTCAAGGAAGAACTTAGCCATATCTACCATACAGGTGTCCTCATCCATTACGATAAGACCGCCTGAGCCCATCATACATCCGATGGAAACGAGATTGTCGTAGTCTACCTCTGTATCGATAAGAGAAGCGGGGATACATCCGCCGGAAGGACCGCCGGTCTGAGCTGCCTTGAACTTTTTACCGTTGGGAATACCGCCACCGATATCGTAAATGATCTCGCGGAGAGTAGTACCCATCGGAATCTCAACAAGACCGGTGTGCTCGATCTTACCGCCGAGAGCGAATACCTTAGTACCCTTAGATCTCTCAGTACCCATAGATGTGAACCAATCTACGCCGTTAAGTATGATCTGAGGAATATTTGCAAAGGTCTCAACGTTGTTCTCAACTGTGGGAGAGTTGTAAAGACCCTTAACTGCGGGATACGGAGGACGGGGACGGGGCTCACCGCGGTTACCTTCAATAGAGGTCATAAGAGCGGTTTCCTCACCGCATACGAATGCGCCTGCACCGAGTCTGATCTGGAGATCAAAGTCAAAGCCCGATCCGAAAATGTTCTTACCGAGGAGGCCGTACTCGTTAGCCTGATCGATTGCGTGCTGGAGACGGTCAACCGCGATGGGATACTCAGCACGTACGTAAACGTAACCCTTGGTCGCGCCGATAGCGTAACCGCAGATAGCCATAGCCTCTATTACGGAGTGGGGGTCACCCTCGAGGATAGAACGGTCCATGAATGCTCCGGGGTCACCCTCGTCTGCATTACATACAACGTACTTCTGGGGAGCTTTGTTAGGAGCTGTAAGAGCCCATTTTCTACCGGTGGGGAAGCCTCCGCCTCCTCTGCCGCGAAGACCGGAATCGGAAACTACCTTGATAACCTCATCGGGGGTCATCTCTGTGAGAACCTTACCGAGTGCTGCGTAGCCGTCCATAGCTATGTACTCTTCGATATCGTCGGGGTTTATAACACCGCAATTACGAAGAACTATACGCTTCTGCGACTTGTAGAAAGCGGTATCGCTAAGAGATACGCTTGCCTTTTCAACGATCTCCTCTGCGCCGGTGTCAGCGTAAACAAGACGCTCAACAACTCTACCCTTGAGAAGATGCTCTTCAACGATTTCCTTAACGTCCTCGGGCTGAACTCTGCTGTAGAATGTGCCGTCGGGATAAACGATTACTACAGGGCCGAGAGCGCAAAGACCGAAACAACCGGTCTGTACGAGCTTAACTTCGTTTTCAAGACCAAAGGCCTTGATGTTTTCCTGGAATGCTTCCTGGATTTTGTTACTGCCCGAGGAGGTACAGCCTGTACCGCCACAAACAAGAACTTGTGCACGAATCATTTGTTATTACCTCCTTATGCCTCAGCGGGGGTGAACTCTGTTACAACTTCACCGTGTCTGAGGTGCTTTTCTACTACGGTTTTTGCCTTTTCGGGTGTCATCTTAACGTAGGTGACCTTTTCCTTGCCTGCCTCGTATACTTCTACGATAGGCTCGTATTGGCAGAGGCCAACACAACCGGTCTGGGAAACGGTAACCTTGCCTGCAAGACCGCCGTTATTTACTTCCTCAACAAAAGCGTTGAGAACGGGTCTTGCGCCGGCTGCGATACCGCAGGTAGCCATACCTACGACAACGCGAACGTCACCTGAACCCTCGCGAAGAACAACTTTGTCCTTCATTCTGTTTTTGATTGCCTGCAATTCAGCCAAAGATTTCATTTTGGTGTCCTTTCTCTGTTTGCTTTTTTATTTAATTTAATTGATAGCTTCGTATTGCTCCCCGAGATTGTCACGTATCCAGCATATCACCTCGTACGTATCAAGGGGAACGTCTTCAAGCACCGTACGCACCTCTCTTGTGTCGAGCTCTACGCATCCGTTCTCTGTAGTGTGACGAAAGAGAAAATCCGTCTCGGGATGTCCCTGGATCAGAGTAACTATGCTTGATGTTACGTCACCGAGTGGCGTAAAGTCTATATGATTTTTGAAAAAAACTGCCGTAACGGTCGTGCCCACACCAATCTGTGAGGTTATAGACATCTTGCCGCCGGTCTGCTCGCAAGCGAGCTTGAGAAGCGGGATGCCGAGTCCGACCTTGCGCGTTTTTCTCGTTGTGTAAAAAGGGTCGATAACACTTTTTACCGTTTGCTCGTCCATTCCGCAGCCGTCGTCCTTGATGGTAAGCGTCAGCTTATCTCCAAGCTCGTCGACGTATATCTCGGTTAAAGAGGCTTTAGCCTTCACAGAGTTTTCTGCGATGTCGAGTATATTAAGTGAAATTTCCTTCATATTCCGTTAAGTAGCTTGAAGAGGGCATGTCTTATCTCATTCGGAGAGTCGTCATCCGTCTCAAGCTCAAAGAAATTGTTTGTTTCGTTTATATCGGTTAAATAGTGAGAGTCGGAGCTCACAATAATTAGCTTGTCCGATAGACCGTATTTTTCCTTGTATTCGGATATCCTGTTTCCGTCGCGCATCTCATATACATTGAAAGCGGGCGTTGGCGGTACAGTTCCGAGTATTGCGATAATGCCGTTTGCATCTCTGTCAATGTGAGCAGGGTAGCATACACCGCCATAGCTCTTGACTAGCTCGGGTGCTTCATCAAGTGATATCGTGGTCGCGTTTGAAAGCAAATGCTCGTCTTCGCCGATGACCTCGTCCTTGCCGTTCATTATCAGCTGTTCTCCGAAAATATCAGCTCTGTTTTTGAACAATACTCGTCTTTCTTGTAAATATCGGTCAAAATTCAAGGCAGAATCTATATTTTCGAATAGACAAACGAGATGAATATCTTCGGACGTGGTAAGCTCCATACCCGCAATCGGCACAATGCCGTATCTTTCTGCCGCTTCATAAAACGCAGGGCAGTTTTTCGCGCTGTTATGATCCGTGAGGGCGACGATCTTTATCCCCGAGAGATATGCCATACCGGCGATATTGTTTGGGGTGTTGTCGTTGTCTGCGCACGGAGATAAGCACGAATGATTATGCAGATCGTACGTGTAACGCATCACAATCCAAGCTTTGAGATTTCTCTCGCTATCTCATATGCGCTCTTATCCGATGAGAGGAGATTTACCCCTCTTGCCATTGCCGTCTCTGTAACTCCGCCGTCGGGCGATACACCCTCGGCAAGTATAATGCAGGAAACGTCGGCGAGCGTTGCAACAGCTATGATGTTGGAATTTGACATTATGGTGATCCAGGCATTATTCTCACGTGCCCGTCCCATAACCCAACTGAGGAGATCTCCGATGTAAGCTCCGTCGAGTTCACGCTCGGGATGGGGCAGGGCGATAGGCTTCAGATCTGCGGCTTTTATAAGCTGTTCTACTGTCATATTAACCGTCCTTTCCTTCCTTGAGCTCCTTTAGTGCCTTTATGGGACAACCGTCACGGTCAGTCAGACCCTTGATCACATCCTCGGCGAATGCTCTGCAGGTTGGTGAACCGCATGAGCCACAGTCGATTCCGGGCAGGGTATCCTTGAACACGTGAATGTCAGCAAGCATTCTCATTGATTGCGCGATACTGTCGCTCAGTCTTGATATCGGAACATACTCAGGCAGATCTTCAAAAAGATAATGGTCGGGAATATAGGCACTCTCGTCCTTATCTATCTGATTTTTTGATACCGGGAGATATCTTCTTAAGGTTTGAAGTCTTGCCTTGGCGATAAAGGGATTCTGTATTGTAAGAACTCCTCCCACGCATCCGCCCGCGCACGCGTTAAGTTCAATGAACTCAACCGGAGGTATATTACCGTTTTCAAGCTGATCGAGTACACGGATCACGTTATCGATGCCGTCTGCTGCCAGATAGTCATCATTGAAGATGGCGGTCGCCTCACCGCCGCTTCTCGCCCAGCCTATACCTATACGGCCGGATTCTGAAAGCGCGGGGACGTCATCGCTTTTCTTCATTTTACCGATTAAAAGGAAATAAATGTCTTTTATTGATACTACCTCGTCTACACAGCTTTCATACGATGCAAAGCCGTTTTTGACGTAGCTTGCTTTTGCAGGGCAAGGTGAGATAAAGCAGACACCGATGTCCTCTTTTTTGAGTTCCGGGTGTTCTGCCATGGCTTTATCCTTTGCCAGCTTTGCCGCAACCTCCATAGGAGGCAGCATATGTATTATGTGCTCGGAAAGAGATGGAAATCTAAGACTGATAAGTCTCGCGATAACCGGACATGCCGAGCTGATAGCCGGCTTTTTAACTCCGTCAAGCTTGAGGTAGGTTCTTGTATATGCCGTCACGAGCTCTGCCGCCTTTGATACCTCAAAGACGTCGTCGAATCCGATTTTCAGTAGTCCGTCGAGTACGTAGTCGATCTCCTCAAGGTTGTCGAACTGTCCGTACAGGGAAGGCGCGGGGAGCGCGATCTTCCATTTGAACCTTTCCATATCGGATAATTTACCGCATACGGCACGCTTTGCTTTGTGTGGACAAACTCTGATACATTCACCGCAGTCTATACATCTTTGTGGATTGATAAAAGCGCGGCCGTCCTTAATACGTATTGCCTCTGTAGGACAATGCTTAAGGCATGTAGTGCATCCGGTACACTTACTCTCATCCAAAAGAACCGAGTGTTCGTAAGTATACATAAGTTTTCACCTTTTATTTATAATTAACTCGCATAACGATTTTTGTACCCACGCCCACAGTCGAGAAGATCTCGAGGCTGTCGGTGTTTTTCTTCATATTCGGCAGACCCATACCCGCGCCGAACCCGAGAGAACGGATGTTGTCTGATGCGGTGGAATATCCCTCCTGCATAGCTTTGTCAATATCCGATATTCCGGGTCCGTGGTCGTCAAGCACGATCTCGATATACTCATCATACACACCGACTTCGGCAATGCCGCCGCCCGCGTGGATAACCATATTTATTTCGCCTTCGTACATAGCTATGGAAACACGTCTGATAGTCTCGGGGTCAATTCCGATCTGTCTGAGGTTCTTTTTGACCTGTACTGAGGCCTGACCGGCAGAGGTAAAGTCCTCGCCGTTCACTTCAAAACGAAAAACAAGATGCTCTTGCATTACCCAATTTTTTCCTTGCCGCTAAGTCCGGCAGAGTATATTATACCGCAGGACTCATAGAGCGTTTTTGTGGTGCTCATTACGACAATACCGCTTTCTTTAGCTAAAGCTAAAATTTCATCGGTAGGAGTTTTTGAGCGCACGAATACCACACATACCATATCCAGCATAATGGCGGTACGAATGACCTGCGGATTCACAAGACCTGTGAGAAGCACGCTCTGGTCCTTGACATAGGCGAGCACGTCGCTCATCAGATCACATCCGAATGCTGAGGTAACTTCCGTGTCAAGGTTTTCTCCGTGGCAGAGGAGCTTTGCATCAAGCAAATGTTGAATATCTTTGATTTTCATAAATTCCTATCCCCTTCAGGATAAATTTAGGGTATATTAGGAGTATTTTGCGATAATTCCGTTTACGTCATCAACGGTAAGACGGCCGTAAACCTCTTCATTTACCGTAAGAACGGGAGCAAGTCCGCATGCACCGATGCAACGGCAAGCGGTGAGAGAGAACTTTCTGTCAGGGGTACATTCGTCACCGCTGATTCCGAGGATCTCCTGGAGCTTGTCATAGATGTCGCCCGATCCCTTAACGTAGCAAGCAGTTCCGAGACATACGGAAATGTTGTAGTTACCCTTGGGAGAGAGTGAGAACTGAGCGTAGAAGGTGGCAACGCCGTATACCTTCTCAAGCGGAACGTCCATTCCCTCTGCGATCATCTTCTGTACCTCAAGGGGAAGGTAGTCGTAGATTCCCTGTGCCTCCTGCATAACCGTCATAAGCTGACTCTTGTCGTGCTTATACTTTGCGATTACTTCCATAAGGCGCGCTTCCTGTTCTGCTGTACCGCAGAAGGGAAGAGTTGAAAGTTTTTTGATCATTCTTTATATCCTCCTGAAAAATTATATACAAACATCAGCACTCGCGTGCGTATATGTGTAATATATAAATTATATCACGAGTTTATATAAAATGCAACTGTTTTTTTGACAAAAAAATGACAATCTTTTTTGGCATATCATACAAATATTGTCGCATTTTCTGAAATCTCACCCAATTTTGCTATATAATTCCCGCCTCAGACTGTCGAAGAGCTGCTTCACAGTATCTCTTGCCGGAGATAAAGTCGGTATTCCGTCTATCTCGGTGCAGAGCTTGATAAGCTTGGTTGTACTCGTTATCATTACGGCATCGGCGGAGTACAGTTCATCTTTGCTGAACATTTTACTCAGGCATGGGATTCCGAGCTTTTCTGCGGCTCTTATCAGATTGAGCTGCGTTATTCCCGGCAGTATATCCGAGTCGAGCGGATGTGTGATGAGGTTTCCGTCCTTGAGAAGCGAGATGTTTGCATACGAGCATTCGGTTATAGTATCGCCCTTGTGGAAAATTGCAATATCAGCCCCTCGCCTTTGCGCTTCTTCTACCGACAAGATAGCGGCAAGCAGATTCGTTGTCTTTATGTCGCACATTCCGTGCCGCCTGTCGGGCAGGGTTATCGCTTTTATCTCACCGAGTGTGTCCGGTAGCTTACATTCGGTAAGAGATATCATCAGATTGACCTCCGAATTATCTCTGCAGTGACCGCGCCTTTTGCCGTCACCCGAGAGCTGTACGTAGAGTAGAAAATCATCGGGATCGGCATCCTCAAGCAGGGAAGATACGGCATCGGAGATATCGGCTTCACTCGGATGATTGACAAGTCCTATCCGCTCCGCATTAAAGAAAAGTCTTTCAAGATGTTCCTCAAGCTGATATACCTTTTGACCCCTTCCGACGATTACGTCATAGACCGCATCACCGAAGAACAGCGCACGGTCGGAGAGTGGTACAGACGCTGCGTCGTAGGGAGTTACAACTCCGTTATAATAGGCTAATTCTTTCATTTCAAAACACCCCTTTTCAGTATATCTACAAGGTATGAACGGGAGGGAAAAAGTGTTCATAATGTGACGGCTTGGACTGCATTTAAGTAGCTCAAAATCGAGCCTAAAACCTCGGATAAAAACCTTACCTTAACTCCCGAAAAGGCAATGATATTTTGCGGTATTAACGAGTCTCGGAGAGAGTGAAATATGTCGAAAAATTGGAGTCGGAAACAAGAAAAAAAGAGCCTCTCGATAATCTCAAAAGGCTCTCAAATATTATATTCTGCATAAGAATAACATACGAATTATTAAAAAACTGCCGTTTTAACAATTTCGCTGTCGGTATTATAAAATGTGAATTTTCTATCCTCGTAAATGACGTAAGAGCGAGGGCAATTTTCCTTGGGGAGCGTTATAGATCCGGGATTGATATACGTGTTTTCCTCACCGAATTTTTCTGCTCTGATAACGTGTGTGTGACCGTGCAGAAGTATGTCTCCATTTGCCATCGGAGGGGGTGTCTTTGTGTTGTAGTTATGACCGTGAGTCGCGTACACCGTCAGACCGTCAAGAGAGAGGATGGCATAGTCCGCGAGAATGGGAAATTCCAGCACCATCTGGTCGACCTCTGTGTCGCAGTTTCCGCGTACTGCGAGTATTCTGTCCTTGTATTTGTTGAGTAGTGAAATTACTTCCTTGGGCGCGTATCTGCCGGGCAGATCGTTTCTCGGCCCGTGGTAGAGTATATCTCCGAGCAGTACGATCTTATCGCACTTCTCCTTGTTGAATACATTTATCAGTATTTCTGCGCTTTCGATATCGCCGTGTATATCCGATGCTATCAGTAATTTCATAGTATCTCCGTATTTATTTTTTTACATTGATTGTAATATATTTTTCTCGATTTGTCAAGCGGTACTTCTCACTTTATTAATGACTTAACTTTGTGACAATAAGTGATTGGAGTGCTAGAAAAACAGACTATCGCAAGACCATATTGATACACTCTTCCGCTTCCACCCAAAGATTGACAAAAGAAGGAAAACGTGATATAGCACATTGCTATAAAGCTCCTATAAATATTTGTTATCTTTTCACGAAAAGTAGGATATACCTGTAAAATAATTGAAAATATAAGTAAAATATGGTATAATATCGGTGTAAAAACCTGCCGAGGTTAAACGAGAAAGTGTAAAAACATGAAAAGAATATCTAAACTGACATTATTAATATGCTTACTCTTGCTTGCGAGTATATTTACATTAACCGCTTGTAAGAATGATAAGCCCACAGAAAACAAACCCACAAGAACTCCTCACGTTCACACAGAGGTAATCGACCCTGCCGTTGCTCCCACCTGTACTGAGACAGGTCTCACCGATGGCAAGCATTGCTCCTCATGCGGCAAAGTTATCGTTAAACAGACGGTAGTTGATGCTCTTGGACATAATTGCGTAGACGGTTGTTGCACTACATGCGGTATGGTTATTTATATACGTGATGATGACTACATTCTTTTTGGCGAATATCCTCAGACTATAAAGGCTGATGATGTCATTATAACAGATACTCAGGATAGTCGCGGCTACTATCTCGGCTCCGACGGATTCTATTACGCTAAGATTACTGCAACTCCTCTCGATTCAGCCTATACTTTCTCAACAGGCAACACTGTTACGAGTGGTGAAGTTTATTACTTCAAGGTGGAGCCTATCCGTTGGAGAATACTTACTACCGACGGAGAAAAGGCGTTTATACTCTGCGATAGTATAATAGCGAATTTAGCGTATCAATCTGATTATAACCTTTACTACTTTGCCTATGATACCGAGAAAAATTATTATGGCACTACAGCAAACGGAGCCCCAAATGGAACTTACGCTAACAACTATAAGTATAGTGAGGTGAGAAAATGGCTCAATGCTACCTTCTATGAAACTGCATTTTCTGAACTTCAGAGGGAAATAATACTTACTACAATGATAGATAACAGTGCGGAAAGCACAGGCTTCTCGTCTAATCCATATGCATGTGAGGACACCGAGGATAAAATATTCCTTCTCTCCCATGCAGAAGTAACAAAAAGCGAGTACGGATTCGCATTAGATTATTTGAGCTATGACACGGCACGCAGAATACAGACGAGCGATTACACACGCGCAACTGGAGCTTATATGTACTCCGCGCCATCCTATTATGGCAAAGGTTACTGGTGGTTGCGCTCGCCTCAATATAGTTACAGTTGTCACACAAACACAGTCGGTTTCAGTGGCGACATTGATTATGCCGACATATTGTCCATTCGTTCTGTTGGAATTGTCCCCGCCATGTGGATTGATCTGAATCCTTAATCTTATAATTCTGAGCGCCTGCCTATGCGGGCGCTCTTTCTTACCAATATTGACAATATTCTGAAAATATGGTATAATATCGGCGTAAAAACCTGCCGAGGTTAAACGAGAAAGTGTAAGATTATGAAAAAAGCATTAATATTATTATTGATATGCCTATTTACTTTTAGTGGTTGTGGCGGTAAGAAAGATAACACAACAAACAACACAACAGACGATACCCAAGACAAAACAATGCAACAACAATTTGAAGAACTTGGATTCAATGAACAAGAAGCTTTAACATTGGTTGATAAATTCACAACAATGGGGTTAACTGATGTAAGCGACATTAAGACTGCTGTTGGCGATGGAATTGATGGATTACAAACTTTTACTGCTAAAGTTTTTGATTATGAGACATTGACATTGCAATTTACTATTGAAAACAGACAGTTGTGTTATGTTTCGGTGAATGGTTTTCCTACTGAAACAGTTGATTTTTATATAAACTTTTTTGGTAATTTGAAATATAAAATTGTTAATACAAAAAAGAATGTTATATTTTACGATATTTGGGATGAAAATGGTGAAATAATTGAAGACGCCGTTGGATATAAAGCAGTCTGGGATCGTGAAAATAACACAATAAAAGAATATACAGAATAATGCTAAAATAATTTAATACCACGAGCGCCCAAGAGCGCCTACCTTTAAGGTGGGTGCTCTTGTTGTTTTATAACGAAAACCACGCGATAGTCGCGTGGTTCAAAAGAGGTTCTACCGATAAACAGATATTAAACGAAAAGTAAGCGCAAGATGTTCTTATGTGCGAAAGGCTCCCTTGTGTAAAGAGAGCTGTCGAGCGAAAG
>JAFVYL010000037.1 GCA_017508665.1 Clostridia bacterium | reverse complement strand
TGGTGAAACCCGTTTACGGGTAGCAAGTAACAGATGCATGGCTGGCAGGCCAATCTAAAACGCACTTGTGCGTAGCCAGTAACATTTAGGGTTTTACCCGAAACTGAAATACCCCCCGTTTTACGGGGGGATCTTTATTTTATTTAGGAGGTAAATATGAAAATTGCCGTAATTAAACGAATAAAAAAATACCGAAGCAGACCGAGGAAACTTTGCACGATGCCCTCAGCGTCCTTTGTACGAGATCGTTAAGTTATATAAAGTGTATCGTTGACATTACACTCTATCTTGTTATTTGGCAGAGCATAAACTACTACATCTTGTGTATTTTCTCTTAAAACCTATGTATACTTATCTTGACAAAATAATATTTATATGTTAATATATAAGGTGAGAAATTATGTAGCGAGGTTAATATGGCAACTAAAACAGTAAGAAAAACTGCATATGACGATCAAAGTATTAAATCGCTCAAGGGCGCTGAGAGAGTAAGAAAAAGACCCGCCGTTATATTCGGCTCGGATGACCTTATAGGCTGTCAGCACTCCTTCATTGAGATACTTGCAAACTCCGTTGACGAGGCTCGTGAGGGCTACGGAACGAAAATAATAGTTAAAAAATTCCGCGATCTCTCAATCGAGGTTGAGGACTTCGGACGAGGTGTTCCTCTCGGATATAACGAGAAGGAGAAGCGCTGGAACTGGGAGCTCGTTTTCTGTGAGCTTTACGCAGGCGGTAAGTACGATAATAACGGCAAGGATTCGGCATACGAGTTCTCGCTCGGTCTCAACGGACTTGGCGCTACGGCAACCCAGTATTCGAGTGAATATATGACTGTTAAGTCATATAACGGCACTACGCTCTCCGAAATGGACTTCAAGAGCGGTGAGCCTGTAGGCAAGCTTAAGGTCAAGGAGCTCAAGGATCTCAAGCCCGGCAGCAAAAAGCAGGGAACTATTATCAGATGGCGTCCCGACCTTGACGTTTTCAAGGAGGTGGATATCCCCGTAGAGTTCCTTGAAAATACCCTCAGACGTCAGGCGTTTGTAAACGCGGGAATAAAGTTTGTTCTCGAGGTTGAGGACGAAAAGGGCAAGTTCAAGTCGAGCGAATTCTACTACGAGCGCGGTATCTCCGACTATATCCTTGAGATCACCGACGGTATAGCTCTTACCAACCCCGTGACCTGGAATCTTGAGACGATGGGCCGCGACAGAGAGGATATGCCCGATTACAAGGTAAAGGCGGACATAACCTTCTGCTTTACTCAGTCGGGCACGGCAGAGTATTACCACAACTCTTCCTTCCTTGAGCACGGCGGTGCACCCGATAAAGCGGTGAGAACTGCTTTCGTCTATGCGATAGACAAATATATAAAAGCGCAGAACAAATATCAGAAAAACGAGTCCAAGATATCCTTTGCGGATATTCAGGACAACCTTACGATAATCATAAACTCCGCTTCAACTCAGACATCCTACGAGAACCAGACAAAAAAGGCGATAACCAACGCCTTCATCTGCAAGGCTCTCACCGAGTGTATGAAGCAGAAGCTGGAGATCTTCCTGACCGAAAATCAGTCGCAGGCAACGACTATTGTCAATACTGTTCTTGCAAACAAGCGCTCCAAGGAAGAGTTTGACAAGCACAGAGTTGATATAAAGAAGAAGCTCACCGGCGCGATGGACGTGTCCAACAGAGTAGAGAAGTTTATTCCCTGTAACTCCAAGGATCCCGAAGTGCGTGAGGTATATATAGTAGAGGGAGATTCGGCTGCAACGAGCTGTAAGCTCGGCAGAAACGCTGATTTCCAGGCTATTATGCCCGTCAGAGGTAAGACTCTCAACTGTATGAAGTCCAGCTATGACAAGATATTCGCCAGCGATATTATCGTCGATCTTCTTAAGGTCATAGGCTGCGGTGTTGAGGTCAAGGGCGGAAAGAAGTCCGGCGGACTTGCAACCTTTGATTACAATCTTCTCAAGTGGGACAAGATTATAATCTGTACCGATGCGGACGAGGACGGATTCCAGATAAGAACGCTCCTCCTCACTCTCTTCTACTGACTCCTTCCCACCCTCATTGAGAAGGGAAAGATATATATCGCGGAGTCACCTCTATTTGAGATCACCTCGGGCTCGGATACCTATTTTGCGTATAACGAACAGGAAAAAGCGGCTATAATCTCTAAGCTCGGCAATAAAAAATACACCATTCAGCGCTCCAAAGGACTTGGCGAGAACACTCCGAGCATGATGTGGCAGACAACCATGTGTCCTCAGACACGTAGGCTTATCGCAGTATCTCCTACAGATGCCGCTGAGACTGCGCGGATGTTTGACGTGCTCCTTGGCGATGCTCTCCAGGAGAGAAAACGTTATATTACCGAAAACGGTCATCTGTATATCGCGGATGCTGACATCTGATCAAATTTATTGAATATAGAAAGGCAAAAAAATGGCACTTCTTGAAAAATCTAAGAAATTTAACGGTGTAGAAGGTCCTCTTCTTACCATTGTTATGGACGGTGTAGGTCTTGCTCCCGATAACGGTGCAAACGCGGTTGCCGCAGCTCACACTCCCACCCTCGACTATCTTATGGCAAACTATCCTATGGTTGCTATCCGCGCCCACGGTACTGCCGTAGGTCTTCCCAGTGACGACGATATGGGTAACTCCGAGGTTGGACACAACGCGCTCGGATCCGGTCAGGTATTTGCTCAGGGCGCAAAGCTCGTTTCTCAGTCTATCGAGACCGGCAAGCTCTTCGCATCTGGAACTTGGCTTGAGCTTGTTAACAACGTAAAGGCTAACGGCTCGACTCTCCACTTTATGGGACTTTTCTCCGACGGTAACGTTCACTCTCATATCGATCACCTCAAGGCACTTATCGAGAACGCTAAGTCCGCAGGTGTAGCGAGAGTAAGAATACACATTCTTCTCGACGGCCGTGATGTTGGCGAGACAAGTGCGCTCGACTACGTTTGTCCTTTTGAAGAGTATTTAAATACTCTTCGCTCCGCTGACTTCGATATCGCTATCGCATCCGGCGGCGGACGTATGCAGATAACTATGGACAGATACGAGGCTAACTGGGCTATGGTAGAGGCAGGATGGAAAACTCACGTTCTCGGTGAGGGCAGACAGTTTGCATCCGCAGAGGAAGCCATTACTACCTACAGAAACGAGTATAAGGTTATCGACCAGGATCTTCCTCCCTTTGTTATTGCTAAGGACGGTGAGCCTGTAGGTACTATCAACGACGGCGACAGCGTTATCTTCTTCAACTTCCGCGGCGACCGTTCCATCGAGATTTCCAAGGCATTTGAGTCCGGAGATGACTTCGCTCAGTTTGACAGAAAGAGAGTTCCTGCGGTTCTTTATGCAGGTATGCTTGAGTATGACGGAGACCTTCACATTCCCTCAAGATTCCTTGTAAATCCCCCCGAAATTACCAATACAATGACAGAATATCTCTGCTCCGTAGGCGTACGTGAGCTTGCTATCTCTGAGACACAGAAGTACGGTCACGTTACCTATTTCTGGAACGGTAACAAGTCCGGAAAGTTCTCCGAGGAGCTCGAAACTTACATTGAGATCCCCTCTGATGTAGTTCCTTTCGAGCAGAGACCTTGGATGAAGTGCGCAGAGATCACCGACAAGCTTATTGAGTGCCTCAAGTCCGGTGAATATAAGTATCTCCGTGTTAATTTCCCCAACGGAGACATGGTAGGTCACACAGGCTCGTTCCTTGCTACCGAGTGCTCCATGGAGGCTCTTGATCTTCAGCTCGCGAGAATTCTCAAGGTGGTTGACGAGCTTCACGGTGCGGCAATTATCACCGCAGACCACGGTAATGCTGATGAGATGTATGAGATCGATAAGAAGACCAAAGCTCCCAAGGCAGGTAAGGATGGCTCATTTAAGGCTAAGACCAGCCACACTCTCAACCCCGTTCCCTGTATCATTTACGATAACTTCACAGCTGATAAGTACACGGTTAAGACAGATAGAGTTGACCTCGGACTTTCCTCCGTTGCGGCTACTACCGTAAATCTTCTTGGCTATGAAGCACCCGCAATCTGGGATGAAACTCTCGTAGACCTCAAGTAATCTAAGCAGATAAACAAAATGCGCTCCGTCAGGGGCGCATTTTTGCGCATTTTCGCGTCGAAAACACTATCATTTTTGTACAAAAAGATTTGATAATATAGTGTAAAATGCACAAACTTTATGCATACATAAAAAAAGTTGCATTTGTTCATATTTTGGACATATTTATCTGCTACAATTACAACACTTTGTGTATAGCTTTTCACATAGACAGCATATATTGGAAAGTATGGAGGTAAGCATGGTTTTTGAAAATCTTCAGGTCAGACATAAAACGTTCGGTTTAGGAACTGTCGTTGCTAAGGATGGTAAATATATAAAGGTAAGGTTCGATAATGCGGAAAAGAATTTCGTATATCCCGACTCGTTCGAGAAGTTTTTAACTCTTGCGGACGGCACTGTTACCGATGAGATTATTGCCGATCTCGCACTTGTCAACGCGCAGAAGGCTAAGATCCTTGCGGCTAAAAATGAGGAGAATCTCAGAGCTATGACTCACGGTATCGTTATTCCCGGTAAAGAAGGAAGCATCGACGGTGAGGAAGAGGAAGAACATAAGAATTCCTCTGATTCGGATCAAGAGTAATACTAAAAAGGGTGTAACTTATACTGTTACACCTTTTTGTTATTGACTTTTATAATTATTTAATGTAGAATATATGTGATTTTATAGAAACGGAGGCCGCGCTATGATATTAAAGGGATATATTCTCAGCATGGCATATGCCATGATATGCTTACTGCTGTCATTTATACTCTATAAGCTTGGCTTACCAAAAAAATACACTCGCAAGGTCGTGCATATCCTTGTAGGCTTTGAATGGGTGATATTATATCATTATATGGGGGCGGGAGTTCATTTTCTTGCCGTTTGCCTTATCTTCCTTCTGATACTTTCGATTGCATACCGCGGCAGACTGATGCCAATGATATCTTCGGAGGGAGATAATGCTCCGGGCACGGTGTATTATGCCGTTGCCATGACGGGTGTTGCGGCTATCGGATGCTTTATTCCCGAGATCATGCTTCCGTTTGGTATAGGCGTTATGTGTACCTCTGTAGGAGACGGACTTGCAGGTGTCGTAGGTCAGAGCATAACTAAATACAATCCTAAGGTATATGCTAATAAAACGTTGTTTGGGACGTTGACAAATCTTTTGGCTTCTACCTTCTCAGCCTATGCGATTTCAAAGATATATTCTCTCGGGCTCGGTCTCACCGAATGTATGGCTATCGGTGTGTTGTCGCTCGGACTTGAGCTTATAACTCCCTTCGGGCTCGACAATATTTCCGTCACATGGGCAACTGCAGCTTTGGCGTATTCATTTATGTATTTTGAATACACGCAGCACTATGTTCTTCCCATAATTCTGACACCTCTTATTATCGCTTTCGCATTGTCTAAACGGGCACTTACCAAAGACGGAATTGTTGCCGCAATTCTTCTTGACGTCGCGGTTTCATTAGCTTTTGGCAACGAAGGATTTGTAGTTTTATGCACCTTCTTCTTAGGCTCTGTAATTGTAGATAAAATCAAAAAACGCCATAAAAAACAAGGCAGAAACTCTGATTCGTCCGATAGAGATTGCAGAAATTATATGCAGGTAATTGCTAACGGTATGGTAGCTTTTGTTTCGGCGATTTCTTATTTTGTGACCGGAAATGCGATATTTGTAATTCCTTTTGTCGCATCCTTAGCTGAGGCATTCGCCGATACTGTCGCATCGGGAATCGGTGTCTTTGCGAAAACGGCATTTGATCCTTTCAGATGGCGCAAATGCGCTAAGGGATTGAGCGGTGGCATGTCGCTTGAAGGCACGCTTGCTTCTATCGTTGCGGCGTGTACTGTATCTGCTATTGCATATGCTATAGGCTTTGTCGGCTTCGGTGTACGTGAGTTGATCATCGTTGCCGCATCTGCATTCTTTGGTGCTGTTTTTGACAGTTTTCTTGGATCGATACTTCAGGTTAAATATAAGTGTGAGATCTGCGGAGAGATAACCGAAAGAGAAGAGCACTGTCATACGCCTACCGTCAGATATTCCGGAATACCTAACATAGACAACGACGTGGTCAATATCCTATCCTGCGCGGTTGCATCCGTACTCGCTACGTGTATTGTTATATTTCTGTAACGAGTGAGCATTAGGCACATTCTATCGAAAAAATACCTGTCACTATGAATTTAATACAACTGAATAAAAGCATAAGAGAGAACAAATCGGTTTGTGGCCGAAATGCTCTCTCTTTTTTTGTTATTATCCGTAAGATCGTTTTTTTCGATTAATACGGATTCGTATCAATCTTTTGCCGACAGCTTGTCGCGCGACGGCGGTGTGCCGTAACGCTTTTTATATGCTTTCGAGAATGAAAAAGCATCGGGATATCCAACTATATATGCGGATTCGGCAACAGAATGTCCCATTGATAACAGCCATTTACCTTTATCCAGGCGAACCTGCGTCAAATACTCTTTCGGGCTCAATCCGTATCGTTGCTTGAAGATTCGATATAAATAGCTCCTGTCAAAACCGAATAATGATGCAAGGCTCGAGACGGAAATGTTATTCATATAATTGTATTTGATAAATCTGTGAACCTCTCTGACTCGTTCATCCTGGTGCTCTTCTCTTTGAGAAGAGAATAAGTGATATATCAACTCGTAGAGTATCGATAAGTAAATATCAATGGATTTTTCATCACGCTTTACGTATTCGCAGAGCTTCACGTCGAGATCCCCCGGTGTTTCAAATACGTCCGGCGCGTCATTGAAGAGCGAAACTCGGCTTCCCGTAAAGCCTATCCAGGTGTATTCCCACGGATCATCCTTATCTGCTACGTAGGTCGTGACCTCGCCTTCTCGAATAATAAACAGCTCGCCGCCCGAGACCGCATGCGCGCCTCTGTCATTGTAGATAGTTCCTTTACCTCGGAGCACCATATGAATCAGATGATAGTCGCGAACGTGTGGACCGAATGTATTATTGCTGGGGCATACGTAATGTCCTACCAGAAGTGGATGAAAATCGGTTTTTTCGGAAGAGGAAAAGTAAATTAGCTCCATAATGACCTCCAAAATTGGTTTTAGCAACATTTTACCATATTTTAGCCACAAAAAGCAATAGTTTCCGCGCATTTAATATGGTAAAATTTTATCGTACAGTGTAATTTACAACATTTTGATCTGAAAACTACAAAAAGGAGAAAGAAGCATGAAAAAGATTTATCGAATCCTTAGCGCTCTTGTTTGTATCGCTTTGCTTGTTCCGACTCTTGTAACTACTGCCTTTGCAGCAGTACCTACAGGCAGCAGCAAAGCAGTAGCACCGAGTGCGCCGACAGAGCTGGATGCGTTATCCTCATATCTTCACGCATCAGCCTCTACCGAAGACAACACTTCGCATCTTCCCGTGAACGTTCATACTTATTATGATAGCGAGAAGGAATATACACCAAACACTATTGGTGTTGACGGTTCGGTATCCATTTTATACATAATGAATACCAACACCGAGCGTCTTGGCAACAAAACTGATGCTGAGCTCGTTCAGTCATTCCTTGACCGTGGATATTTTGTTATTGTTCTTGATTATCAGAACAATCCCGCGGCTACGGGTACAGCTCTTGACTGGAGCGTTCAGGACATTCGTTGTCAGGTTATAGGCGGAGCGCCTTTTACAGGCGGACGCGGCTACTCCTCGGGCACTTACACCGATGGCAAACTCGTAGGTGAGGACCCCATCTGTGCTAAGTCATACATCGTTCCCGCAGGATATGACATTGCTTATAACATTCCTTACTTCTCATACGACAAGCACGGTACAGCAGGTACCTTTGAGCTTATAGTTGAGATATGGAATAATGACTTTAAATCCGTTAAAAGAAATACTATCGTAAAGTGGGTTGACGAAAATGGTCTTCCCAGACTCGATCTTACCGATGCTATAACCGAAAAGGCGAGCACGGATACCAAAAACGTTGACTACGCTACTTGGTTCAAGACTGCAGATGGCAGGAACGGTATTTCACAGGCACAGCTTGAAAAGCTGTCCGCTGAAGAGCAGAAGCAGTATCAGTACACCTACATAGGCAATACCAAGGTAGTTGAGGTTACCGATTGCGTTAAGCCTGACGGTACTATGATCGATCTCACTCTGTACTTTGATGTTATTTATCCTTCCGATTATGATGGCGAATTGCCTACCATGATCGCGATGTCCTCCAACTATACACGTACTGCCAGCTGGACAGGCGAGACACGTCCTTATCTCAATGGACCGCTCTTCAACGGCTACGTTGGTGTAGTTTCTGACTACGGCCTTGTTCCTATGTGCCGTAACGATCATTACGGATATTTCTGTGGTGACAGCCAGCTTAATTCCGTATCCGGTGATAACGGTACGTATTCTCTCTCTTATTACAACGGTATTCATTCCGACACGGCCCTTCTTCGTACTCTTCGTAAGATTGGTGTAGAAGGCTTAGACGTTGAGGGCTACGGACACGTTTCCGCTCCTATTAACCCTGAGAAGATAGGTGCTTACGGTAACTCTAAGGCGGGCGTAATCGTGCGTCTTGCTAACCCCACTCCCGAGAAGCTCTCTGAGCTTCGTTATTTCGAGGGACATAGAGGCGAGACTCGTCTTGAGGCTATCGAGGGTAACTATCCCTACGTAGATCCTTATATCGAGAACGGCGCTACTACTGACTCCCGCATTGCAATGCCTGAGATTCAGCCCGTCCTCACTTATGAGAACGGAGATACTATTCATTCCGGACTTAACTTCGTATTTGCTAACTGTGGCGGTGCATCCAATACTCTTACAGAGGGAAGTGCACCTATCTTCGGTGTAGGTACTCAGTCCGGTAAGGCGGAGGGATCGTACTATACTTACTACGCTACTACTGCAAACCTTGCCAGAAACCTTGACATTCCTTTCTTTGGTCTTGTTGCTCCTACGATTGCTCACGACCTTGGTTACGGTCTTGATAGAGATTACGGTATAGATATTTACGGCGCATTCAACCGTTATGTGAACTATTGGCTCAATGATGATAATCCCGAGTGTATTATAGTTGACGTTGATAAGACGCAGGACATCTGTGTTGCCGCTGACGTTCCGATGGACAACGTTTATGAGATAAGCGAAAATTCATCAATTAAGCTTCAGTTTACCGGTCCGATCAGTGAATACGAGATCAGAAAGGTAAAGATAGTAAGTCTTACTACCGGTGAGGAGCTCAACGGTAAGTGGGAAGGCACTTACGGTAATCAGCAATGGAAGTTTACTCCTTACGATATTAAGGACGCTACCTATTATACTGTTATCGTTCCCAATGATATCCGTGCTGAAAACGGTAAGACTCTCAAGGAGACCGTTACACATACCTTCCGCACCACCAACGGTGTGACAGAGGATGCTGTTTACGTTTCAGCTCCTATTGCTTCCTATGACTGTATCAATGCAGGTCCAGCAACCGCTGCTTCAGGATATACTCTTGATCAAAGCACTTATAAGTTCTTCTCTTGGCTCAAGGGCGAGGACGGAGGTCTTCAGGTAGATCTCAGAGCTCTTAAGAGCGGCGTCGCTCCCAATCCCAATGCCAGAATCAACATCTTTGATGAAATCTGGAAGGATGAGTCTTACGTAGGAAAGACTGTTAAGTTTACCTTCTCTGCAAAGGCAAGTGAAGCAGGAACTATAGCGCTTACGCTTAACCAGCGTCAGAAGTACGCTTTTACTAATTTCCCCGGCTTCAATGAAAATGCCGATCTTACTACAGAGTGGCAGACCTTCACTTACGAGTTCACCGTAACGCAGGCAATGTACGATTGCATTACCAACGGTGATGATCCTAACGGTATTGAGGCTACCGGTCTTGCACTTGGTGTTCGTTTTACTGACTTCTCAGATGACGGTTCTACATACAATGCGGCACAGGTTATGTTCCGTGATTTCAGTATTACCGCTTCTACTACAAACCGTGCTTTGAGGGATGAAAAACCCATTTATTTCAACTTTGCCGATAAGGATTACTCCACAGCACATAACATTGACCTTCGCTTTGCTATTACAAACGATGCTATAAACACCGTTGGCGTATATGCGGTCAATAACGGTGCGCTCGGTGATAAGCTTGGTGAGGTTATCGTTACCGGATCCGGTGTATATAACTTCAACGTTACAGATTACATAAAGAGCTGCAGCGGTGCTCCCGTGGTTGCAGTTAAGATCGAAGAGAGTGTAGGAAATGATGTTCTTCATAATTACGATTATGAAAGCGGCTCATCTTCGGGAATTTATATAAATGCTACTATTGCTAAGTCGGATATTACCGATGAGGCTCCCAATGCTGACGGAAGTGCTAATATGAGCGGTAAGCTCGAGTATTCCGTACGTAGTGCATATTACATCGACCTTGACGGAAATCTCGTCAGCAAATATACCGGAAGCTTGTTTAACTTCGCTTCCTCCTCTAACGGTATTAAAGCAGGTGCATTTAACGAGAAGGATTACGGTAAGAGATACCGTATCACTTTCCGAGTGTACGACACCACCAGCCGAGTTGTTAGCGTTTACAACGGAAACGGTTATGACGGTGATTTTACAATCGCTGACTTCAAGAATACCAACTATTCCTTCTATACCACAGCAGGTGAGTGGACCACCGTTACTATCGAGTTTACTGTAGATGACGATATGTACTACGGCGACGCACTCAGAAAGCATGTTCTTCTTCTTGATGCAGAAAACAAGAGTATTGCGGTTCTTGCAGACGACGCGGCTGTCAACGTAAGACAGTTTGCCGGCGCTACTACAAAACCCGGTAACTGTGCGGGTGCTCCCGGATTAAACGACTCTTATACCAAGTATAACAACGTTAACGAGGTAGTAGCTGCAAATAAGGTTACTGTATACGAAGAGTTCTGTGATGCACTTTATATTGACGATTTCGTATTTGAAGAAGTAACTACTCAGGTTGATCTTGCATGGACTCTCCCCATGCTCTCTATAACTCCTACAACTACAGAAGATATTCTTCCTACAGTATCTGCGAGCGTACTTTCCACCGAGCCTGATACAGCTCAGGACGGTCTTTGGATCGGTGGCGGTAAGGACGGCTTCGATACTCAGAGTGTAAAATCTTACGTTAAGCTTTCTCTTGATAGCTATTACGGTGGATATGCGGCGTTTGTATTCCGTGCGGCAAGTGCTGGAAGCGCTAATGTCTCTGTTTACGGAGTTGCAGATGTAAATGCAGGTCAGTCTTGGACTCCCGAGACTATTACTGCTGCTACTGCTCCCGCAAATGATATTTACGGATCAGGTGTAAATCTTAACGCCGTTTACGGTAACAAGCCTCTCGCAACCTTTGCGGTTAATACTTCCAGTCAGGATTGCGTAGTTGAGCTTACCGAATTTGCTGATTATATGGCAGAGCAGGGCGCTAAGGAAATTACCCTTATCCTTGTTAGTGACGCAAAGAATGTTACTACTATTGAGGTGGTTGGTGACGAGATCGTTACCAAGTTTGACGAATTCGACTGTATTAATCGCGGTCCTTCGACAAGCGCAGGCGGATATACTCTTACGCAGACCACTTACAAGTTCTTCTCTTGGCTCAAGGGCGAGGACGGAGGTCTTCAGATAGACACCAGATCCGTCTCCGGTGCTGTTAACCAGAACCAGGCTGCGCGTATTTCTGTGCTTAATGCTATTTGGCAGGATACCTCCTATGTAGGTAAAACAATCCGCGTCACATTCGCGGCTAAGGCAAATGAAGCAGGTAGAATTGACGTAGGACTTCGTCAGCGTCAGCTCTATGCTTTCAAGGACTTTGCAGGAACCTCTGCATCATACAACCTTACTACAGATTGGCAGACCTTCACTTATGAGTTCGTTGTAACTCAGGCAATGTATGATTGCATTACAAACGGTGATGATCCTAACGGTATCGAGGCTACGGGTCTTGCCTTTGGCGTTCGTTTCTATGACTTTGCAGATGGAAATTCTAATTATGGCGATACACAGTTAGTCTTCCGCGACTTCGTTGTTAGTACAGTAGAGAAGGCGGATAGCAGCGATACCTTCTATATGAATTATGATATGTCTGCTAATAAGCCTACCGTTGATACCCGTGGATACGGTAAGCAGCTCGCTTCTATTGTAGACGGTGAGATTCAAATAGATCTTACCAAGGATTCTCAGGCACCTAACCCCAATGGTTATACCCGTATTACTGCACTTGATAATATCTTTGCAGATGCTTCAAATGTTGGTAAGACGTTTATTCTTAGCTTCCGCGCTAAGGCGTCTGAGCCCGGCGTAATGGACTTCGCATTCAATAAGTTCGGTAGCTTTAACACTTATACCTTCGCAGGTATGACCTATAGTACTCAGTACGAGCTTACTACTGAGTATCAGACCTTTACTTACACCTTCAAGGCGGTTGAGGATATGTTTACTACACATGCATCGACCAACTTGAATCTTGCATTCCGTCTTTACAACGGCTATCTTGACGGTAGCGCGTATAAGGCTGCTCAGGTTTACATTGACGACATAACAATCGTAGAGAATCCTTATGTCAGATCTGTCGACTATACCTATGATATGGATTCCAATGCGCCTAATTTTGATACTCGCGGATACGGCAAGCAGCTGGCATCCATCGTTAACGGCGAGCTTCAGATCGACCTTACCAAGGATACACAGACTCCTAATTCCAATGCGTACACTCGTGTTGTAGCATTGGATCAGATATTTGCCGATTCATCTAATGTTGGCAAGACGTTTACGATCAGCTTCCGTGCAAAGGCAAGCGAAGCGGGTATGATAGACTTCGCATTTAATAAATTCGGTAGCTTTAATACCTACAGCTATAATGGTATAACGCACAAGGCGCAGTATGAGCTCACTACCGAGTATCAGACCTTCACATATACCTTCACGGCTGTTGAGGATATGTTTACCACTCACGCATCCACCGCAATTCAGCTTGCGTTCAGACTTTATAACGGATTCTTGAACGGTAGCGCATATAAGGCGGCGCAGGTTTATATTGATGACATTCACATTTACGAGGATCTGACAGTTTCCAATACAACGGTTCCTGTTCTTGGTTCTCAGGCAGTAAGCGGTCAGGGCAATCCCGAGGAGCTTTATGTATATGCGGATAATTCGGCTGCAGGAGCTCCCAAGATTCAGAAGACCTATCTTTCCTATGACCTTTCCGATGTAACAATGTCATACGGTGCAACGCTTGCCGTTAACCTTTCAGGTGCCACTGGGGAGAGCGTAAGAGTTTACGTTATCTCAGGTACCACACTTCCTAGTCCCTTGACTTATGCGAATGCTCCTGTTCCTACCGGTGCGGCTGCAGGCACGTTCGTTGCTACCGACGGAGTTAACTACGTAGATATCAGCGATGCCATAGCTGCGAATGTAGGCAAGAATATCATTATCGTTCTTGCGATTGAAGAGCCCAGCGATGAGATTCAGGTTACTAACGTTCCTGCACTCAGCATAAATCAGGAATATCATAATTACACAAGTGAGTCTCAGAGACATCCTGCTGTTGAACCCACTTGCAATACTCCCGGCAACGTAGAGTTCTATTCTTGCGATGGCTGTGAAAAGCTTTATGTAAAGAATGGCGATACGTTTGTTGAGGTAAGCGTTGAGGATGTTGTTATTCCGGCACCCGGACATGATTATCAGGCAATAGTTACAGCTCCTACTTGCAAAAATAGTGGTTACACCACTTATACTTGTACCGTTTGCGGTTATTCTTACACCGCTGACGAGGTTGCTCCTCTTGCACATACCGAGGGCACTCCCGTAATAGAGAACAATATAGTTCCTGATTGCACTACAGCAGGTGGCTACGACACAGTAGTTTACTGTACTGTATGTGGCGATGAGCTCTCCAGAGTTCATACCGACGTTGATGCACGTGGACACAGCTACAACACAGTAGTGACAGCTCCCACTTGTACAACTGCAGGTTACACGACCTACACATGTACAGTGTGTGGAGATACTTACACAGCAGATGTTGTTGACGCACTTGGTCATACAGAAGAGACTATTCCCGGCAAGGATGCTACCTGTACCGAGACCGGACTTACCGATGGTAAGAAGTGTACTGTCTGCGGTACTGTAACCGTAGAACAGACCATAGTTCCCGCACTCGGACATACCGAAGGTGCTCCTGTAACCGAAAACAACGTAGCTCCCGACTGTACTACAGTTGGCGGTTATGACACGGTAGTTTACTGTAGCGTATGTAACGAAGAACTTTCCAGAGTTCACACCGAAGTTTCTGCACTTGGTCATAATGAACAGATAATTCAGGGCAGAGTTCCAACTTGTACTGAATCCGGCTTAACCGATGGTGCTAAATGTACCGTCTGCGGAACTGTAACCGTAAAGCAGAGCGTAATTCCCGCACTCGGACATACCGAAGGCACTCCCATAAAGGAGAATAACGTTGATCCTACATGTACTGAGAAGGGCGGCTACGATATGGTTACCTACTGTACCGTATGCGGCACTGAGCTGAGCAGAATACATACCGAGCTTTACGCTCCTCACACTGAGGGTACTCCCGTAAAGGAAAACAACGTTGATCCTACCTGTACCGAGAGGGGCAGCTACGATACGGTTATCTACTGTACTGTATGCGGCACTGAGTTGGGCAGAACTCACACCGAGCTTGATGCTCTCGGACACACCGCCGGCACTCCTGTAAAGGAAAATAACGTCGATCCTACCTGCACCGATAAGGGTGGCTACGATATGGTTACCTACTGTACCGTATGCAAGGTTGAGCTTGATAGAGTACATACCGAGCTCAACGCTCTCGGACATACCGAGGAAGTAGTTCCCGGCAAGGATGCTACCTGCACCGAGGCAGGACTTACCAACGGTAAGAAGTGTACTGTCTGCGGTACTGTAACCGTAGAGCAGAGTGAAATCCACGCTCTCGGACACGATTGGGCGGATGCTACCACCGAAGCACCCAAGACTTGTAAGGTCTGCGGTGAGACCGAAGGTGAGAAGCTTCCCACAGACACTCCCGAAACCGAGCCCGACACGGACACTCCCGTAGTAGAGAATCACGACGAGTGCAAGGCTCTGAACTTCTTCGAAGAGATACTGATGATCATCATTAACTTCTTCAGAGAGCTCGCAGGACTTCCTAAGAAGTGCTATTGCGGTGCGGAATTGTAATTAGATCGGATTAACCGAATTTTCGCACAAAATATAAGTAAATAAAAACGAAGGGCTACCGTGAAATATCGGTAGCTCTTTTAATAGATCAGTGTATAAAATAATTTTGCATTTATTTCCATTAATAAAAAAAATCCGCGATGCCAAAATAATATCAGAGCTGAAGAGAAGCGAGCCCTCGGGCAAACTTCGACCGAGGCTCGATAATATAGATATATCTCTTTTCATTGAAAAGAGGAAAATCAGTCGCATTGCGACAGAATGGAGAAAATCATGGCAAATAAGTCCGCTAAGAAGGCGCTTGAGCAGGTTAAGATGCAGGCTGCAAGTGAGGTTGGAGTAACCCTTAACAACAACGGTTACAACGGTGACCTTACTTCTCGTCAGGCAGGTAGCATCGGTGGCCAGATGGTTAAGAAGATGGTTGAGTCCTACGAGAACTCTATGGGCGCAACCCCCAAGAACTAATTACTCTTTTATCCCATGATATTAGAGGGGCTGTCGCACAAATGTGCGGCAGCCTTTTTCTTTGCCTGACGTCAGGCAGCATCGGTGGGCAGATACGTCGTGCAGAAATAAAACCTAACCGATTTTTTTATTGTTAATTTCCGTTGAAAATGAAAGTGTGCAGAGACCTATGCTCTGCACACCTTTTTAGTTTATTGTGTATACCTGCTTAAAGCAATTACTTCATATACTTTTTTCTGTTCTCTGCGAGGATTCTGTCGCGCTCCATAGACTTAATGCGTCGGAATGCCTCAAGTGTGGCGTTCCAGCTTCTTATGGGATTCGCAGAACGATAACTGTGAGACTCGGCACCATTGTAGCTCCAGGAAAGAATGGTTCTTGCACCTGCGTCGTATGCACCCTCAGTTGCCTCTATAATCTCCTCCTCGCGACCTCTCGGTGCATTATATCCCTGAATCCAGATATTGTGATCCTTACCATACTTTTCAGCTCTCTCAAGACAAAGCTTGGTAGTATTGTAGTTGTACTCATAGGGATTGATAATGTCCTTGCCACCGTTGGTATCGTGTCCGTACCAGTAAGGATCAGTACCGATGTTATCAATGTTGGGCATAGCGCAAATAGAATCAAGATCGAAGTTAAGGAGCTTCTCCTTCTCCGTCTGGTCGGTCATACCTGCAAGCTGATAAGGCATAAAGCAAATAACGTTAGTGATGCCGAGAGATGCAGAATACTTACTGATAAACTCGTGGAACTCTACGATAACATCGTTTCTGAACTTGGACACGTCCTTATCCATAACGATAGGCATTTTCTTGCCGAAGCGGGACTCAAAAAGCTTCTGACAAGTGGGACAGGTACACGCGGAATAATAGTCGTCGGTACCGGGAATCTTTATGTGCGGAATATTGGGTTCATCCCAGAATACGGTCTTGCCACCGAGTTCTGCTACCTTATCCACCCAGTCCTTGACGAACTGACGGTAGCTAGGGGCGTTAAGGCAGATTTGATATGGATGCATATTACCATCACCGTAGTAGGTATGTGCCTCGGGATGATAAGCAAGGAAATGACACTTATCACCGGGAGCACCGCCGATGCCCCAGTTGTCCACCCATACCTCAAGGCCTTCTGCCTCACTAGCCTTAAAAATATCCTTCATAACAGGCAAGCTGCGCTCGATATCGTTGTGTGTAAGCATGTGTACAACGATATCCATATCTGCCTTTGCCATATCCTGCATGTCAGCTATAGCGTGGCTGAGCATTCTATTGCCATAATAAGCGGCTCCTGTTTTTAATTTTTTATTCTGCATTTTATTCTCCTAGGAAAACTTAGTACGTTTATATGATAACTTATAGTAACAATTATGTCAATACAAAAACAAGTTTTATTCAAAAAGTGAATTGCCGATTCGTCGGCAATTCACTTAATTTTTTACAATTCAGCACCGCAATAGCACTTCTTAGGAAGTCCTGCGAGTTCTCTTAAGAAGTTAATGATGATCATCAGTATCTCTTCGAAGAAACTCGGTGCCTTACACTCGTCGTGATTCTCTATTACGGGAGTGTCCGTGTCGGGCTCGGTTTCGGGAGTGTCTGTGGGAAGCTTCTCACCTTCAGTCTCACCGCAGACCTTACAGGTCTTGGGTGCTTCGGTGGTAGCATCCGCCCAATCGTGTCCGAGAGCGGGGATTTCACTCTGCTTTACGGTTACAGTACCGCAGACAGTACACTTCTTACCTTCTGTAAGTCCGGTTTCGGTGCAAGTTGCATCCTTGCCGGGAACTACTTCCTCGGTATGTCCGAGAGCGTCGAGCTCGGTATGTACTCTTTCAAGCTCAACCTTGCATACGGTACAGTAGGTAACCATATCGTAGCCGCCATTATCGGTACAGGTAGGATCGACGTTATTTTCCTTTACAGGAGTGCCGGCGGTGTGTCCGAGTGCATCA
>JAFVYL010000036.1 GCA_017508665.1 Clostridia bacterium | reverse complement strand
TTTCATAGATAATCCTCCGTTTGTGTTTTTTTAGTTTCGACTGGCAGGTCAATTCTAATTATATCACAAACGGAGGATTTTTCTCATCGGTTAACCTCTTTTGAACCACGCGACTATCGCGTGGTTTTCGTTATACAAAAAGGCGTCTGATGATTTTTCAGACGCTTTTTTCGTATAGTGTTGCTTTTATTATTAATGTGTAGTATAATAATATCATTATCCAATCAAGAAGGAAGATTAGTATGGACATGATACAGCTCATGAAAAAGAAAATATATCCCGAAAATTTGGATATTCTATTTGAACTATGCGACTTCAACACAAATACGGTAAATAAGTATTTTGATATTAAAAGCGGAAAATGGTATACAGAGGACGGTTGGCTGATAGGAGAAAACCGCGAATGCTCAGCTGCAATGGCTATAACCAAAGAAAGCTTTACGGGAAATCTTCTAATAGAATTCGATGCCGCAACAGTCGATCCGGCAACAAGAGATATAAACGTTACGTGGCATGGAAGTTGGAATGAAGAGACCAATACTCGTGAGATGGGATATGTTATGGGTGTTAATGGCTTTTGGGAGGGGCGGATAGGATTTGAAAAGAGTCCGAAATACGACCTACTTGTTCTCACCGAGATGTTCAAATTCGATCCCGGCAGAATATATCATATTTCAGTCGGTAGTTTTACTCTTCCATCAAACAGTGTGAGGGTCTTTATGGCAATCGACGGCGTTGTAGCCTTAGAAATTACAGATCCGGACCCTATCGACACAAGCACTCACGGCTTTGTTGGATTCGAAGCATTTTGCACGAAGGTTAAGTACAAAAATCTCAAAATCAAACGTCTGCAGCTGACAGATGACTATAAAACCTATACCCCTGAGTTTTAAAAAATTGTACAATAAAAATTCCCCGTGGGTATTTCATTTTCGGGTAAAACCCTAAATTTAACTACGTGCTTGAGGCGGACGTTGACGACGAGATTCCTCCGACAAGTATAGTCCGCGAATTCATCGGCGGAAACAGCTTCTATAAATAAAACGCTACCTATTAATTTAGTATAAAAAGAAGGAGCGAGGCACAAATGCAGCCTCGCTCTCATTATTTTGTTAAATAGAACTACTTTTCTCTGCCCCAAAGTCCCAAATTTGACACGGGAGAGCCTATAACGGTTAGTTCCTTTCTTGCGAATATTTCTTTTGCATTGGCAACAAAATCGCTGTACGTAAGCGGTCTTCTATCAATAGTTATAGATGAGGCAAAGCCTATCTCATACATCCATACCCCTCTGTATCCGATACCGTCAAATGCGTCAATGATCCTTTTCCAATCCAAAACTCCTTCGCCCGGCATCCAATGGCGTTCATTAATATTATCTCTATCCGAAATGTGAACGGTGACGGTCTTCTCCCCGAGCCTTTTTATCATATCCTCGGTGCTGTCTATCAGAGAGTGATTAACGTCAAGACAGGCACGGAGCTTACTGTTTGCACTTAATATGTACAGTTGCTCCTCTATCGTATTTGCAAGGCAGGTTCTCGGCAGATTTTCAACCGCTAAAGTCACACCCTTTTCATATGCGTGCTCTGCAAGCTTATCTAAGCACTCCATCGCATGCTTGATCTTCTCACCTCGCGTATTCTGATCGAACGGCTCGGGGGTATTTGTGGGGTGTATTATTATCTTGTCAATACCTATTTCGGATGCCTTATCCGTAAGCCAAAAATATTCCCGGAGTGCCCGTCGGTTGCTCTCATTATCGAGGGAAGAAATATCAAAGCTCGGATGAGTATGCGAATGAATCGAGAAAAGCTCTATCCCTGCAGCATCTGCATCCGACCTGAGTCTTTTGAAATCGACGTCCCTGTAGTCACTCTTGCAGATCTCCGCAGCATCAATTCCAGCAGACTTCATAGCCATGAATCCTTTAAGATTGGTCGGTTTATTTCCGCATGTTGAAATTCCTATCCTATACATTATTCGCCTCACAAAACAAAGAATTATTCAACAAAAAACTCGCCCTTAGACAAAAAGTTGTGGCACCCACGTAACCGCAGGTGCCACTGAAGCTATATTAGCCCTGAACCATCTTAGCGATTTCTGCTGCGAAATCTTCTTCTCTCTTCTCAAGACCCTCGCCCTTGTCAAAACGAACATAGCCGGTAACCTTGATAAAGCCGCCGAGTGCCTTAGCAACGGATGCTACATACTTGGATACGGACATAGAGTCGTCCTTAACGTAAGCCTGCTCAAGAAGGCAGTTGTTCTCATAGTACTTGCCAAGCTTGCCCTCTACGATCTTCTCAAGAACCTGCTGAGGCTTGCCAGCCATCTTGGGATCCTGCTCCATCTGCTTGATGAGAATTGCCTTCTCTTCAGCAAGAACGGATGCGGGAACAGACTCCTTATCGAGGTAAGCTACTGCCATAGCAGCGGTCTGAAGTGCAACGTTCTTTGCGCACTCCTGGAACTCTGCCTTGTCAGCAAGGTCGGTCTCAAAGCTTACTACAACACCGGTAGAGCCAAGACCGTGGATATAGGTGGAAACAACACCGTCAACAACTACGAAGCGGCGGATAGAAAGCTTCTCACCGATCTTGTAGGTGTGCTCGTTAAGAGCATCAGCTACAGTGCCCTCACCGTCAGCTACGTTGCAAGCAAGAAGAGCCTCAACGTCCTGGGGCTTGTTAGCGATTATAGTCTTAAGAATAGACTTTACAAATTCCTGGAAAATAGCGTTCTTTGCAACGAAGTCTGTCTCGGAGTTAACCTCAACGATAGCAGTAACGTTGTCGATGGTCATGATGTCTACAAGACCCTCTGCTGCGATTCTGCTTGCCTTCTTTGCGGTTGCTGCCATACCCTTCTCACGAAGGATCTTTACAGCTGCTTCAAAGTCGCCGTTAGCGTCCTTGAGAGCATTCTTACAATCCATCATACCACAGCCGGTCTGCTTTCTGAGCTCGGCAACGGCCTTTGCTGAAATCTCTGCCATTTTAATTTCTCCTTTAATTTTGAATTAGGGGTAAAATTATTCTGCTGCTTCTTCAACAGTCTCGGTAGCGGGAGCTTCCTCTACGCCGCCGTGAGCTGCGATAACCGCATCAGCAAGTGCGCCTGCGATAAGCTTAATAGCGCGGATAGCGTCATCGTTACCGGGGATGATGTAATCTGCATCATCGGGATCACAGTTGGTATCTACGATAGCAACTACGGGAATGCCAAGCTTCTTAGCCTCAAGAACTGCGTTTCTCTCCTTGCGAGTATCTACGATGAACACGCAAGAGGGGAGCTGATGCATCTCCTTGATACCGCCGTAGGACTTCTGAAGATCCTCGATCTCCTTGTTCTTCTTAGCAACTTCTTTCTTAGGAAGAAGATCGAAGGTGCCGTCTGCCTGCATCTTCTCAAGATCCTTGAGTCTCTTGATAGACTTACGGATGGTCTGGAAGTTGGTAAGCATACCGCCGGGCCAACGGTTGTTGGTGTAGTACATACCGCATCTCTCAGCCTCTTCCTTAACGGTCTCGGCTGCCTGCTTCTTAGTACCAACAAAGAGAATAGTGCCATTCTCCTGAGCAAGCTCTGCAACGAAGTTGTAAGCTTCCTCGAACTTCTTAACGGTCTTCTGAAGGTCTACGATGTGAATACCGTTTCTCTGGGTGAAGATGTACTCTGCCATCTTGGGGTTCCACTTCTTGGTAGGGTGACCGAAGTGAACGCCTGCTTCAAGCAACTGCTTGATAGTAATTTCGAACATTTTATGTTCCTCCTTGGTTTTTCCGCCATAGCGACATAACGCTGCGACTCGTGAGAGCACCGGCAGCGAACCCACTCGCTATGTGAGAATTTGAATTTTGTGCTCACGCACGTGTTATATAATAACATACGCGGCGCGCCGTGTCAATAAAAACTTTTTCGGATTTCTAAATATTTACAATTTATTCACAATTATAATAATGTAGGCAAAGTAACAATAGCTTTCCCTACCCTCTCGAATATTGCCGATATGTCGGACTCGGGCAGAGGATTTTTACCTTGTCCTACCTCAAAGGTAAAGGACGGAATACCCAGCGAGGCTGTATAATCGCAAAGTCCGCTAAAAGCGGCGGAGCCCTCCGGCACACCGATGCTATAACCTGTCGCAGACGAAATGCGCCTGGCTATACGCTTGACGTAGGGCGTATCCGGAAAGGCATATATCTCCTCCCCCTGAGAGTGGAGAGAGATTACGGCAGACGGCATAATTGTGCGTACGAGATTTGCGACACCGCGTGACTCGGGCTCGCTCTCGGGATATTCTCCGCCATAACGGGAAGCACCGGGCATTATCCCCATATCTCTTGCAAGAGCTGCGTATCTGTAGAAGCCTGCATCGTAATTGTGATTCAGATCAACCCCTCTGGCATTAGCCTGCCATGTGGAGAAATCGCCACCGCTCATTCTCATCTGCCTGTCGTATATAGGAGAGCCTGATGCCCCGTGATATCTCAGTTCTATTCCGTCAGGATTTACGCAGGGTACTATAATAAAGCAGTATTTTGACAATAATAATTTACAATCTACATCATATATTCTGCCAGCTCCCGAGCCATACAAGAGATAGTCAACAAGCATATATGCTATATTTGACGTTATACTTTCAAGTGCGTGATGCGCTGCGAATACGCATATGTACATCTCTCCATCTCCTACGTAAAGCGCATCTATCGGTCTTGACATAATACTTTTTGCAATAGGGTATACTCTTATCTCCCCATACTTTTCATATAACCTTCTCATCATATTATTCCGCCCGTCAGAATCAGCCGGAACAAAAAACTCCTTGTCTGATTTAGCTACCATTTTTGCTCCTTTCAAATACTATTCAATAATTTAGTATTGAAAATTTTGAAAAAATATGATAGAATAGTTCCAAAGTTATTTTTGAGGAATAAAAAATGAAACGTGATACAAAAAAAATAGTATGGCATATATTCCTTATGTATTCAGCGTTAAACGTCATCAACTATACTCTCGCACACATTGCGTATCTATTTGAAAACGACGTTATCGGCGCTGCATTTGAATATATAAGCTACTATACTACCCTAGCCCTTGACTTTTTAGCCATTCCAATGCTTGCGACCGTAATGCTTGTGCTACGCGCCAGAGAGAGTGCGGGTCGGGCATTCGTACATATGATCTTGATATCCACGGCGCGCATCTTCTATACACTTCCCTATTATTACGTAGCATTCATCTACAATTACCGTTACGATTCATTAGAATCTATCCTTTTTTCGCTCGTAGCATCAGTGGCAATAATTCTTATTTCTGCACTCGTGTCGATCATCTACCTAGCGATTGCCGTGCATTTCCTTGTGCGCAAGGCTAAGAAGAATAAAAGCGTAAATATCCCCACGGTATACGATGTAGTAAAAACGCCCACGACCTCCGACTTTCTCAGTACATCAGGTCTGCCGCTTACCGTTTTCTCTCTTCTCAGCTTCGGTTTGCATGGCGTCAAGGAGCTTATTGATACGGTATCTTTCTTTATTGAATATCGCTTGAGTTACACAGCAGGAGAAATAGTTACAATACTCCTCAACTATGTACTTCTCTTCCTCTTACTCATCGCCGCTTATAATCTTTGCGCACGTCTCAAAAATAGACTTGCAAAATATGAAATAGATGAGAGTTTGATAAAAAAATCAAAGCGCGCACGTGCAAACGTTAAGGTACCGCAAAGAGTAAATAAGTCGGACCGGAATTCTAAAAAAATAAAATGATATCTTCAATAAAAAAGTGTCAGCACATTGGCTGACACTTTTTTATATCTCTCCGTACTTAGCCTTAGGGCTCTTCTCCACAAGGAAGAAGTAAGGCGAGGCGGGGGAATTCAGAATTTTAAACTCAGATGGGCAAATGCGGAAGCGTGAGAGACTAGAGAAATACTCTCTAAGCATTTCGCCCTCAAGCGCACCTTCCTCATGTCCCGGATAAATAGCGACTATGAGCACACCGTCCGGTGCGAGTAATTCGAGTGCCGCCTCAACGGCCGGCATAGTAGTCTCTCGCATTGTGGTAACTGCCTTTTTTCCGCTTCTCGGGAGATACCCGAGATTGAACATTCCTGCCTTGATAGGCTCGCTGACAAACTCCTTTACCCTATGGTGCGATGCGCATATCAGAGTGTAATTTTGGGGAGCTCCATTCGACTCGAGATGCGCTCTTGTAGATGCGAGAGCCTCCTCTTGAATGTCAAACGCGTACACACGCCCCGTCTCTCCCACAGCTTTGGATAGGAAAAGCGTGTCGTTTCCGTTGCCCATTGTGAAGTCTACCGCAACGTCACCCTCGCGAAGATGCTCCATTATAAAATGCTTGTGAAGTCCTACGAGATCAACCACCCGAAATCTCCTCTCCCGACATAGGCTTTACATATGCCGTATAATTAGTTTTATAGATAACAAAGCCGGGTTTTGCACCCTGCGGCTTCTTCACATTCTTAACTGCTGTATAGTCTACCGCTACCAGATCCTGCGTTGCCTTTGAATAATAAGCAGCAACCGCCACAGCCTCGGTATAATCTCTCTCGGATGGCTCTGCCCCACCGGTCACCATAATTACGTGCGAACCGGGTATATCCTTGGTATGGAACCAAATATCGTGCTTTTCCGCCACCTTAAAGGTCAGATGATCATTCTGCACGTTATTTCTGCCGACAAGGAGCTCGTATCCGCCGCTCGTGGTAAATCGCATAGGTCTTGCCTTGATTTGCTTCGGCGGTCTGTAGCCCTTCATTTTTGAAGAATAGCCACTCCTGTACAGCTCGTCACGTATCTCCGCGAGGTCATCCTCGGTTTCCGCATTTGAAAGGAATGCCTTAACGCTTTCAAGATATACAAGCTCTGCTTCCCAAATGGCAACCTGCTTCGTAAGCACCTCTTTAGCCACCTTAGCTTTGTTATAGAGCTTATAGTAACGCTGCGCGTTATCAGCAGGAGAAAGCCTGGAGTCAAGCTCTACAGTAACCTCAGGACATCTCTCGTCATAGTAATCTATGGCGCTGAATGACGTCATACCTCTCTTAAGCGTATAAATATTACCGATTATAAGATCGCCCTTGCGACGGTGCTCCTCGCCTCGTTCGCTCTCAATGAGAGCCTCGCGCTGAATAGCAAGCTTACGCTCGGTACGTGAGGTAGCGTTATTAAGAAGTGTTACAAGATCTCGGCCTCGCTGATGTATCTTCTCAAGTCTGTCCTTTTCGGCAAAATACGCATCGAACAACTCGGATAGGCTTTCGTAATGCTTTACGGTAACTCCGTCTCCAAGGTAGGTTATGTCCATATATGAATAGTCTATCGGCTTGCCGCTTTCATCAAGAGCGACGGTAGGATGGTATCTTTCATTTATCAAAAGCTCCTGCCACTCACGGAAGGTGCTAAAGAGCCTGTCCCTATCTACATTTAACACGGGTACGTCTATGCTACCCGTAGCGCGCGATGTGATCTCGTGTGCGATCTGCGTAGCAATACCGGAATAGGTGGTCGTGATAAATTTCTCAACCGTACGTTCCTGTGGGAAAGCGCTGAGCTTTTCAAAAAAGGCCGACTCATCTATTTCGAGTGGTGAGAGCTTATCCGGCTTTGCGGGAATCTGATATTTCATACCCGGCAGAACCTGACGAACTGTGCTTGCCGCAAAGTCGATTATCTTCATTGCGGTAAGTATCTTGTATTCCGCATCCGTCACTATGAGATTAGCGTACTTGCCCATTATCTCGCATATTATCTTCTTTTCCGTCGGGAATCCCATCTCGTCATAGCAAGCAACGTTAAATACAGCTATTCGGTCAAATCCGAGCTGCTCAACCCCTACTATCCTTGCACCAAGGAAATACTTGCGGAGAAGCATACAGAACATAGGAGCTTTTAAGGGATTCTCTTTAGCTATGTCCGATAACTGCAGTCTTGGTGCATTCGGCCCCACGTTAAGTACGAGTCGACGCGAGGTACGTCCGTGGTGTACAACAAGATCTATTTCATCATTCTGCGGCTGCAATACCTTTTCAATTTTAGCCTCGGGAAACTGTGAAGCAAACTCAGAAAGCACAGCTCTCATCATACAAGCATCAAATGCCATATGCAAATCCCCCTTTCTCTATAGATCGATAATGATTTATTGTATCACAGAAAAAGGGGGAAAGTCAAGAAAATATTAAGATAAATATTTTATCCCCGGATAAAAGGTCAGGCGGGAACGTGAGATGTTAAAATCATACCGAGAGCCCGAGATAAAAGCAGCGCAGTTTCCCGTCTGCAGCACATGCTTCTCTGAAATACATACGGTCGCACAAGCTATTGCCTCGCTCGGCAAAGCCTCGCCTACTGACTTTATCTTTATGCCGCCCGGAGAATAGGACAC
The DNA here is from genome assembly GCA_017508665.1 of Clostridia bacterium. Classification (GTDB taxonomy): domain Bacteria; phylum Bacillota; class Clostridia; order Oscillospirales; family CAG-272; genus UBA1740. The sequence goes on along the minus strand of JAFVYL010000036.1, from coordinate 4,767 downwards.
CGCCATAGCAAAGCGAGTGCCGATCGATCTTGATTCGCTGAAAATACGCAAGAGTACCGTCTCATCAAAAAGATCAGAATCGTGGCAAAGAAGTGCCGCACACGGAATATTGCCTCCGAAAAGATAGTATTCAATCTCTATTCCGTCGGCAAATTCGACCGTTTTTGCACATAGTATTTTACATTTTTCGCTATTAACCGAAAAAATATACTGCTTTATCGGTGAAAGATCTATTTCCAAAATCCTTTCGTTATATTCAAGTTCAAGTGTCATTCTCGGATAAGCGCGCACATCATTAAAAAAGCAAAAGAGAGCCGCAAGCATAATGCCCGGCTCTCTCGGTTGTTTATTATTTTTATCAAAGCACTCCACCCGAAAATCAGCGACGGAATCGGGATAAATGATACATGCAAGTTCGTCCTGCGAGAGTTCACTGATCACTTTTTCCCAATCTGTCTTGCTCGGATGGAACGGATAGATTATGACGGAAGTACCGTCTACTGAAAATCTGTATTTTTCCATTGTCACACCTCAAAAGCCATTATCAGTATATTCAAAATGAATTTTCAGGTGATGACGGTGCATAAGTCGGTTAATTGTTGCGTTTTGGTTTGCCTATGAAAAACAATCCAAAAAGCAGAGCCCAAAGACAACCGTAGTGTTTTTCTTCGGTCACTTCATCCGCTTCATCCTCATCATACAGTTCATCATGGGCGCTATCGATCTCGTCGTATCCAATATCATCGAGCTCTTGCGCGGTGAATCTTACATCCTCAAGATAGGCTCTCTCGTACAGAGCCCGGCGCGCATTTTCATCAATAATACAGCAAAGAGAGTCTGCGACGTCTCCGGAAGCGCCGAATTCTATGTTACCGTACTTTGCCAGCTTAACGAGCAGGTATGAAGGAATCTCGCCGTCGAGCGTTGCAAAATCATCCTCATCAAATACAGCGCCAAGCTCCATTGCACGCTCAATGAGTCTGAGCCTGATCTCGGCATTATCAATATCGGTGAGAAGGCTAACCACTTCATATCCCGAGCCAACATTCTCCAGCGACATAATCCTTGATCGCAATAAACTATCAGGTATATCGGAATATTCTTCGTACAATTCTTCCCAAAGCATGATTACACCTCTGCATCTCTACTAAGATATGCTATCAATGCCGATTTTTCGTTCTCTACACTGCCGTCTATAACAGCATATAATAATTTCTCAAGTGAAGCCCCAATAGCCTCCCCCTTGAATCCTATGGCTAACAGATCACTGCCTCGCAGCGCCAACCCGGATACAGTATACGGCTTGGCTGAATTCAGCGCTCCCATAAAGACTTCTCTATCTGAATTTGTAAATCTCTTTTCAAGAATACCAAGAGAAAGCACTCCATCCGCAGCCTCTTTTCCATATCTTGCGAGGGTCTTAAGAGCTACTCTTTCATCTGTAAAATTGGCCTCCTTATAAGCTTTAAGCACCGAAACAGTATGGGTACGTGTGAACTTATCCGTCTTTAGTGAAGCGAGTACATTATCAGCGACAGAAATCGGATCCTCAGAATTCATATCAAAAATCGCGGCCAGCCGTGTGAAATAATCAGCGTTCAAAAATCTCTCATAGTTCGGCAATTCTTTCACGAAAAGTCCGCCAAAAGCGACAGCAATAATATCTGCATATTCAAGTAATACACGATGGGCATCCGTGCCCGAAATGAGTTTCTTCAACTCTGTGTATACTCTCTCCTTGGATATTGATACAAGGTTGGACGATAGTTCCCTTGCCGCCATCGATGTGCTTTCATCTATGTCAAATCCAAGAGTGGAGGCAAAGCGCAGAGCCCGCAGTATTCTCAGGGCATCCTCATCGAATCTGCGATAAGGATCGCCGACTGCACGAATAATGCGCCTTTGCAAATCATGTACTCCGTCAAACGGATCAACGAGTCCGACACTCGGTGAATATGCCATTGCATTGACGGTAAAGTCACGTCTGGCGAGATCCTCCTCAAGACTTGCAGTAAACGTTACGCTCTCGGGGTGTCTGTTATCCTTGTAATCTCCATCCAGACGATACGTTGTAATCTCATAGGGCGTACCGTCAAGCACCAACATCACAGTACCGTGCTGAATACCCGTGTCGACCGTTTTATACTCGGAGAACACCGCCTTCGTCTGCTCAGGCAATGCATCTGTGGTAATATCAAAATCACCGAGCTCCCGACCGATGAGGGAATCTCTGACAGAACCGCCGACCACGTGCGCAGAATACCCGTGCGAACGCATACGGTCAATAATAAACTCCACGTCGCTCGGCAAATGCATATAAAACATGTCTGTTCCCTCCTTCTTTTTTGTATATTGTAACATACGCACGTTTATTTGTCAAATCTATTGACAAAAAATAGGAACGGACTTATAATAAAATCACGATCAACCGGAAAGGCTGTACCAATATGAACAACGTAGAAAAACTCATTAACGAAAGAAATATACCCTCACCGATAGACGGAGTCAAAAGCGCAAACGATTTTGAGAAGAAAAAGGAAAAAATCAAGAAGCTGATCTGCGAGAGACAGTTTGGCGAAATGCCGGGAAATCCCGATCATATGTTCGTCAAGGAGGGTGAAATATATGACAGATTCGCCGCAGGTAAGGCCACAAAGCGCAATCTGACGTTTAAATTTGAAATGGACGGCAACAGCTTCTCTTTTCCTGCAATGTCGGTAATACCGAAAAATAAGAAAAAATGCCCCGCTTTTGTATACATAGATTTCGACGGCGGTGAGGCTAACAAATATATGCCGACCGAAGAAATAGTAGAAAGAGGCTTTGCGCTCTTCTCTTTCAAATACACAGACGTTACGAGCGACGACAACGACTTCAAGAAAGGAGTAGCAAAATATCTTGTAAAATCAAGACGAAAGAATAACGCCCCCGGAAAAATAGCTATCTGGGCATGGGCAGCAATGAGAGTTATGGATTATGTGCAGACTCTCGCGGATGTAATAGATCTCGATAACATAGCAGTTATCGGTCACTCAAGACTTGGAAAGACAGCTCTCTTAACAGGAGCTTTTGACACACGATTCAAATATATAATTTCCAATGATTCCGGATGCTGCGGTGCGGCGCTTGAGCGCGATAAGGTTGGTGAAAGATACGCCAGAATCTCCGAGGTATTTCCTTATTGGTTCTGTCCCGCGTTCAACCGAGATGTAGCCGCTAAGGTAGAGATGTCCTTCGACCAGAATTTCCTTTTATCGCTGTCCGTACCAAGACATATCATAATAGGAAGTGCGGAGGATGATATATGGGCAGACCCGACCTCGGAATTTTTGTGTCTTGCGTCCTTGAGTCCTGTGTATTCCCTTTATAAAAAGCACGGTCTTATTCACAACGGAGAGGTGCCGAAACCAAAGACAGTACTTTCCGACGGAGATGCTGCCTACTATATCAGAGAAGGCTCCCACTATCTCTCAAGACACGATTGGAACACATATATGGATATTATAGAAAACAAAATAAAATGAGCAATTAGTCATATAATGTAAACTATGGTTGTCAAATACATAAAAAGCACTCTTAATAAGGAGAGTGCTTTTTCATTTTATAAACGGTTATCATATCTTGAATCTTCTTGCATATCCGCATTTACGGCAGAGCTCCTCAGTTGCTTTTTTACATTTGAAGCCCTCACGCATAGCCTCCGCGCGCGGTGATGAGAGTACCTCTCCAACCTCATCTGTATAGATGTTGCCGAGCTCGATCACTCCCTCTCTATCAAGGCAGCAAGGTATTATCCGACCGTCTGAAAGTATGCCGAAATGGTCACCGAGCCCATGACAGAAAACCTTATCTCCGAGCTCATCGCACTCGACATCAGGCCATTCAAATCTGTCACCCCATTCAAGATGCAATTTGTGACGGATCCTGAATCCGTTTGCCCCCTCGCGCCATTCTTCCCTATCGAACTTATCACGGAGAAGAGTCATCGTATCAAGGTTTCTTCCGCCATCGTGACCTCTGTTCCAAAGTCTGAGAACGGTGAGAATACCACATCGCGAAGCCTCGTCAGCAAAGTTAAAACACGTGTTAAGATATGAGAGATACTCCTCCTCTGTTCCATTCTCAAAGCTATGTACAGAAATATTGACTTTATATACAGACGACGCGATCAGCTCTTCCTTATGTTTGCCGAGCAGCGTACCGTTTGTGGTAATGGAGCACTTAAACCCGCGTGATGCGGCAAGATCTATAAAGCTCACAAGATTGGGATGTGTCAGCGGCTCACCCATAACGTGAAGATAGATATATTCCGTCACCCCCACAAGCTTGTCGAGTATAACCGAGAACTCATCAAGTGTCATTCTTCTCTTTTCTCTTTTAGTACCAGGACAGAAAGAACATGCACGGTTACATATATTTGTAATTTCAACGTATACACGGGAATACATAATCATAAACCTTCATTTTACTATTTATTCCATAATTATACCATATAGATAATTCCAAGTCAACACTCGGAATATCTGCGTATAAAGACATAATAATATAACATCATAAAAACTGAATTATAAAAAAATATTTTTTTCAAAAAGGTATTGACAATGCTATTCCTTTCTGTTATAATATTGACTGTTCAGCACGCTGGTGTGGCTCAATGGCAGAGCAGCTGATTTGTAATCAGCAGGTTGATGGTTCGACTCCGTTCACCAGCTCCAGCTTATATGGGGGAATTCCCGAGCGGCCAAAGGGGGCAGACTGTAAATCTGT